>JANYDT010000251.1 GCA_025359845.1 Acidimicrobiia bacterium
GTCCGATGGTGTTGCTCCAACTCGAAGACTTCGGCTTCTGCGCACGCGGCGAAAGCGGGCCGTTTGTAGCTGAGGGCAACCTGCGCCCGGGCGGCAAGATCCCGGTCAACACCCACGGGGGCAATCTGTCGAATTGCTACATCATCGGCATGACCCACATCGTCGAAGGGGTGGAACAACTCCGAGGCACCGCGGCCAACCAGGTGCCCGGCGCCGAGACCGCTCTGGTGACCGGTGGACCCTCCTCGATTCCGTACTCCGCCATTATCCTCCGGAAGTGACCACGACCATGACCTCGACCCCTGCCGTCGTCAACGGCCTTCTCCCTGATCAGCTTTGCGCGCTCGGACCTGACGCGTGGTCGGAGCCCTTCTGGGACGCCGCCAAGGAGCACCGACTCGTATTCGCCAAATGCACAAGTTGCGGCACCTTTCGGTACCCTGCGGCACCGTTCTGTGGTTCGTGTCTTTCGCAGTCGATTGACTGGATTCAGTCGACCGGACGGGCGACGCTGTACACGTTCACCATCATTCGCCACGGCGTCACGCCCGATCTATTGGGCTCGGTGCCATACGTGCTCGCGGTGGTCGACGTCGACGACGCGCCCGGCGTGCGCATGATTACCAATATCGTCGGATGCGATTTCGACGCCCTCGAAATCGGACAGGCTGTCGATGTCTATTGGCACGACACGAGTGAGGCGACGATTCCGCGCTTCACGCCTGTGGCGCACTGATCGCAGCGTTGAATTATGCGCCTCGGTATTATCTCTGACATCCATTGCAATGCCGACGCGTTGTCGCTCGCACTCGAGCGGATGGGCGACGTCGACGAGTTGCTGTGTGCCGGTGACGCCGTCTTCGAGTACCGCTTCAGCAATGAAGTCATCGAGATCCTGCGTGCCCGTGAAGCGCACTACGTACTCGGCAACCACGAGCACGTTATGCTCGACCATCGCGGCGTCCGGGCGCGCGAAGCGCCACACGTGCGCAAGCAGAACCTCGACTATACGGCTAACCGCCCGAATACCATCGAACTCGACATCGACGGCAAACTGTTGTTGATGACCCATGCCAGTCCGTGTTCGCCGCACACGCAATATGTGTATCCCAGCTCACCCGAGGCAAAGCGCATCGCAGACGTCGATGCCGACTTCGTCATCATCGGCCATACTCATATGCAGATGGCCGAGCGGGTCGGACGGGCGCTGCTTATTAACCCCGGTTCCGTCGGCGACGCCCGCGACCATCGCAACGAAAAACGCCTTTCCTACGCAGTGCTCGACACCTCAACCGACGAAGTGCTGTTCGACAACTTCTTGGTTGGCGATCCGGGGGCGGCGGAGTTCGCGCCGGTGGTTGTCACCGGTCGATGACGACCGAACCGCGCCAACCCTGAGCGGCACCCTCCCATCCAGTGCTGCACTAGGCGTCAAGCGTCGTCAGGCCATCGAATCGGCGCCGGGTAGGCCCAGCAGAAACTGCGCGTGGTTCTCGTATGCGACTTCGCTCATAAGCAAGTGGGTGGAGGCCATGGTGGCGTCTCGTAAGGCCCGTTCGAGAAATTGGCCCGACCGGAGCGAGTCTCCTCCGGCGAAGCGCACGATCCCCTGCAGAACATCGGTCGCGGTACGCGTGGCATAGGCAGCAGCCGCGCGCGCGCTTGCGTCGCGAGCCCTCAAATCACTGCCGGGACTGTCAACCGCTTCCATTAGTGCTTGACCATTGCTCAGCATGAGCGCTTTCGCCGCCGCCAGCTTCGTGTCGGCCTCGCCGATGAAGCTTTGGAAGGCGGAGCGCTGCGATAACGACGAACGGTTGCTGTAGCCGCGCACCCGATTGCCGGCGTCGTCGATCAATTCGTCGAGGGCGCGCCGGGCCAGCGCTCCGCAAACGGCCGGAACTGTGTAACCGAGGTAGCCGACGATGCCGGTGCGGTACTGACGGCCGCCCCGCAACGGCGGTCCGCCGACGCCAAAGGTCATTTCGGCCGGAACGAAGAGGTCTTCGACCGAGAAATCATCGCTGCCCGTGGCCTTGAGGCCATGAACATGCCAGGTGTCATGCACCGTGACGGAGTGGCGCGCCAGCACGCAGTTGAGCAGCTTTCCCCGCCCCCCGTTCTCGCCCGGGAGTGCGCCCGAGACCATCACCCAGTTGGCCCCGTGAATGCCACTGCCGTAGCGGAACTTTCCGGTCAGGCGGACGCCGTGTGGTGCCGGCGCAAGCACGCCCGGCCGCAAGCCCCCGCCACCGCAACTGATCGGAGTGCCGTCGCCGACGAAGACCCGGGCCAGTCCTTCTTCCGACAGTCGAGCGCCGATCATGCCGAGGGTGTCGGCGTAGATAAAAAGACACCAAGCGGCCGCAGCGCTGTGGTGAGCCACGCGTTCGAACACCTCGTATTGCAATGGCGGCTCGGCCTCGAAGCCCCCAAGGGCCGCGGGCAGCTTGAGGGCCAACAGGCCGGCTCGACACAACGCATCCATCGTCGTGTCGGGTAGGCGGCCGAGCGCGTCACCGGCTTCAACGTCGGCCGCCAGGACCTCGGCGATTGCATCAACGCGTTTGAAGAGATCTTCTCGTACGGCGATGTCGTTCACGTTCTTCAGGTGCCTTCCACATGCAGCGCTTGCGATTTTGTTGTCGGTGAACTCGGGTCACGAAATGAACATGAGCCGTGATCGAAACTACACGCTGCGCACTTTCGACATCGGTTCGACCATCGTCTGATCGATTGCACCCCACGAAACCGCTACACCTACAGTCGCGCCCCGTGAGAGACAGAATGTGTGAAGGACGGGTGTGCGCAGTTACCGGCGCCGGACGCGGTATCGGGCGGGGCTACGCGCTCATGTTGGCCGATCAGGGCGCGAAAGTCGTCGTGAACGACTTCGGCGGCGCTCGTGATGGCTCGGCGGCCGGTGGCGCCAACCCGGCTCAAGACGTCGTGGATGAGATAGTTGCCGCCGGCGGCGAAGCCGTCGCCCACCTCGGTGATGCCAGTTCACTCATCGACGCGCAAGCCATGGTGGAACTCGCGATCAGCGCCTTTGGCGGCCTCGACGTGGTCGTCAACAACGCCGGAATACTTCGCGACCGCATGCTCTTCTCGATGACCGAGGACGAATGGGACACCGTAATAAGGGTCCACCTCAAAGGCACTTGGGCCTCGAGTCGTATCGCCTCCGGATACTGGCGCGATCGAGCCAAAGGCGGAAAGACCAATGACGCTCGGATCATCAACACCACCTCGGTTTCGGGCATCTACGGCAACCCAGGGCAAACCAATTACGGTGCGGCAAAGGCTGGCATCGCTACGTTTACGTTGATCGCGGCCGAAGAACTCGGCCGCTACGGCGTCACCTGCAACGCCATCGCGCCGGGCGCGCTCACCCGGTTGACCGAAGACCTCGCCCTGCCCGACGAGATGATCGCTCGGTTCGGCCCCGAATGGGTTGCGCCCGTGGTCACCTGGCTGGCATCGCCGCAGTCGGCGGATGTAACCGGCCAAGTCATTGAGTCGTCGGGCCAGATACTCGGCATCGCCGAAGGATGGCGCCGGGGCCCGCACATTGACAACCCGCCGATCGACCCCCACGACGTCGACTCGATCATCCGCGAGTTGCTCGCGAAGGCAACGCCGCGCACGAAGATGTCCGACCTCTGACGCAACTCCTATCCCGGTCTTATCCGGTCTTATCAGGCGCGGACCCGACCCAACCACCCCGGCAACATCCCGACACATCGACACGGAGTTCACTATGCCCGAAGCCTGGATCATCGACGGCACGCGTTCACCGCGCGGCAAGGGGAAGTCGAACGGCTCCCTCCATCACATTCATCCACAAGAGGTACTGGGCCAGGTGCTCAACGCGCTGGCGGAGCGCACCGGTCTGCAGACGTCCGACGTCGACGACGTGATTATGGGCAACGGCAATCCGGCCGGGGACCACGGCGCCTGCATCGGCCGTATGGGGGTGCTTGCGGCCGGCTGGCCTGTGGAGGTGCCCGGTATCACCCTCAACCGCTTCTGCGGGTCCGGGCAGCAAGCGGTGACGTTCGCGGCGATGGGCATCCAGGCCGGTCACCAGCAGGTCGTGATCGGGGGCGGCGTAGAGTCGATGTCACGCTGGCCTGAACCCGAAGGGCCCCCGGATTTCACATCCGGCAACGCGACCCTCCGTGAGACATTCCCGCTCGTGCCCCAGGGTATCTCGGCCGATCTGATTGCCAGCATCGAAGGCTTCTCGCGAAGCGAGGTCGACGCCTTCGGCGCGCAGAGTCAGGCCCGAGCCGCGAAGGCCATGGCCGAAGGTGCGTTCAACCGCAGCGTGGTGCCGATCCTGAACCCAGACGGTTCAGTTGCCCTTGCCGTCGACGAGTACCCACGTCCTGGCAGCACGATCGAGAGCCTGGCCGGCTTGAAGGCGGCCTTCGAAACGATGGGTACCCAAGTATTCGATGGCTACGACGTGAGCTTCGATAAAATGTGCCAGCAGGTATATCCCAACGTCGACCGCGTCGAGCACGTTCATCACGCCGGCAACTCCTCCGGCGTCGTCGACGGAGCCAGCGCCATTTTGCTGGCGTCGCCCGACTACGCCAAGGCGCACGGCTGGAAGCCCCGGGCCCGGATCGTCATGAGTGCCGTGGCCGGCGCCGAGCCGGTCATCATGTTGACGGCCCCGGGGCCGGCGTCGAAGAAGTGCCTCGCACTCGCGGGCATGACCATCGACGACATCGACCTATGGGAGATCAACGAGGCATTCGCCGCGGTGCCAATGAAGACGATGCGCGATCTCGGCCTCGATCCCACCAAGGTCAACGTCAACGGTGGAGCCATAGCCCTCGGTCACCCGATCGGGGCCACCGGCGCCATGCTCATCCAAACCGCGCTTGACGAACTCGAACGCCGTGACCTCGCTACCGCCCTCATCACTATGTGCACCGGCGGCGGTATGGGAACCGCAACAATCATCGAGAGACTGTGATCAGATTGAGCGCTATCGACGTTGCGCTATTTGACCGGCAATGGAGTGGAGGAGGATCTGAAAATGTCGAAACAGTCTGACCGTCTTCGTGAACTCGTCGAGCCAAACCACACGGCGATCGTCACGATGGAACTCCAAAAGGGCATTGTCGGCGACGAAGCCATCCTTCCCGCTCTGGCCGTAGCCGTACGCGAGACCGGGGCCCTTGATGTGGCCGGGCTCGTGTGCCGCGCCGCCCGTCAGCACAACGTGCGCATCCTCCACGCCACCATGGAGGAGAGGGCCGACGGCGCAGGCCAAGCCATCAACTGCAAGATCTTCGCGATCGGAGCCAAACGCCGCGCCGAGGTTGGCTACAACCCAACCGACATCGGGCGACCAGGCGTAGAACTCGTCGATGCACTCGACGTACAAGCGACCGATATCAAGGTCCCACGCATGCACGGCATGACCCCGTTCACCGGCACCGAACTCGACTCGATTATGCGAAACCTCGGAGTTCGCACCATCGTACTCATGGGTGTATCACTGAACCTTGGCATCACCGGCGCCGCGCTCAGCGCGCTCGACCTCGGGTACCAGGTCGTCATCGTGCGCGACGCCGTCACGGGCCTCCCGAAGGCCTACGCCGATGCCGTACTCGAGAACAGCCTTGCCATGATCGCCACGATCGTTACGTCGGAGGAACTGCTCGCGGCCTGGACATGACCGCCGCTTGTGCTGATCAGTAGCCGGCGAGGCCGAGCAGGTTTTCTCGAAGAGCTTTACGCATGTCGACTTCTCCGAGGTCGACGAAATCGCCGATCCACTTGCGAGGAGCGGAGAGACCTTCAGGGTGCGGCCAATCGGAGCCCAGGAGAATTCGATCCGCACCGTGCAGATCACGAAGCCTCGTGATGTTGTCCTCGTAGAAGGGCGCGACCCACACGTGCTCCCGGAATGACTCCACCGGGTCGTGAGCGAACTGCTGGGGAGTCTTGCCGTACGCAACCCGTAGACGACGGTGGAGTTCAGGCACCCAGGCCGCGCCGAGTTCGAGGGTGGCGACCTTCAATTTCGGGTGGCGATCGAAGAGACCGTGGCAGATCATCGCGGCCATCATGTCGAAGATCGGCCGCTCGATTCCGACCGACAGCACTTCAGAGAGCGGCGTCGCCTTCATGCCGGTGTACTTCGGACTTTCGCCCCAATCGGCCAGGTACTTGGTGTATCCGGCGTCACCCGCATGAATCGCGACAACCACCCCAGCGTCGGCGAGTTTGGCCCAGATTCGATCGAAGCGCGGGTTGGCGGGCGACGGAGGACGTCCGTAAGGGTTGCCGACTGGGCCGGCCCGCATGATGACCATCCGGGTGCCGATAGCCAGAACCCGGTCCAGTTCGGCCTCTGCGGCTTCGGCGTCGATCAGCGAAATCATCGGGCCCGTCATGATGCGACCATCGCGGTCGTAGCCCCAGTCGTCGGCGAGCCAGCGGTTGTACGCGGTGAAGATGGCCATCGCCGATTCGGGGTCTTCTTGGAGCATCTCCTCGATCCCGAGGCCGAGGCTCGGAATCAACCACGCCAATTGGACGCCTTGTTCGTCCAGGCGAGCGACGCGGGCTTCTCGATCGCGGTACTCAGGCTGAATCTGCTGCATGTGGACGATATCGCGCAACTCCTTGCCCTCGTGGTTCTCGGCCCGGAAGTAGACCTCGAGCGAGCCAGGGGCGCCGACCGGGTCATACGTCGGATTCGGGACGACAGTGAGTTGGCGACCGTGGATGAGCAGCGACACCCGGTTGTCGATCTGCATCCACTTGATGACGTTTCGGTGTTTCTTGTCGAGGTGGCGGGTCAGGCAGTCCACGGCCTCGTAGTAGTGCTGGTCGGCGTCGCAAAGCGCGTAGTCGACGTTGGGTTCGGCGCTGATCGGGGTTGCTTCAATTGTCGTCATCGGGGCTCCTCCACGTTCGACGAAAGTCAACGCTTGACGCTACTGTCAAAAAGGACGGGGTGTCGACCCCTGCGTTTCACGGTGATGATCGCTTCTCTGCGACTTGGGCCCGTAGAAAGTGTTTGAGAACTTTGCCCATCGGGTTGCGAGGGAGTTCGTTCACAATCCCGATTTGCTCGGGGATCTGCTGTTTCGAAAGCCCATGGGCCAGACAGTGCTCGGCCAAATGGCCGATCGTAAGGGAGTCGTGTCCTGGCGTGAGCACGATCATCGCGCAGGCCCGTTCCCCGGTCCTGTCGTCGGGCACACCGATCACCGCGACGTCGGCGATGGCGGGGTGCTCGTTGAGTACGTCCTCAATGGCCTGAGCGGAGAGGTTTTCGCCGTTGCGGATGATGATGTCCTTCAGGCGGCCGGTGATGCGCAAGAAGCCGTCCTCGTCGATGGTTCCGAGATCGCCTGTCCGGAAGTAGCCCTGGTCGTCGAATGCCTCCACGTCGAGAGACGAGTCGACGTAGCCCTGGCAACGTTGCGGTCCGCGCACCCAAAGCTCGCCTTCCACGCCGGGCTGGGTGACGATGCCGTCGAAGCCAATCGTCTTGGCCTCGGAGCCCGGCCCCATCCTTCCGACGGTGCCGTTGAACTTTTCGGGCGGATCGCCCTCCCCGAGGCTGGTCGCGGCCGGAAATTCGGTCAGTCCCCATTGGTTGTAAATAGGGGTACCGAACACGCGGAGGCATTCGGCGTTGAGTTCGGGGGTGATCGGGGCCCCGCCGGCCTGAAGTTGGCGGAGCTTGGGGAATAGCGGTGCGTCACCGTGGCGTCGTTGGGCGGCCAGGTAGGCGTGAAAGAAGGGTGTAGCCGTACCCAGCACGGTGGCGCCGCGCGCCGCCATCACCTCCGGCGAAGCCACCGGATCGAACGTCTCGATCAGGAACAACCGTGAGCTGACTCGCAGGTACGCGGTCAACATCATGATCCCTCCGATATGAGTGATCGGGAAGGGCATCGGGCAGAGGTCATCGGGCTGCAGCCCGATATAGGCGATCTGGGCGATCGTCGAGGCCATCACCGAGGAGTCGGTGTGCATGGCCCCCTTCGGCGCAGCCGTGGTCCCCGACGAGTAGTAGTACCAGCGGATCGCCGCGCCTGGGTCGGTGGCGGGCGGCAGCCCGGATGGGTCAGCGCGTGGCAGCGACAGCTCCCGATCGGAGGTGTAGTCGCCCGTCACGACGATCGTGCAGTGGCGGTCGGCAATGGCTTGCTTGGCCATCTCGAGGTAGTCGAATCCTCGATACACACCCGGCACGACGAACCAGCGGCTTCCAACCTGCTCGGTAATGAGGCCGACCTCGGCGCGGCGCAGGATCGGAATGATTGGGTTCTGGCGGACGCCGAGTCGCGACAATGCCGCCATCAAGACGGCAGCCTCCAGATTGGTCGGCAGCTGCCAGCTAACGACGTCGTCGGGCCGAACTCCCAACTCGGCGAGCCCCGCGGCGACCTCCTCCGCGAGCGAGCGGTACTGACCGAACGTGATCGCGCGGCCGTGTTCGTCGCTGATGAACGAGCGATCAGGAGTGAGCCGGGCGCGCTCCTCAATGAGGTGCCACCAGCTGGTGGCGATCGGTAGAGGGTCGGTCATTTCGTCCCCTTGTCGGGCCGGTTGCGATGCTTTGGTCATTCCGGCCGACGATTGTGTCAGAACAGGCGCCTGCACACCGACCAAGACCAGGCGATAGACGCCTTGTCGTGATACACATATTCGGGTCGCCCCGCTCGACGAGTACTTGAGCTACGTCGGTCGAGGCAGACAATCACCGCGAAGGGCTTCGGCGCCGTCAAGCGCGGTGCGCAGAGCCTGATGGAAATGCTGTACCCCGGGTTCGTTGCGGCCGAACCTCACGTGCGTCTGGGCGCCCGAAGAGAAGCCCTGTTGGATGCCGCGTCCGATCGTGAAATCCTCACCTAAAATGGTATCGGTGACGATCCCCCAATTTCGGTTCCAGTAGTCGGTCTCCTGTGCGAGGTGCTCGGCCGCGCCGAGGACTTTCACCGTGACATCGGTTCGTCCGGGATGGTTGGTTTCGGGGAAGCTGAGCCATGCCTCCATGTGGATTCCCGACCAAACGAGAACGGTGTTCGGGAAGATCTGATAGGCGTTCACAAGATGGGGACGTAGGTCGGCTCGGGCCGGCTCGACATCTCGAACCTTGTCGAAACTGGTCCGAACCGCCGTCATGCACCCGTGGCGGCCGAACGAACGAAACGGCGCCAAGTTGGACCGGATGTGGGGCCCAATGGTGGTGCGGTGCAGGACCCCGAGGTGGTAGGTCTCGAGAAAGCCGTCCACCACGACTTTCCAATTGGCGGCCACCGATGTCGTGTTCGACCGTTCGACCAGGAAACCATTCAGGCCGTAGCCGTCGAGCTCCTCATCGAGCTGATCGCCGAGGTGGCCGGCGACATCAATCGACCCGCCGGGAGTTAGAACCACCCAAATGAGGCCGTGACGCTCCTCCACGGGCAGCCTGACCAGCCCCAGCTCGGCTCGATCGATTTCGCCGAAGTCGTCGTGATTCGGCACGCCGACCAACGAGCCGTCGAGGCGATACGACCAGGCGTGATAGGGGCAGGAGAACACACTGCGTTGCCCGCAGGCCTCGATCATGACCTTCGAACCCCGGTGACGGCATACGTTCAAAAAGGCGCCAATCGAACCATCGTGCTGACGCACGACAAGCACCGGCACTCCGGCAATATCGCGAGCAAAGAAGTCGCGAGGACTACTGCATTCGGATCGGTGGCCGACCACGATCGGATAGGTCCGGAACAGCTCGCTCGTTTCTCTGGCCAGATGTTGCACATCGGTGTAGTCCGTCACCGGATTCTGGTAGACATCGCCAGCCATGGCTGTTGTGCCGGTGCGCAGGAAACCGTTGATTTCCACAGCAAGTTGCTCCTGCGTGTGCCTTTGCATGGGTCTCCCGACGCCGATTTGGTCAACCTATATTCTCGCAGCCCGAAGCGACTTTTGCAAACCCGAATACAAGGCTGGAACGCTCGGAGGTACTGCGTTTAGGCTGCGGGCATGGGAATGAAGAGCAAGGCTGCAGTCACGACGCCCGCCAGGCCGGCTCCCGGCCTGGGACGTGAACCACTTCAGGAGTTCTGCGCATGACCATCGTCTTCGTCCACGGTAACCCCGAGACCGCCGCGATCTGGACGCCGATGCTCATCGCGATGGGCCGCGACGACACCGTCGCACTGTCACCCCCTGGCTTCGGGGCCCCGGTCCCCGAAGGCTTCGGGGCTACTTCTGACGAGTACGCCCAATGGCTGGTGGCCGAGCTCGAAACCTTCGACGGGCCCGTCGACCTGGTGGGTCACGACTGGGGCGGCGGCCACGTGATGCGGGCCGTGGTGGCGCGTCCCGAGCTGATAAACCGTTGGTGCATCGACATCGCCGGTTGCTTCGACCCCGACTACGTGTGGCACGACGCCGCCCAGGTGTGGCAAAAGGAAGGCGACGGCGAAGCCAACATAACGGCAATGGCCGCAACCCCACTCGAATCGCGAGTCGGGGCCTTCATCGGTTTCGGCATGACTCCCGACGCCGCTCGCTCTTGCGCGCAGGCAGCCGCCGCACCCGAGATGGGGCGCGCCATACTCGCCCTCTACCGTTCCGCCGCGCAGCCCCACATGACGGAGTGGGGCACCCAGATGATCCCGTCGATGAGTGCTGGCCGATCGCTCATCATTATCGCGACCGAAGACCACTACACCGGGGGGGAGATTCTCGCCCGCCGGACTGCAGAGCGTTGGGGCTCACAGGTCGCCGTACTCGAAGGTCTCGGCCATTGGTGGATGCTGCAAGACCCCGCTCGGGGCGCGGCCGCGTTGAACGAGTTCTTCGGCCCCGTAGCCCCACGCTCCTAGACGCCGCGCTCCTGGACTCCACGGCTACTGGCGCGAAGATGTCAAAAGACCCGTCGTCAAGTGAACCGTTCGAGGATCTCATCCGATGACGGAGTCGCTGCCATCTCCGCGGCCACCTCGCCATCGATGCTCAACCCGAGACCGTGTTCGGCCACCAATCGACAGTTCGGGAACTGATCCGCAAACGACGGGATGACGACGAGGGGAAGGCCTTCCTCGACCGTGCCGAAGACGGTGCCCGATCCACCGTGGCACACCACGAGGTTGGCTTCCGCCAAGACCCGGTGCTGGTCGACCCAGGGCTCGACATGAACATTCGACGCCACTCTGCCGAGAAGCGCTTGATCGAAATGCCGCCCGGTCGGTATCGCCAATTCTCCCGCCACCACTGCAGACGAGTACTCGGCCGGATCTCTGAGCACCAAGTCCGGGACCCACTCGCGACTGTAGCGAACATCGGCGCCAACATGGCGGCTGCTGCGAGACGCCCGAACAGCTCTCGGTTGGACCTCATCTCCCCGGCGGTGCGCCGCTCGTAACAGCCCAACGAGGGGCTGCCAGTGTCCGGCACCGCCGCGCGAACACGCAGCCAGGATTCGAACCGGCGCGGTCGAACCGGCGCGGTCGAGCGAACCCATGGTCCGCGGCACTATCCGGTACCGGGGATTGCACCTGCCGGCCAGCGTTGCCCATCGTCGATATCGTCTTCGACATCGGGGCGGAGATGGCGCAGCGGCGGATGACGCAGCAACAACGAACCCGTCGGACCGAGCAGGAGATGCAACCTCTGCACCCTGCGGTCGAGCACCTTGATCAACCTCTCGTCGTGCCCCTCATCGGCGCGGTCGATGAACTCGACCAGCTCCGCGTCTGAACCCAAGGCGGAGACCCGTCGACCCAGCAGCGCCGACACGTCGTCGAGATCGGCGTCCAGGAGCTGTTCGCCGATCTCATCGACACGACGTAGATGACGGGCGTGGCGATACAGCGAGACCGCTTCGTGGTCGGCGGCGACTCGACCGATCTCGCCCGCAACGCCTCCACGAGATGGCCGTACGAGGGTGCGTGACGCGACGCCTGCGGCCCGGGCACGTCAACCGGTTCGAGCGCGAAACCGCACATCTCGGCGATCACCTCGAACGCCCAGCGGGCACTGTTCACGTACCAAGCGAGGTGCGACACGTAATCCGTCGTCCGCTCCGGCGCGACCATCGGCGGACCGGCCGAGAGAACCGTGAGCGTGTTGTACATCACGGTGTGATAGTCGACCGCATCGAGGTCGATCCCAATCCCTGTCGCGCCCTCGAACCCCTGAGCGATGACCGACAAATCGCCGAGGTTCTTGATCGTGTCGCGAACGCGCAGCGCAGCGAGGTCCATCATCGGATCACCAACGCAAGCGAGCTCGAAGTCGAGAAGACCCGTGATGCGACCCTTTTCGAACATGAACTGGAACGCGTCATAGGTCAAAAACACCGCACGGTCGCGGTGGCGCGGGTAGTTCCGATGGAGCCACCGGCGAAGAAACGCCGACACCGGGTCACGAACCGCCATCAAGTCGTCGTGAACCCGCTCGAAGCGCCGGAGCGAATCAAGCGCGATTCCTTCGGCGCTCGTCGGGAAGTCGAAACCGGCACGAACGATGTCGCGTCGCTTGTCCCGTAGATGCGCGGCAGCATCGACAGATATTCCTCGATGAGCTGTGTCCGTTCGTAGTCGCTGGCGGCGAAGGTGAGGTCGACCGCGCCGGGCAGGCGGTCCATCACCAGCGAGTACGGGTCGTCACAGAGCCCGTACGCATGCGGCACGGGGAGGCCGTTCGCTTCGAGGAGGTGGTGGACCCGAACCTCGTCGGCAATCCGGCAAGGGATCGCAAAGTTCAACTCGCGCTCACCTCTGGCGTGCAACGCCAGCACGGTCCCGTCGATCACGACGTCGACGTCCCACCCTGGGCGCCACCGCTTCATCCGCTCGACCCGCACGACGTCTCCCCCGATGTTCCTCACGACCCAAGCCGCGAGGCGCGTCAGTCACGCTCATATCGGGCACGGTACCAGCGCCCCGGAAGCGCCGACCTTCGAGTCAGTCTTGTCGCTCGGACTTGACACCACCGTCAATTCCAACCAATCTCCATGCACCGCCGCGTCTGTTCAGGATCGACCAGACGCCAAAGTCAGGAGACAGCCATAACCGATTCCCCACACACGGCACGACTCGCCGGACGAGTCGCCCTTGTCTCGGGGTCCACCCGAGGGATCGGCCGCACGATCGCCGAATTGTTTGCGGCGGAGGGGGCCAAAGTCGCTGTCACTGGACGACCGTCGATCGCGGCGAGAAGGTCGTTCAGCGCATACGCGAAAACGGTGGCGACGCGGAATACTTCTCGCTCGACATCACCGACGAGTCCAACGTACGCGACGTCATGGAGGCCACCGTGGAACGCTTTGGCTCGCTGACAACGCTGATCAACAACGCCGCGCCGACCGCGATCGTCGCCACGACGTTCAAGCCGATCGCCGAATATACGACCGACGAGTGGAACTCGATTCTCGTCGCCACTCTCACCGGCAACGTGTTCTGGGCATCGAAGTACGCGTGGCCGCACTTGCAGGCAGCGTCGGCCGCGACGATCGTCAACATTTCGTCGGGTGCGTCCACCATGGGCCAAACCGGTCTCGGTGCCTACGCCGCCGCCAAGGGCGCGATGAACAGCCTGACCCGCACGCTCGCTGTGGAGGGAGAGCCGCACGACATCCGCTGCAACGCGATCATCGTGGGGCGGGTCGTCGCCGGCCGCAGTGATACTGGTGCGGGAATGCTCAAGAACGCGTCCGCGGTCGGCAACCCGATGCAGATCGCGACCACGGCGTTGTTCCTGTCCACTGCGGACTCGTCGTTCATCAACGGTGAACTCATCACCGCCGACGGCGGGCTCTCGATGAACGGCGACGTGCATATGCAATGAGCGTTGCCCCTCCCCGAGCAAAACCGCGATACACGTACTCACACATCGACACACATCACTTGAGCAAGGACGACAAATAATGGCTGCCAACGACTCCTACGGCGACATCAGGACGCTCACACCTGCAGAGCATTGGAAGCATTTCGAGAAGAGCTGGGTCGCGTTGCAGAGCTATACCTACCTCGGCAAGGGCACCCGCTACCTCGACGTCGGTGTCGAGCAAGAGATCATGCCGTTGCGCCATGATATGCGCAATAGCACCGGCGGCATCATGGCCGCGCCGCTATGCATAGCATCGCCCGAACCGTGTTGGCGCGACGACGAATGCGTACCGGCGCCGGTAACGATGTCCTACGACATTCTCGACACCGCGCACGGTGTCAAGCGCGTTGAGGTGCTGCGTAGCGTGATCTCCATCGGACGTCAGATGGGTTTCAGCCGGGCCCGAATCGTCGACGCCGACGATCACGACCGGGTGATAGCGATCTCCACCGGCAGCGGAGTCAGTCTCGGCGGCGTCCCACCGGGTTTCTATCTGGTCGACAACCCCGTCACCGTGCTCGAAGACTCGCCCGATCTACCATCGCTGCGCGACGTCTTCGGTGTCGTTGCCGGCCCCGACGGTGCGCTGCAGATCGACAAGGTCACACCCGCGCTGTCGTCACCGCACTCGGCGTTGCACCTTGGCCCGATCAATATCGCGTTGGAGGCTGCGGCGATGGACGAGCTGGAGCGCACGACGGGAACCGCCGCGTTCCAGGTGGAGCACTGGACCGTGCTGATGGTCAAACCGGGCTACCACGGTCCGTTCGTCGCCCGGGCAACGGTGGTCGGGCGCGGCGCACGAGTCGGTATCGAGGCGACGATGACCGACGCGGGCAACGGTGATCGCATCATCGCGACGGCATCGGCATCGTTTCGGCGAGTCGAAACCTCGCTCCCCTCGCGCTGAGGAGACGAGTCGTGGACTATCGAATTTCAGGACGAGTCGCCCTCGTCGTGGGCGGCAGCAAGGGCATCGGCCTCGAGGTCGCCCTGATGCTCGGCGCCGAAGGCTGCCGTGTCGCCGTCGTGGCGCGCACCCAGCATCACATCGACACCGCCGTCGCGGGGATAGCCGACACCGGGGGTCACGCCATCGGCATCTCTGGCGACATGACCACGAGGGAGGGCATCGAGCACGCCGTCGGCGAAACCACGCGGCTCTACGGCGCGCCCGAGATCGTGATCACTCAAGCCGACTTCCACGTCCGTGGTTTCTTCGAAGAGATCGCCGACCCGGAGAGCTACGTCGAGTCGTACCGCGCGTACACACTCAGCCAGGTTCACATGCTCCACGCCGTTCTCCCCGCGATGAAGCAAGCCGGATGGGGACGTTATGTGCATATAGGGTCAGCCACTGCAAAGGAACCGCAGAACAACCCGCCCCACACCGTCGCGAACGCGACCCGTCCGTCTACCGTCGGCCTCCTGAAGAGCGTCGCCGATGAGTACGCGCGCTACGGCATAACAATCAACACGATTGCGCCGGGTTGGATCGCGACGAAGACCACGAACTGGTACCTGTCCACCCACGAAGGCCTCACCGAACCCGGTCAGCGTCGCGAGTGGATGATCGAGCAAGCCCGTGTTCCCGCAGGGAGACTCGGCGAACCCACCGAGATCGCCTCGACCATCGTGTACCTCTGCTCGGAGTTCGCCGGCTACCTCACCGGCCACTACATCGCCGTCGACGGCGGCCACCACCGCTCAGCGTTCTGAGGCAGTCAAACCTCGCGGATCTTGTGGTCGGTCCAGTGGAACATAGGGGAGGAAGACGACCTTGGGTCTTTCATCTGTCGGAGTCGGCTTCGGCGGTTTCTTGAATCCAAGCTAAATTAGACGGCCGGTGAATGCGACCAAGCGGAGCATCGTGTCGGCGTTCGGTGGTGGCTGCTGTTCGGGGCCGAAGGCATCGCCGTCGCGCATTTCTGCGGTGATGGCCTCGCGAGCGAAGGTATGGACTTCGGACACGAGCTGTTCGGGGGGCTGCCAGTCTTGTTGGGTTGCGCGGGCGAGGTCCCAGCCGTGAACGAGGCCGTCGAAGGCGACGAGACGGGCGAAGACCGCTCCGGGCATCGGGCCGCCCGGGGTCTGGATAGTGCGCTCGAGAGCGCCCGGGCTGCTGACGGCAGCGAGCAGCTCGTCCATTGCGTGGTTGAAGTGGTCGGTAGCGCTTGAGCCGGCCGATGGCGAGCCGTCTTGCGCTGGTCCTTCTCCGCGGAACATTGGCGCGAAGCCTGATGCCAACCCGGTCATGTGGCCGAGTACCCCGGCAACGTCGAAATGGGCGCACGGGGTGACCGCTCCGAGCTGGTCCTCGCGGATGCGAGCGGCGACGCCTTTCAGCATCGGGGTGATCATCGACAATTGCTCATTGCCTTCCATGGGTTGCTCCTTGCATTGTGGGTATCGGGTACGGGGACTGTTCAGCCAGCCATGCGGGCGAGCATGTGGTCCATGACGGCGCCGTGCTCGGCCTGGGGGCTGAACAGAATGAGTTCCGCGTCGTCGACGACGCGGACGCTATGGCCGGGGGGCCAGTAGAACAGATCGTCGCCAACGCAGGACTCGGTGGTGCCGTCGGTGTAAGTGACGATCAGTGCGCCTGACAGCATGAAACCCCAGTGCGGTGCGTCGCAGGCGTCGTCGTGGAGGCCTTGCAGAAGCGGCGCGATGTCAGTGCCGGCGCGAAGCGTGAAGTACTCCGCGCCGAGCATAGAGTAATCGGACGCGTCGCCGAAGCCTGTGGCCTGGCGGGCGAGGGCGCCGGGTATATCGATCTTGGCCGGGATGTCGTTCTTGGTGATGCGCATCGGTCCTCCATTCATGGGTTGATTCACGGATTGCGGCTGAGGACTCGTCGAGCCGACTCAGCGCGGGGAAGTGCATCTCACTAAATACGATCCAACACGAGTTGCATAGTTCTAATTCTGAACCATGCAATGCTGCCGGGATGAAGCCATACGGCCAGTACTGCCCGATTTCGCGCTCCGCTGAGGTACTCGGTGACCGTTGGACGATTCACATTATCCGTGACTTGCTCACCGGTACAACCAGGTTCAACGAGTTGATCAGGGGCAACCCGGGACTGTCGAGAGCGTTGTTGATCCAGCGGCTCCGGAAGCTGCAGTCAGCTGGGGTGATCGAGCAGCACGACGACGGCACCTATTGGCTTACCGACGCGGGCCGTGATCTTCAACCGGTCGTCTACGGCCTCGCCACGTGGGCGGCACGTTGGACCTTTGGCGAGCCCTTGATCGACGAATTGGACCCTGACTTGCTGTTGTGGTGGCTGCACCGTCAGTTGGACACTTCGAAACTCCCGCGTCCGCGCTTCACCGTGTATGTGCCGTTCACCGATCATCCCAAGCGGTACTGGATCGTTGCCGAAGAGGAGGCGTCGCTGTGCCTGGCTGACCCGGGATTTGACGTCGATATCACCCTACGCACCGATCGGGCCGCGCTGTACCGGACCTATCTCGGCCACTCCTCGCTCGCTGACGCCCAACGCAACGGCCGAGTAGAGCTAGACGGTTCAAAAAAGGCAGTCCGGGCCTTCTTCGACGCGTTCCGCCAATCACCCGTCGCATCGATCGTCGCGGCCGAATCCCCGTGACCGAGCCCGCGCCACATCCAGTACTTCGACCAGGTCCTCGGCTTGAGCGCGGGCTGCCTGGCCGCGGCCAGGACCGGCAAGCCTACGGCGAAGGGCGAGACGTTCAGCCGGGTCGGCCAGGGCATACGCCGATCGACCGTCGCCGGCGAGCATCGACGCGAAGCTGGCCACTGCCAGCAGGCGGGCGGCGGTACCCGGCTCTGGTCGAGCACCACCCGCGTCTCGGCCGAGTCCGAGCTTGGCTTCGCCGGCTGAATCGACAACTCTTTATCGCCAGTCTCGCGTCGGGTCTACTGATCACCGGCCCGCTACCGGCCTTGTCTTCTGCTACAACAACAACCCCAACATGCAAAGTACTGAAATCTGTGAAAACTAATTTGACTCTATCGCCCTTGTCCGTTTACAGAAAAAAAGGAAGGAGGTACATAGCTCAAATTCCTGCACCGACTTTTGTTCCGTCCAGCACGATCGGGCCGAAAGAGCCGACAACGTTTCCCGCCCCGTTCACTAAGGCCGAGATGGATGCGGCCGAGGCGAGAGGCAAGGCAATGCAGAAGCAAATGATGGACCGCAAAATAGCTGAGGATGCCAAGAACACCGCGCCACGGTCACGGCAAGGGTGCCTCAGGCACTGACGAAGGAAGGCTGCATCCCGGGTCCGAGTTCGGCCAACGCCCGTTGGGCCAGGGGCGCGGCCAAGGGATTGAAGTGGGAGTTCAGCTGCAGCGCGGTGGTCAGCGCCGCCCGTGCTTACTTATGGTGCCCGATCGCCTTTTGGATCATGCCGGTGTGGTAGTG
>JANYDT010000007.1 GCA_025359845.1 Acidimicrobiia bacterium
GACTACATCACCAAACCGTTTTCGCCACGCGAATTGGTGGCGCGGGTCAAGGCCGTTCTACGACGCGCGGAAGGACCGGCGAAAGGCGAGAAGCCCGAGTTGTTGCAGGCCGGCGACGTGGAGGTGGATCTGGCGCGACGCGAAGTTCGCTTGAACGGTCAGGAGGTGCCTCTGGCCGCGCGCGAGTTCGATCTTCTCGCCCATTTCGCCGACAACCAGGGGCTCGTGTTGTCCCGTCAGCAGCTGCTAGACGCGGTCTGGGGGGCCGGGTGGTACGGCGACGAGCGCACTGTCGATGTCCATGTGCGACAGCTCCGCAAGAAGCTCGGCGACGCCCTCCCCTTGCGAACCGTATTTGGTGTTGGCTACCGTCTTGGGTAGGACTAACGGACCAACACATAGCATCAGACCGAGCCACTGATGCGCCGCCGCATTCTGGTCGCCCTGGTCAGCGCCGTCACACTGGCGCTCCTTCTGGCCGGGCTCACAACGACGCTGTTACTCAGTCAAGACACCCGTCAGCAAAACCGTCTGGAACTCGAACGCCGCGTCGTGCGCATGGCGGCCAAACGGTTGTTGTATTCCCGCAATTCGCTCGTCAGCTTTTCTGAGACCTTCGGCCTGTCCACGGCCGCCGTGCTACCCCTGACGGGGGAACCGACGGCCATCGATTTCGTGGGCCAACCGCTGGCCGATTCGGTGATTGACCAGGCGACCAGCGTAAAAGTGGTGAGGCTGCCACCGGGACGGGCGGTAAGTGGCATCGTGGGCTCGGTTGCTTTCGCGGCGGCGCCCACGCCGGATGGTCGTCGCCTCATTGTGATTACCCGTCCGATCCAATCGGCGGTCGGGCGGGTCGCGGCGTGGCTCGGCTTGGCCGCCGTCGCGTCGCTGGCCCTTGTGGCCATTGCGGCGTCGGTGATCGCCCGCCGCATCACCGGCCCTTTGCGCGCCGCCGAGCAGACCACTCGACTCATTGCCGGCGGTGATCTAGGCGTCCGCGTCCCGATAGCGGAGGGGCGCGGCGACGAAGTCGGCGACCTGGCCCGATCCATCAACCAGATGGCCGCAGAGCTCGACCGGGCTCAGAAGCTCGAACGGCAGTTTCTGCTTTCGGTCTCCCACGATTTGAGGACGCCCCTCACGTCGATTCGAGGATTTGCCGAAGCCATCGCGGAAGGCACCGCCCCCGACCAACAGCGAGCCGCGTCGGTCATTTCCTCGGAGGCCCGGCGGTTGGAGCGGTTGGTCCACGATCTCCTCGAATTGGCCAAATTGGACGCCAGCCAATTTACCCTCCACTTACGCCCTACCGATATCACCGAAGTGGTGACCGATAGTGCCGATGGGTTTCTTCCGGCCGCTCAACGCGAACAGTTGTCGCTAAGTCTCCAAACCGAGGACGATCTCCGGGCTGCAGCGGATCCTGATCGCCTCGCCCAGGTGCTCGCCAATCTGATCGAGAACGCAATGAAATTCGCTCGCACAACCGTAAGTGTGAGCGCCAAGCGCGTCGACTCCTTCATCGAAATCGCCGTAGCCGACGACGGTCCTGGCATCGGTGCCGAGGACTTGCCGCGGATCTTCGAACGTCTCTATACATCCGATCGGCGACCCACCCGACAAATCGGTTCAGGACTCGGGCTCACGATTGTGCACGAACTCCTAAGGGCGATGAACGCGACGGTCGTCCCTACTACCGGCGCTACGGGAACGACATTTACCGTGCGACTCCGCGCCCTCCTGTAGCGCCGCGCCGCACCTAGGGCGTTACGGTGGTCGCAACGGCCGGAGGCGGCTCGGGGGCGACGGGTGGCGTTGTGGCGACCACTTCTCCACCGAACGTAGGCGGCGACGGCAACGGGACGGTCGAGGGAGGCGTCGTCGGCTGGCCGACGCAGGGCCCGGGGTCGAGTTGCGCACTCAAACCCGAGTTCGTGACCACGGAGTCGGCGGATCCGACGGAGAACGAGATGTTGCTGGCCCCCACCTGGTCACATACCAGGTTGAACGTGACTTTGCCGGCTCCGTCGGTGACCTTGGGGCTGGCCTCGTTGGGCCGGATGGCTCCAGTTACGAACATAGTGACCACCGCATTGGGAATCCCTCGCGCCGTGGCGACCCCGTCGACGGTGACCTGCTCCTGTGCGAGCAGGAGCGCAACGTTGACCTGCTGTCCGACGACCGGCTGACGCGGCGCCTGGGAAGTGAGAATCCGGGTGGAATTGTGACGGGCAACTTGAAGCTTGATCTGCGTCTTCTCAGTCACGAAGAGGAGCTGCTCGGTGACCTGCACGAGGTCGGGAACCCGCCACGCCCGCAACCGCATGCGCCCGGCATAGGTCTGGGCAAGCACGAAGCGCCCGTCGCTGCCGCTTGTAACGTCCTGCGATCCGCTCTTATCGCCGACGAGGCGTTCGATGCGCACTGTCGCCCCCGCCACCGCTCCATCGGGGCCAACAACCTGCCCTCCAATCGTGACCGGTCCGTTGTCGAGCGCGACGAGGGTCGTGGTCGGGTCGCCGACCACCGTTGGAAGGATCTGGCCGCTTCGATCAGGCGCCGTCGTCGTCGACTCGGGCGGTAATAGCTTGACCGTGGGCGGAGGGGGCGGGAGGTCGGCCCCCAGGTCAGGGGCGCAGCCGGCGATCGCGGCGGCCGCTCCGAAAAGGCAGGCGACCCCAATGGCTCGTCTCACAACTCCCGGACCGTGGCCGCGCTCGCCCCCACGTGAACGACCGATCCTGGCTCGATTTCGCGTCGCAGGTACCCGAGTGCGACGAGGCCGGGGCCGACGACCCGCCGAGCCACACTTGTGAGTATTCCCACCGATTTGTCATTGGCGCTGATCGTTGCACCGACCGCGACTCTATCCTCGGGCGGGTCTTCGTCGAAGTCGAGGCCGCGCAAGCGACGATTAACGTGACCCCGCGAATCGATCCGCTCGACCAGCTCCTGGCCGACGTAGCAGCCCTTGGTGAAATTGACGGCCTCATCGACCAAGCCGGTCTCGGCGGGCAGGGTCTTCTCTTCGATCTCGGCGCCGTTGCGGGGTATCCCCCGTTCGATGCGCACCATCTCGAACACTGAAGCCTCCACCTCATCAATCCCCTCGGGGACGGCGACCACATCGATACCCGGCCACGTAGCCCAAACTCCGCCCTCAGGGGCCAAAGGTCCTCGGATGGCGAAACGCTCAACCGGTTCGGTCGTGAGCGTGCATTTCGTGCGAATCTTGAACCGCTCCAGGGCGGCGCGAACGGGCTCGCCAAAGCCCCGGTCGGTCAACAGCTCGATCTCCGACTCGCCCTTGCGAGTGACCTGCACCACGGCCACGATGCGCCCTTGGGGGTGCAACAGAAATGACAACTTCGTCGCACCGATGGGCAGCTTCTCGATGTCTTGCGACAGCTGCGATTGGAGAAACTTGGTGGCGTCAGGGCCGTCGGCGCGCACGAGGTCGTAGTCCTGCCGACTAGCCGCGACGCCTTGCGTCAGCGCTCGATACCCAGCACTTGCCCCGAGAAGAGTCACCCGCTAAAGGTACAGGCCGGTGCCGCCGTCGTTGCGATCAGAGGCCACGGCGTGGATGTCTCGTTCTCGCAGGATCAGGTAGTCAGCTCCGGCCACCTCGACTTCGTAACGGTCTTCAGGGTTGAAAAGAACCCGATCGTTGGGCTGGATAAGGCGTACATTCGGACCGACGGCCACTACTTCGGCCCACGCCAGCCGTCGAGAAACCTGCGCCGTGGCCGGAATCAACAGACCGCCCTTCGACAGTCGTTCGCCGTCGCCGCCGGGTATCTGTACCAGGACCCGGTCGGTCAACATGATGATGGGATGTTTTTCTACCGGCGACGACATGGGAGTCGATGTTACGCGGCCAAGGTCATGCAGGTGGACGGACCGCCACGCCCGCCTTAAGCAGGTGACGCTTGGCTTCGGCGATGGTGAACTCCCCGAAGTGAAAGATCGACGCGGCGAGCACGGCATCGGCGCCGCCTTTCGTGGCCCCTTCCACTAGGTGGTCAAGGGTGCCGACGCCGCCGCTGGCGATCACCGGCACGTTCACGGCATCGACCACCGCACGGGTCAGGGTCAGCTCAAACCCTTCTCGCGTGCCGTCGCGGTCCATCGACGTCAAAAGGATTTCACCGGCTCCGAGCTTCACGACCCGTTCGGCCCACTCGATCGCGTCGACTCCAGTTGGCGTGCGGCCGCCGCGGACGAACACCTCGTAGCCGGGCCGTCCGTCAGACCAGCGCCGGGCGTCGATGGCTACGACGACGGCTTGAGTGCCGAACTCGATGGCCAGTTCCTCGATCAGCTCGGGTCGGGCGACCGCCGCGGAGTTGATGCTCACCTTGTCACAGCCGGCCCGGAACAAGAGTCGGGCGTCATCGACGGCCCGCACTCCCCCGCCCACCGTAAGCGGGATGAACACATGCTCGGCGGTGCGGGTCACTACTTCGGCCATGGTCGCCCGGTTGCTCGACGAGGCCGTAATATCGAGAAAAATTATTTCGTCGGCGCCCTCTGCGTCGTAGCGAGCGGCCAGCTCAGCCGGGTCTCCAGCGTCGCGCAAACCCACGAAATTGACGCCTTTCACGACCCGGCCGGCGTCGACATCTAGGCAGGGGATGACCCGGACGCTGCGCATACTTTGAAGGTAGTCGGGCTACCGTCGGCGCCATGCGGAATTATCCGGTGCTCGCCAGCGCGGTCGCTGTCGTCGCCCTCCTGCTCGCGGCCCCGCTCCGAGCGCCGGCCGCCGCTTCGACGTTGCCCAACAAACCCGTCCCGGTCGACACCAAGCAGGCCGCCATCTTCCTAACCCAGTTGGCCGCCCAAAAGGCGGCTCAGTTGCGGATCAAGACGGGCAAGGCGACCTGCCCGGCCAAAGTGGTGGCCAAACCCAATGCCGTGACCCGGTTCCAGTGCACAGTGCCCTACGAAGGCCAATTGGTGCCGTACGAAGTCACCATCGACACGGCCAAGGCCCGTTTCGACACGAAACCGGGTATGGCCATCCTGGTCACCCGTCTCGTGGTGGCGTTCGTCGAGACCAACGTCACCGGTGCGAAGAAGGTCGATTGCGGCAAGGCGAAAGTCTTGATCCGCCCGCCCAAGAGCACGGTCACATGCTCCGTCAACGGCGGCGCGGCGGTCGCCTTGCTCCGCGTGGAGGATGTTGAGGGCCGAGTCACGCTCACTGGGGTCGTGTAGCTGCTAGCGTTACCATCCGCATTTGGGGCCATAGCTCAATTGGTAGAGCGTCTGCATGGCATGCAGAAGGTCGTCGGTTCGATTCCGATTGGCTCCACCATCGGCGGGTTCGGTCGGGCGGCGTCTCCGGCTTCGGGCGTGCTGAGCTTGGGAGTGCATCCACGATGCACTCGCCGTGGCGTCGAGTGACTCAAGTAGGGCGTCGGTACTAACGGTTTTCCTTACGCCAAACCAGCTTCAGCGCACTCCAAGTTTCATCAACGGCACAGACTTTAACATCGACCAGCCCTATCGGTATCGCTATATCACGAATTACTTGTTCTGTCATATTACGAATTGCACCGCGAACCAGCTTTGGCCAACTGACCCATAGCATGCCCCGTTTATCCAAATGCTGTGCCAGATCAGCGATATCGTGCTTCAAATCTGCTTGGCTGTCAGTAAAATAGTGAATAAACTCAAAGCTCGGCTCGTTCAATTCTCTAGAGATAGAGCAGCCGACAGGCCAGCCGCCAATCAAAACGTCGTATTGATCCGGGGCATTCAGAATTGCCAACTTGGTATCACATTTTAGACCAAGTTTAGTACTAAGGGACTTGCCGGAGTATCCCGCTGTGATTCGTGGGTCCATACCCTTACCGTAGCGGTCCTCCCCGTTCATGTAGCAGCAAGCACGCGCCCGTGCGTGTCGCTCCTGCTACATGATCCACCCCACGTTCGACGCGAAGATCTACCGGCTCGCGCCGGCCGTTTCCCACGCCACGATGGGCGCGTCGCCCCATAAGCGTTCAAGCGCGTAGAACTTACGGGTCTCGTCGAGAAAGACGTGGACCACGAAGCCCGCGAAATCGAGCAGAATCCACGTGGCGTCAGCCAGACCCTCGGTGGCTACCGGTCCCTGGCCACCGGCTTCTTTCACCGCTTCTTCGATCGCCTCGGCGAGAGCGCGTACCTGGCGGGTGTTAGGGGCGCTGGTGATGACGAACGCGTCGGTGATGACGACGGTTTCGGACACGTCGAGGATGATGGGCTCGTTGCCCTTGCCTTCGTCAGCGGCGCGGGCTGCGACTCGGGCGAGTTCCATGGGTTGCAAACGGTGCTCCTTGATTTGTGGCGGGCGTGCGGGGATTGCGAGGGGCCCTGGGGGTCGGCGCCGTCACGGGCGCGGCGATCGATAAAGGCGATGGCGCATGATGACGGAAATCGTCGCGTCGGGGACGAGGAATTCGAGCGGCAGGTCGTCGGCCAACATGGCCCGCAGCGCACTCGAAGAGATCTCCAACGAAGGCAATCGTAGCGCCACCCAGCGCCATGGCGGCGCAACCTCGAGAGATGGGGCTCCGGCTCGTGGCGCGACAGCCAATGTGACGAGCGGAGGCAATTCCTCCCACCGCTTCCACGTCGGCAGTTGAGCGATCAAATCGGAGCCGACGATGACGAACAGCTCCCTCGCAGCGCCGTCCAGCGTGATCACCGTATCGATCGTGTACGACGGGCCACCGCGGTCGAGTTCGATCCGCGAAGCCTCCAGTCCTACGTGCCCGTCGACCGCCGCCTCAACCATCTCGAAGCGCGCCTCGGCCGTACTCACGACTCTTTGGCCACGCTTCTGCCACGGATCGTGGGCGACGACGAGAAGGACGCGATCCAGTTGCAGTTGTGCACGGGCCTGAGCGGCGACCACCAGGTGACCGATATGAGGCGGATCGAAGGTTCCTCCGAAGATGCCGATCCGCTCAGCCACGGCGCATCAGGTACCGGCGAGGCGGGCCACGATCGGAGCGAACGCATCCATGTCGTGGACGACGATGTACGAGAACCCGAGCTGCTCGCGGCGCCGCACGAGATCGTCGACGATTTCGGCTTCGGTACCGACCATGACGATGGGCATCTCGCTGGCTTCGGCGGCCGAAATGCCAAACCCCGGCGCCAGCTTTTCGAATACCTCCTGGCGGTTGGGCACAATCATTTCGACCTGACCGAGCACCTGCAGCTCGATCGAGTCGAAGCGATCACCGGCCGCTTCTCGCACCCACGCCAGTCGCTGGAGGTACCGATCGAGCACGGCGGTCCGGGCCGCCTCGACGCCACCCGTGCCGCTCGTCAGCTCGGGATTGATGCCGATGATCGAGGCGAACCGGGCCGCCGCGGTGAGAACTTTACGGCCCCCGCCGCCGACCAGGATGGGGGGGCCGCCCGGGGTGAACGGCTTCGGGAGCCCCGGTACGCCATTGAGGGTGTAATGCCGGCCGGAGAACGTCGCCGTCTCCTGCGTGAACAGCTGGCGGTAGATTTCTAGGGCTTCGACCATGCGCTCGATCCGCACTCCGGGAGAGTCGAGGGCTATGCCCGACTGCTCGTAGTCGGTCGTCATCCAACCGGCGCCGAGCCCGAACTCGACCCGACCTTGGGACAAGATGTCGATGGTGG
Source organism: Acidimicrobiia bacterium (assembly GCA_025359845.1). Classification (GTDB taxonomy): domain Bacteria; phylum Actinomycetota; class Acidimicrobiia; order Acidimicrobiales; family JANYDT01; genus JANYDT01. The sequence continues at coordinate 7,657 of JANYDT010000007.1, forward strand.
CGATCTCTTTGGCCAGCACCACTGGATGGCGATAGTCGTTGTCGAACACGAGGGCTCCGACTCGCAACGTGCTCGTGGCTTCGGCGGCTGCGGTGATGGCGGCAATCGGCCCCCAGAGGTCGGAGAAGTGATCGGGTATGTACAGCGACGAATACCCCAACGATTCGGCTTTGCGGGCCTTGTCTCGCCACTCCCGGCCCGACGCGGCCTTGTAAAGTTGAACGCCGAAGCGGAACTGGTGCATCGCGTGAACAATAGGGCCGGAGAAACTCGCGCGGTTTGTCGTGTTCGCCCCAGTATTCTGACCTCATGACGTCTTCGTGGTCACCCGGCTCGTGGCGGGACAAGCCAGTGGTGCAGCAACCCGACTGGCCCGATCTGGGCGCCCTCGATCGCTCGCTCAAGCGGCTGGCCGGGCTGCCGCCGCTCGTCTTTGCCGGCGAAGCCCGCTCCCTCACCGCGGCCATGGCCCGGGTCTGCGAAGGCAAAGCCTTTCTGCTCCAGGCCGGCGACTGCGCGGAGAGTTTCGACGACGCCGGCGCCAACTCGATCCGCGACAAGCTTAAAGTCATCCTGCAGATGGCCGCCGTGCTCACCTATTCGAGCGGCGTGCCCGTGGTAAAGGTCGGCCGGATTGCCGGGCAGTTCGCCAAGCCCCGGTCATCCAACACCGAGATGGTCGGCGATCTCGAATTGCCTAGCTTCCGGGGCCACATCATCAACGATGACGCCCCCGATCCGTCGAGCCGTGTTCCCGACCCGGAACGCATGATCGCCGCTTATCACCAGTCGGCCCAGACGCTCAACCTCGTGCGGGCGTTCACCAAGGGGGGCTTCGCTGACCTGCGCCAAGTCCACGCTTGGAATCAGGCTTTCGTGGCTTCGTCAACCGAAGGCCAACGCTACGAGACGATCGCCGCCGGCATCGACGCCGCGCTGCGTTTCATGTCGGCGTGTGGCATTGACCTCTCGACCTCAACGCCCATCCATCAAGTCGATTTCTGGACGAGTCACGAAGCGCTTCTACTCGGCTACGAGGAAGCCCTGACCCGTCAAGACACGTTGACCGGGGACTATTACGACTGTTCGGCCCACATGCTGTGGATCGGCGAGCGAACTCGCCAACTCGACCACGCCCACGTCGAGTTTCTCCGAGGGGTGAAGAACCCCCTTGGCTGCAAGCTGGGGCCGACGAGTACCCCCGAGGAGGCGCTCGCCCTCTGCGAGGCCCTCAACCCGGAGCGCATTCCCGGCCGGCTCAGCCTCATCGCCCGCATGGGCGCAGGCAAGATCGAGACCGCGCTGCCGCCCCTCGTCACCGCCATTCGCGAGTCCGGCCATCCCGTGGCTTGGATTTGCGACCCCTGTCATGGCAACACGTTTACCGCCCCTTCGGGCCCTAAGACCCGTGACTGGGACAACGTGCTCACCGAGGTCGAGCACTTCTTCGCCATCCATCGCTCTCTGGGCACCTGGCCAGGGGGGCTGCACCTCGAACTGACCGGCGACAACGTCACCGAGTGCCTCGGCGGATCCGACAAGGTGCTCGATCAACATCTCGCTGAGAACTACACGACGATCTGCGACCCGCGTCTCAACGCCCGCCAAAGCCTCGATCTGGCCTTCCGGGCGGCCGAATTGTTGCACCCCGTTTGACATCGGCCCCGTTAGGTCGCTTCACTAACGGTCGTGACGAGCGCGACCGAACCCACAGTGCCGACGCGAACTCTCGTCTTGGGCATGGCCCATGAGGACGGGGTGATCGTGGGCGCCGAGCTGTATCCGGTGGCCGAGGCCTGCCGTCTGAGCGCCGAGCAGGTGCGGTCGTGTCTTCGGCGTTTGATCAGCGAAGGGCTGTTGGAGCGCGAGGGACGTGGTGCTACGGCCATGTACCGCTCGACTGCCGCCGGTCTGGCTGCGTTACGGCTGACCATGGCCAGAACCCGGTTGGCCTATCGCCACGACGCCACGGGGAAAGGCTGGGACCGGAAATGGCGACTCGTGGCCTTCGCCATGCCCGAGGAGATGCGTAACTCCCGTGATGCGTTTCGAGAGGCGCTGCGACGACTCGGCGGGGCCCCAATCCAAAACGGTTTGTACGTTTCTGCGTTGGACTGGCACAGCCCGGTTCGGGGTGCGGCTGAGAGGATCGGCGTCAGCGAATACGTGACCCTTTTCAGTTCCGATGACCTGCAGGTGGGCGGTGAGAGCGATCCGCGCATTCTGGCCCGCAAGTTATGGCCCATCGATCAGATCGGCGCAGGGTACGAGGTATTCATCGCCCGTTTCAGCACGGTCGTCGACGATCTCACGGCCATTCGCCAACGCCGTGAGCGGCTCAGCGATGCCCGGTTTCTGCCCGGCGCCTTCGCGATGGCCAGCGCCCTGAACGAGGCCTTCAACGACGATCCGCTCCTCCCCCCCGAACTTCTCCCCCGTCCGTGGCCCGGGCGCAGCGCTCGCGACCTCGTGATCCGGAGCCGGCGCCTCGCCCTGTCGCTACTTCAGTCACACCAACGACCCACGCTCTTCCGGCTGTTCGATGAGGCGACCGGCGACGTGAGCTGAACCGCCTCCCCGCAGCGCCACCAGGCCCTCCGCAGTCGAGGTTTTAGGGTCGCCTCGTCGCTCCTACGATGGTCTCAATGTCTGCGCTCGCCGATCCGGGATGGCTCGATATCGAGCAGCTCACGGCGCGGGCCAAAGCGTGGGCCGCGACCATGGAGGGGCACCGCTGGTCTGGGATCGACAGGTTGTCAACGCCCTTTCGTCAAGCCCACGCCGAGGAGCCGAACTCCCTCGGGGCTCGACAACCATTGCTGCGAAAGGAACGCGAGGAGCTCGAAACGGCCCAGTTGGCGCCGGGCGCAACCCGAGCCCTCGACGCCGGTCACCGCGCCACCCCCGAAGAACCCGATCCGGTGCGTACGTGCTTCGAACGAGACCGCGACCGGATCTTGCACTCGAGCGCTTACCGACGACTGGCGGGAAAGACACAGGTGTTCGTGTTCCCGACCGACCATCAACGAACCCGACTCACCCATGCCCTCGAGGTGGCCCAGATCGCCCGCTCGATCGCCAAGGCGAGCCGAGCCAACGAGTCTCTCGCCGAGGCCATCGCGCTCGGCCACGACTGCGGTCATGGGCCAGGGGGCCACGCCAGCGAAGATGCCCTTGCCCCCTTCTTGGAGGGCGGATTCGACCATGCGGTGTGGGGCGCCGACGTAACGCTTGTCAGCCTGAACCTGTGCCTCGAAACTCTCGATGGCATTCGCAACCATTCGTGGTCACGGCCCGTGCCCGCCACCCCCGAAGGCGAGATCGTGAGCTGGGCCGACCGAATCGCTTACGTATGCCACGATTTCGAGGACGCCGCGCACGTGGGGATAGTCAATCGTGCCGATTTGCCGGCCGTTGTGCGGGAGCGGTGCGGTACGTCGCGCAGCAGCCAGCTCAACGCCTTCGTTCTCGGGGTTGTCGAGGCGATCAGCACCACCGGCCGGATCGGCATGACCGAGTCGACCGCCGAAGCGCTGGTCGCGTTCCGCCAGTGGAATTACCAACAGATTTACCTCCGCCCAGCGGCTCGACGCCAAGGCGAAGCGGTGGTCTCGTTGTTGCGCGCGCTGGTGACATACTTCGCGGAGCGGCCCCTCCGGCTTCGGGTCGACGTCGACCCGGGCTCAGCCGAGGCCCGCCACTCGGCCGTGAGCTATGTCAGTGGCATGACCGACCGCTTCGCCTGCGAACTGGCGGTCGCCGAACTCGGCTGGGACCGGAGCCGCCTACCGCAGGGTATTGGGCTACCGTCTTCGGCGTGAGTCAAATCTCTGTTGCTGACGCAATCGTCGCACTGCGATCGTTTCCGCGGCGGTACCGAGAACTGATTGCTCCTCCCGGCGACGACGATGCCTGGGACCGGCTCGTCCGCATCATTGCCCCCGGCCAGACCCGCTCGGCCCTGGGGTGGACGGCCGAAGCGGCCCACCTTCTCAGCGCCATCGGGGCCGCGCTGGCCGCCCTCCCATCGCAGGCCACCGTGACATTGAACCGTCACGGCGTCGGCGACTCCTCCGAGGTAGCAATGTCGGCTGGCGTCGACGCTGTCCTTCACGAGCTCACCACCGCAGCAACCATGGCCGCCGTAGCCGCCGAGGCCCGTCCGACGCTCGACTGGGACCGAGAAATCATCCTCGACGGTGTCCCGACCCGAGCCGCGGAAGTCCTCGCCCAACTAGTCGAAGCCGTAGCCACCCACCTAAAAGACCTAACCCAAGCCCTAAAAGCCGCCCACCCCTAGCCCAACCCCCCACCCACCCAGCGAGGCTGGGGGCAAGGGGCAAAGCCCCAAGTGGGGGTCTGGGGGCAAAGCCCCCGGTAGGGGGTCTGGGGGTCACCCCCCGGAGGGGGTCTGGGGGTCACCCCCAGGAGGGGGTCTGGGGGTCACCCCCGGCAGGGGGTCTGGGGGCAAAGCCCCCGGCAGGGGGTCACCCCCAGGAGACGACCGCTGATCTGGCTTTGCCGGTCGGCGGGCGCTGAGCGCGAGCGAATGCGAGCACCAGGTTGGGGGGTGTGCGAGGGGGGAAGGGTTTCCCTTCCCCCCCTCGAGCGGGCTCAGTCCAGATTTTCTACGAAGCGCTCGAGTTGGCGAAGGTTGCGGCACTCCCACGCGCCGTCCGTGTGGGAGGAGTATTCCGAGAGAATCGAGTCGCCCGTATCCCAGTAGCTTTTTGGCTCGGGATTGAGCCAATAGACGTGGCGGGCTTTCTTGCGCATTTCCTTTACGACCCACGCCTGAGAGGCATGATAGTTATTACGGGCGTCACCGAGGAGGAGCACTGTAGTCTTCGGCGAAATCTCTTTGCCCCACTTTGACCAGAAGACTTCGAACGCGTGGCCGTAATCGGAATGGCCGTCGACCCAAATCACGTCGGCTTCGGTGTTGACTCGATGCACGGCTTCGGTGATGTCTTCGATGCCTTCGAAGAATTTCGTCACTTCGTCGATTCCGTCGATGAAAACGAAGCTTCGCACTTTGGAGAACTGGCCCGAGATGGCGTACACCAGCTGCAACGTGAACCGGGCGAATGCGGCGACCGAGCCGGATATGTCGGCGATGACCATGATTTCGGGCTTGGCCGGGCGCGGAAACTTGAATTTCGGGTCGGCAGGGACTCCACCGTAGGAGAGCGAGTGGCGAACCGTGTTGCGGAAATCGAGGGGACCTTTGCGACCATGACGGCGTTTCCGGGCGAGGCGCACGGCCAACTTGCGGGTGAGCGGATAGATCGCCTTGCGGAGACTGACCATTTCTTCACGGGTCGCGTGCATGAAGTCAACGTCTTCGGGAAGGGGTTTACGCAGGGTACGAGCCATGGCCTCGACACCCCGGTCGGCCACGAGCCTACGCCGGATCTCGGCCTCGATCTCTTGGCGCATCTGGTTGATACGCGACTCGAATTCGTCTTTCTCGAGCCGTTCCTCGAGCGGCGTAAGTTCGCCACCGACCTGTTGGCGGCTCTCTTCCATCAGCCGCTCGAGCATGCCATCGAGATCGAGGTTGCGCAGCGTCCGATACAAGTAATACGTGCCCCCGACGGGGCGGCCCGGCTCCATGCCCGAGAAACGCGATACGGCCTGGCGAGCAATAGCTCGCATCATGGCCTGATCGGCGTTGAGCAGGGCCTTGTAGAGCATTTCGGCCAGCTCTTGAGGCGTCATGGAGTCCATGGCGCCGCCCTGTTGGTTCGCTTGCTGTTGGCCGCCCATGCGCATTCGTTGCGCCAGTTCTTCGATGTCGATGTCGCTCATCTCGCCGTCGGTTCCCATCAGGTCGGGATTACGCAGCGAGAAGTACACCTCGAAGACGGTTTCGAAGGCTTTCCAATGGGCGTTGGACTTGACGAGCGTCGCCCCCAGCGCGTATTTGAAGGCCTGGCGGTCCTCAATCGGAATCACCTTTACCGCCAACATCGCATCAAGGTTCTCGGTCAAGCTGACCGGCAGCCCGGCCGAGCGAAGCTCGACGATGAAGCCCGTGAGGAGATCGAGCACGAGGGTTACTTGGCCGGGGCGTCGACCGAAAGTTCCTTCGACGCTTTCGCTATGTCGGTCTGGTATTTGAGCAGAATGTGCAAGGTTTCTTTGGCTGTCTGAGCATCAATGTTCTGTACTCCTAGCAACACGAGCGTTCGAGCCCAATCGATAGTCTCGGAAACGGACGGAGACTTCTTGAGTTCGATCTGGCGGATCGAGCGCACGATGCGCACGATTTGATCAGCCAAGTTCTCCTGGATATCGGGAACGCGGGTGAGGACGATCGCCTTCTCGCGATCCATCTGCGGATAGTCGATGTGCAGAAACAAGCAGCGCCGTTTGAGCGCCTCCGACAGTTCACGGGTGTTGTTGGAAGTCAGAAACACTAGAGGAATCTGCTTAGCCATGACCGTACCAAGTTCGGGAATAGACACCTGATAATCGGAGAGAATTTCGAGCAACAGGGCTTCGGTCTCAACCTCGACTCGGTCGACTTCGTCGATAAGCAACACCACCGGCTCCTCGGAGCGAATCGCCTCGAGCAACGGACGGGTGAGCAAGAAGTCCTCCGAAAAAATGTCGTCTTCGATCTCGTTCCAGTTCGCTCCGTCGCCTTCGGCCACTCTTTGGGCTTGGATGCGTAGAAGTTGCTTCTTGTAGTTCCACTCGTAGAGCGCCTTTGACTCATCGAGGCCCTCGTAGCACTGCAACCGTATGAGCTTGCTGCCCGTCATCTTGGCCACGGCCTTGGCCAATTCGGTTTTGCCAGTACCGGCGGGGCCTTCTACCAACACCGGCTTACCCAGACGGTCAGCGAGATACACCACGCCGGCGATGCCGTCGTCGGCGAGATAGTCGACGCTGCGCAAGCCCTCTCGGACTTCCGGCACGGTAGCGAAACGGGGGGCATTCATGAGGAGCAACCTTAGGCGGAACTTGACCGCCCAGTCGAGTTCGTATCGGTGAGATCGGGGCCCGGTTCGTGGCTGGACGACCGTTGTACTGCGGCGGGCAACGGCCAACCGTTACCCAACCTCGCCGTATTTTTCTGTTCGTGACGGTCTCATCTCATCGAGTTGTCAGCAGGTACCCCCGGGCCCGCCCCTCGGAGCAGCACCTCATGTCGCCATCTTCGCCCACTTAAGAAAAGGAAATGGAATGGCCCGAACGAAGAAGACCCTCACCGCATTGCCGCAGGACGCCAACGATTTCGGAACGCGGTTCAGTCGACGTCAGGCGTTGCGCGCCGGCGCGCTCGCTGGGGTTGGGGTTACCGTCGGTCCCCTGTTTCGGGCGTCCAGCGCCTCGGCG
>JANYDT010000011.1 GCA_025359845.1 Acidimicrobiia bacterium
ATTACCTCAAAAAAACGAACGACCACCCCAAACCATTCGTATGGACCGCCACCGCCGACGCCATCCTCGAAAAAGTACGACGAGGCCGAGTCGCCCTCCAAGCAATCACCGGATAATAACGAGACACTACACTAGGTTCCAGTGGCGTGACGAGCACTGGACCGTACCGGCCAATCGTCGGCACCCTGGGGTATGTATTCGACCGTGAACGCAGTCTGGTGTTGATGGTGCACCGCAACGCCCGTCCCGGCGACGAGCACCTTGGCAAGTACAACGGTCTGGGCGGCAAGCTCGAAGCCGACGAGGATGTGGTCAGCGGCATGCGCCGAGAATTACGGGAGGAGGCCCATATTGAGGTTACCGCGATGGCCCTTCGCGGCACCGTATCGTGGCCCGGGTTCGGGGCCAACGGCGAGGACTGGTTCGGGTTTGTATTTCGCATTGACGCATGGACAGGGACGCCGCCGCCGGCCAACGACGAAGGCACGCTTTCGTGGGTGCCGTTGGCCGACGTCCTGAGCGACGCGATCCCGATGTGGGAGGGCGATCGTTACTTCCTGCCGTTGGTATTCGACGACGACCCACACGCGTTCCACGCCATCATGCCGTATGCCAACGGACGCCCTACCGGTTGGAACTACGTCCGGTGCCCGTGAGGTTAGGGGGCCCAGGGCGCCGGCTTGGAGCCGAGTAGGAGGGTGGCCACAGCACGAACCGTGGCGCGATAGAACGAGCGGGTGGCCGCCGAAAGCCCCATCGAGACCGATGTCGACGCGCTTTATGGATTGGCGCTCGGCGAGTTCACCGCCGCCAGGAACGCGTTGGCCAAAGCTCTGCGCAAGGACAAGCGGGCCGACGACGCCGCCCGCGTTGCCAAACTGCCCAAGCCGACCGCGGCGGCGTGGGCGCTCAACCAAACCGTTCGTCGTCGCCCGGATCTCGTGCAGGCGCTGAGTCTTACCGGTGAAAACCTACGGCGGGTCCAGGCCCAGGTGCTCGCCGGCCAGGCCGAGGGCTCTGCGTTGCCACTCGCGTCTGAGGCGCGCCGTACCGCGGTGCGAGCCGTAGTGCGGGCCATGAGCGAAACGCTGGATGCTCGCGAAGCACAGCGAACCGACGAGTGGGTCCGCACCCTCGAGGCTGCGTCCATCGACGCCGCCCTCGGCGCCTTGCTGGTCAGCGGACGCTTCACCACCGTCGTCCACGAAGGGATCGGATTCGATGGCCTCCTCGCCGGGGCCGACCCTGCGCCGCGGATGCTGCGTTTGGTGCCACCGTTGGGCACCGAGTCTGATCGCGAGCAGGTCGACGAGGTGGCCCCGGTCGAAGGCCGGGCGGCCCCCGGCGGGTCAGGCACGACGAGCGCGCCGAAGATAGACCGCAGCCAAGCCCCCCGGGTCGAGGAGCGTGCGGCGGACCGAAGGGCGGAACAACTCGCGTCGGCAAGACGCGCCGAGGAACTGGCAGCGATACACCGCGCCGAGGAAGAAGGCGCGGCGACAAAACGCGCCGAGGAAATCGCGGCGGCAACACGCGCCGCCGAGGAGCGACGCGCCGTCCTGGAACGCGCCCGCCAGGATCGAATCGATCGGGCCACCGAACTCGAGTCGAAGGCCCGCTCCTCCCTCGAACTCGCCGTTCACCGCCGAGTCGATTCCACCCAGGCGCGCCTAGACACCCAGTGCGATGTCGAAGAAGCCGAAGCCGTCGTCGCCCGTCTGCGCCAGTTGTTGGTCGACAACTTGGAAGCAGAACGAGTCGCCAGTCAAGCCGAGGAAGAGGCTCAGCGAGCACTGGGGAACGCTCTGCAGGCGCTCGAGATGGCGGCGCGTCCCGACCCGCCCGAGCCGGACGACTGACCTTGGCTTAACGCCAATACCATGGTGCTGCTTGGGTCTCAGCGAGTCCGAGGCCCCGACCCGGTCAGGAGTGAGTCGGGTGTCGGCGAGAGGAAGGGTGTCGCGGTGCTCGCGCTGTGCGACACGCCACCGGCCCACGCGTTGGAAACGCTCCATGCTCCGGCCTTTTTCAGCGCGTTCGAGTTCATCCCGGCAAACCGAGCCAGAGGCGTTCACGCCGCCGACTTCACCTGGAACGGCCCTGGAATATCGGTTGTCGGTCAGATGGTCGGCACGATCAACGCCAACACGGCACGGCGACCGGCCGACGCGGTGAAGCCGGGCTGCTTCGTTGCGGGCCTCATGGAAGGGCATCTGTGCGGTGAGGTCGTGGAGGACGCATCGGGCCAACTCGACCGAGCCAAACTGGTCGGCAACTACCGCTTCCGGGTCACACTCGACCCCGAAACCGGCATCGTTTCGACCCGCGGAGTCGGCACCTTCGAGGGCGTCCTGATGCAATGGTGCAAGGAGTAGCCCGTCCGTCATTGCCTTGTCGCGCCCGAAAACCGCAACCGCAATGAGAACTCAAACAGCCGAAGAGCAACGCGCCGTTCCTGGAACGGGCCCGGCAGGACCGGATCGATCGGGCTACCGAACTCGAGGCAGAGGCCCGCTCCTCCCTTGAACTCGCTGTCGCCCGACGAGCCACCTGGCGACTGAGCTTTGGTCTTGTGGACATTTTTCGCGGTGGATCGATGCTCTCGGTGACGTTTCCCCTGGTCGCCATTTCGATTGAACGCGGCCGATCGCGAAAAGAGTCCACAGCATCGGCACTTGGTCCACACATCGGCATTTGACACCACCCACCTAGGCTGACGCCGTGGGCATCTTGCTAATTCTGATCATCGTCGCCGCGCTCGGCCTGTTCGCCGTGGGGGGCGTCGTGCTGTCCGGTCGCCGCAAGCGCCGGGCCCCGCCCGTCGAGCCGCCATTCGCGCCCCGCCTCCCGGCCCCTCCCCGGCCCGCCCCTCCCCGGCCCGCCTCACCCGTCACTGCCCCGCCCATGGCCCAGGCCCCTCCTACCCCGAAGGCACCGCCGACCGCGAAATCGCCCGTCGCTCCGCCGGCGGCGACCCCGACCGTCAAAGTCAGCGCCGATCTACAAGCCGAAATCGAGGACGCTCTGGCGCCGGTCTCGGCCGAAGCGGCGCCAGTCCTCGAAGCAGAACCGGTCCGGCGCCCTCGTTTTCGCGACCGCCTCACGAAGAGCCGCACACAGCTCTCGGGTCTCCTCGGGTCGGTACTCGCTCGGTCGAAAATCGACGAAGACACGTGGGAAGACCTCGAAACGGCCTTGATCAAGGCCGATGTCGGAGTGGGCATTACTACCAAGCTGATCGAGAGCCTCCGAACCCGAGTGAAGGACGAGGCGATAACCCGCCCTGAGGCCCTTCTCGAGGCGTTGAAGGCCGACCTCAAGGCTCGCATGGCGGGAGCCGATCGGGTGATGCACTTCGAGTCCGGCCGGCCCAATGTGTGGTTGTTCGTGGGGGTCAACGGCGTCGGCAAGACCACCACGATCGGCAAGATCGGAGCTCGCGAAGCCGCCGGTGGGCGCAGGGTCATCATGGCCGCCGGCGATACGTTCCGGGCCGCGGCCGCCGAACAGCTGGGCATGTGGGCCGAGCGATCCGGCGCCGACCTCGTTCGGGGGGCCGAGGGCGGCGACCCCGGATCGGTGATCTTCGATGCCGTGGAACGAGCCGCAGCGCGCGGTGTGGACCTGGTATTGGCCGACACCGCCGGGCGCCTCCAGACGAAGACCAACCTTATGGAAGAGTTGCGCAAGATCCGTCGGATCGCTGACAAACCGCCGGGCAAAGTGAGCGAAGTGCTGCTCGTGCTCGACGCCACAACAGGACAGAACGGGCTCGTGCAGGCCGCGCAGTTCCGCGACGTGGCCGAGTTGACAGGAGTCGTGCTCACGAAGCTGGACGGGACCGCAAAGGGTGGGATCGCGTTCGCCATCGAGACCGAGTTGGGCATTCCCGTAAAGTTCGTCGGTCTAGGTGAGGGCAAGGACGATCTCATCGAATTCGATCCTGACGAATACATCGAGGCGCTCTTCGCGGTCGGGGATTGACGTGAGCGGAGCTGCGGTGAGCGTCGCAGTAGCCGTCGTCGGCCTCACCGCGGGCGTCGTGGCCATCGGGGCGATCGTTGTTGCGCTGGTCTTCGTTATGGCTGCGGTGGTCATCGGACGCGAGGCCCGTCGGCTCGACGCCATGCCTGCACGGGCCACGATCGAGATCGACGAGGAGGTGCTCTGGGTCGCGGATCGCTTGCCCAGGGCCATTACCGCGGAACTCAGCTACAGCGATGTTCGACAAATCCTCGAGTGGCATCTGGCCTATCTCGGCGAACACGGCCTCGAGGTGACGAGCGGAGACCCGATCGTCGTCGACGCGCCGGTCGTCGTCGAGGGCACCACTTCGGTGCAAAACGTGCTCGAGCGAGCCGCGGGCGCAGGGGCCGGGTACACCGCCGAACAGGTTCAGGCCGTCCTCGACTTCCAAATTGCCTATCTTGTGGAGATCGGCGCGGTAGGGCCCGAAGCTGAGGGCGGCCCACTCTGAACCCCGTTCTCGCCGATCCTGAACCTCCCGCCATTCTCCAATCCTAAAAAATTTGGCGTCGAGCTCTAGGCAAAGCCACCCCAAGTGTTGTACGGTTCTAATACCAGAGAAAGGAGGTGGTCCACATCAGCGAAAGTTGTCCTGGGATCCTGGAGGTGGCTGGCCGCTAGCCGGCCTGCTGGACTCGGCTGGTCCAATACCCACCAGCCACCGTTCGTGTGTCGTGCCGGGAGTCGGTCCCGCCTGGCGTCAAAGACGTTCACGCGAAATCTCAATCGTGCAGAAACCTGAAGGGCGTTCCCATCGGTATCGGGGGCGCCCTTCAGCGCGCCTGCGGCCAGGCTTGTCAGTCGCGAACTCGTTGCCTGGCATTTGGAAGGGCTCGGGGCGTTTCGAGCTTTCTGAAGCACACCGAAGCGGGTACGCTGCGGCCATGGCCCGACCGACGCGTTTCGAGCACAATCGGTTCCTCGGCGACAAGCGCACCCAAAGGGTCTACGACCTCGACGACCCGACGACCGACGCAGCCGTCATCGACGAGATCGTGATCGCGGGCCAGGGTGCCGCCTTCGGACCCGACTCGCTCGCCGAAGCCCGCAACCGCAACTACAAACTGGCACGGCCCACCCGCACGCAGCGGGTGAAGGCATGAAAATCTGGCGGGTCCACGCATGGGGAGAGCCTTCGGAACAGCTGCGCATCGACGAGATCGACGCCCCCACGGCCGGCACAGGACAGGTCGTCATCGCGCTCGAATCGGTGGGCCTCAACTTTCCCGGGCTGCTGCAGATCCGCGGTCAGTACCAAGTCAAGCCGCCACTGCCCTATTCGCCGGGCGGGGAGTCAGCGGGACGGATCGTCGGCGTCGGTGATGGGGTCACGACCCACGCCGTGGGCGACCGAGTGGTAACGACCAGCGGCGGGCTGGCCGAGCAGGTTGCGGTCAATGCGGCCAGCGCCTTCCCTCTGCCCGACTCGTTGTCGACCGCCAAAGCCGCGGCGCTCCCGGTAAATTACGGTACGGGTTGGTTCGCGCTGCACGATCGCGCTCGGGTGCAAGCGGGTGAGACCGTACTCGTTCACGCCGGCGCCGGAGGGGCGGGATCGGCCGCCGTGCGACTGGCCCAAGCCATGGGCGCACGGGTGATTGCCACCGCGGGGGGTCCCACCAAAAAGGCGGTTCTGACCGATCAGCTTCGCGTAGACGTGGCCATCGACTACCTCAACGAGGACTTTGTCGAGGTCGTGAAGGCGGCGACCGACGGTCGAGGAGTCGATGTGATCTACGACCCGGTGGGGGGCGACACCTTCGATAGGTCGCGCAAGGTCATCGCGTGGGACGGGCGGATCCTCATCATCGGTTTCACCGGGGGTCGCATCGCCGACGCGCCGACCAACCACATCCTGCTCAAGAACTATTCGATTGTGGGCGTGCACTGGGGCGCATCCCTGGCCCGCGACCCCAATGCATTGCGCAACACGTACGACAAACTCATCGAATTCTGGAATGCGGGCAAAATCGATCCGCTGGTAATGCGCGAAGTGCCATTCGCCGACGTCCCCGCAGCATTCGATGCGCTCGCGTCACGCGAGTCGTGGGGCAAGCTGGTCATCACCATGAACTCGGGTTGACGACTTCGCAGCGCAAACTCGGCCAACGACGAGGTCTCGGGCCGGTCGGGGCGACGTCGGTCGGGGCTACCTGGGTAGGCGATGTCAGGTCGGTCGAGGCGGCGTTTGCCGATCGAGCAGATGTTGTGCCGCGTCGGCGATCTCGGCCGACCATTGCGCCGAAGTCGTCGGGCTGACCGCCGGACGGACGACAAACTTCGAGATTCCACCGGCGACGTAACGGGCGAGGAGGTCACGGACGCCGTCCCAGCCGACGGGGACTCGAGCCGCCCGTTCCCCGAGGCGGTCACGAACCTCCGGCGACAGCGGCTCACGGGCGTACAGCACGTTGGCCCCGAAGTGCTCGTCGCTGATCTCGCGGCCCGCGGCGGCGGCCGCCGCGATCACGGTGGCGCGCCCGGCAATTGCCTCGTCGACGGTGACAAAGCCCGGTATCCAGCCATCGCTCAGGCGCCCGGCCCGCTCCAACCCCTTCGGCCCGGTACCACCCATCCACACCTCAAGCGGCTCTTGGACCGGCTTCACATCGACGGTTATCCCGTCCACGGCTTCACCGCGCCAGAGGGCCCGAAGGGCACCAAGGTTCGCCTCGAGCAGCGCAGAGCGGGAGGCGGACGGCACGCCGAGTGCCCGCTTCTCGTCGGGCGTCTCCAATCCCGGGACCGCAGTCACCAAGAGGCGGCCCCCGCTGAGGCGATCGAGGGTCGCACAGGCCCTCGCCGCCCGATAAATATTGCGCCCGGGCAGGATGAGCTGCGTGCCGAGCTTCAGGCGCTGGACCCTTCCAGCCGCGAATGCCAACGCCGCGATCGGGTCGAGGTTTACCCCCGTCATCACCTCCGGTACCCAGACCGAGTCGAAACCCGTGGCTTCGAGCGCGTCGACGATCGTGGCAAAGGTCGGTCCGTCGAGCGACCAACCAATGCCGGGGGCGAACCCGATGCGAGTCTTCATGCCCCGATCTTGGCCCCTCCGCACCCGAAAAGCGATACCCCTGCGCACCCGCGGCCACCCGTTCGTGCAACGATGCGCTTGCGGTGCGATGCGACTGTGGGCCATGCCCGGCCGTCAACTATTCGTCGCCGCCTTCTTCGACCCGACCCGGGGTTGCGTAGAAGTGGGCGGCCAGGTATTGGTCGATGGCGTAGGACCGGTCGGCATCCCGATCGACGTGGTCGGCGACTGGGGGGCCAAGGAGCAGGCCATTTCGCAAGCCCTCGGGGCATTCGCGGTCCGGCTGCCGGCCACTCCTTCGGCCCGCGGCCGGACTGTACAAATTTCGCTCGCGATGGTTCGAGAGACCTTCGTCGTCCTCTAGTTTTAGGTTAGGTCAGGGTCCGCGAGGAATATCTCAGGGGTCGGGCAAATGGCCCGACTTCAGCCCCCTAGGCGACGCGCCAACATTGTGGTCTCGGCGCTGGGCGGTACCCCTAGTTCATCGACAACGGCCAAGCAGGCAACGAGGGCCCGCGCCGCGGCGGCGCTGTCGCCGGCCGCGATATGGGCTTCAACCAGCACCCGTCGGGCCGGTTCTGACCACGGTTCGGCGGCGACCGCTCGCGCCGCGAGATCGGCGGCTCGGGCCGGGTCGCCCCGAGCGACAAGCAGTTCCCCGGCCCTTACGGCGGCGGCGCAGAACCGTAAGCGATACCGGTCACGAGGCGACAGAGCCCATTCGGCCAGTCCTGCATCGGCGAGGTACTCCCCGCGATAAAGCCCCACCGCCTCGACGTAGCGATCAATGGCGCCGCTCAAGACCCCGGCCGCTTCGAGCCGGTGGGCTTCGGCCACCAATTGATCGAACCGAAGACTGTCGAGGCGCAAGTGTTCACCCACCTCGAGGCGCAACTGTTCACCTCGGTCGGAGATGTGACAGGGACTCTCGGCCGAGGATCGGTCCGGTTCCAGAACCTTGTTGAGATAGCTCAAAGTCGTGCGCAGATTGGCTCTGGCCGCCTCTTCCTCGAAGTCGGGCCACAAGAGGCCCATGATCTGACCCCGAGTCAGGGTCTGATGCTCGATCAGCACCATGAGCAGATCTCTGACCGGGCGACGATTCAGCCCCGGCGGCCATTGCTCCTCACGATCGAAAGCCATTTTGAGCGGTCCCAGCACGCCTATCTCAACGGTAACCGACGGCCGCCGCCCGGCTCGACGCAGGAGGTCGGCGGCGGAGCGCTGAACTTTGCTGGTTCGGCCTGTGGCCAGCGCACCCAACCTCTGGCGGCCCGCCCCACCCACCGAGGCCAGCCAAGACACCGCGTCGAGCGCTTGGCCATCGGCGCCCGCGATAGCCGCCCATTCGGCCAACCACGGTACCGGAATGGCATTGGCCAGCAGATCGATTTCGCCCGTCGCGGGCGTGCCTACGACCTCCACCCGACCCGACTCTCGCCACGCGACCAACGCCTGGGCGCATGATCGGGCCTGGGCGTACCCAGGGCCGAGTTCAGCGGTGTCCCAATGCGGGCGCGTCGATGGAACGAGGACGTACGAGAGAGCCAGCCAGGGCCGGTGCGCAAGCTCCGCCGACGAATCAGCCAACGGGACCCTCCCAAGTACGCCCAGTAGTCGATCGGCCGCCGCAACTTCCCTTCCGGCGTGGACCTCGGCCATCGCGCCGGCCAGTTCGACCACGACACCAGCCCACGCACTGGTGTCTTGGGGTACGGCGCGAGCCCGTTCGAGGTATCGCGCGGCCTGGCCGTCCTGCCCCGCGAGAATCAGCCACATCGAGCCCATGGCAAAATCGGCGGCCGTAAAGTAGTGAAGCCCCGCGTTCGGCACGGCCTGGATCGTCGCCTCGAGCGCCTCCAGAACGACTTCGCGGCGCCCCATGGCCCATTGGCATTGCAACACGAGAAAATCGGAGATGGCCTGCATGCTGGGCGTGGCGACGCCCGCTCCGGCCTGCGCAGCCATTAGCGCGGCATCGGCGTGACCGGCGAACAGATGGTTGCGAGCCATGATCCACTCCCGCAGAGGGACCACCTCGGGGTGCATTCGAGCCGCCACCGCCGGGACCTCATTGGCCTCAGCCGGAGGCGCCGACGACGGTTCGCCGAGAAGGGGGGCCAGCGCCAGCACAGATGCGGCCAACCACGAGCCACCTTGCGCCAGCCGGACGAGCCGATCCACCAGCCGAGCCAGCTCCTCGGCATTGCCGTGCCACCAGTAGATCTGCCCAAGCTGGAACAGGCAACACGCTTCGCTGTCGGACGCGCCGTCGGCCTGAAAGCTGAGCGCGGCATTGGCGAGGTGCGAGGCAGCCGCGGCAGGGTCGTTCTGACGCAGGATCACTCCCATCAAGAGCTGCGCTTCGGCGTCATTGGAGCGATCGGCGCGCACTAAAGCACGGTGCCAATCCTGCATGGTCGCGTGAGCCACGAGGGGATGGGAATGCAGGCAAGCCAAGCGGATCACGTCACGAACGTCGTTCCACGCCGCCGCCTGCGCGTAAAGACCGAACGCCGACGCGAAGTCATTTCGAGCCACGGCATCAGCGCCCGCTCGGCGTTGGGCCGCTTGGCGTTCGGAGGGGGTCAGCAGTCGACGCAGGGCCGGCTGCCAGAGGTCATGCAGGCTCACCCATCCGTCGCGTGTCGACGCCGTCATCGGGAGGTTCTCGATGACCGATCGAGCGTCGGTGCGGCCGGCGGTGGCCGCCGAGAGCCGTTGGTCGTCGGCCCGGCCGATCGCGGCCAGCGTAGCGAGCGCCCGTTGGCGCGGCACCGGCAACCGGGCGAGGAGTTCCTCCCACAGGAACGCTTCGGCAATCTCATCACCGCTGTCGGCGAGGGCCAGGAGCTCGGCCAGTGCGGGCCAACCGGCGGCGTCGGAAATTCGCTCCGGGCGGCTCAAGCGCAGCACCGCGAACGCCTCGGACTCCTGGCCATCGAAGGCCATTTCGGCCTCGGTCAACGTCACGGCGCTCCCCTGGACGACGAGCCGTGAGAGCGCAATCGGCAACTGGGGCCGGCCCGCCATGACGAGGTGGGAGTTGACGGGAAGGGCGTCGACCAGCGCCCCGAGCAACGCTGCGCCCGTCGATCCTGGCGTCACGTGGTGCACGTCGTCGATCAGGATCGTGACGTGGACGGGCGCGCGGGCCACGAGAGCGTCGACGACGGTGTCGATCCCGACATCCGGACTGTCTACGGGCTCGCGCCAACCTGGCCCCGGCGCGCCGTTCGCAACGGTGTCGATGTCGGCGACGGCACGCACCATGGCGCGAGCGAGGGACGAAGCGTCGATATGGTCGCGACGACACGCAAACCAGACGTCGATGCCGCGAGGGTCGAGAGCATTTTCGGCAAAGGCCTGCGCCAGCAAAGTCGTCTTTCCGAAACCGGGACCGGCGGAGATCGCCAGCACTTTCATCTGCCAGCGCTGTTGGATAACGGTAAGGAGTCGGGGCCGAATCAACAACGGCCGGCTGCTGGCGGGAACGTCAGGCCGTCTCGACATGGCCCCCACGATACCGGGGAGCCCGGCCAAGTGTCTGGTCGGGACGGGCACCAACCGGGCCCTCTTCCAACACGGTGGTGTCAGTCGGCTTCACGCACGAACCCGGCGCTCGAGGCGGTCCGGCCCTCGAGGATCGCGGCGGCGCGCAACCGGTCCATTCCTGGCGTATAGGTCGGGTCGATGAGACGGAGGGGGTGCTGGCCGTTGATGTGACCCATGAACGGCGGATGGATGGAGTAGCCCAGTAACGACTGCACGCGGGGCGAGTACTTCACGGCCAGGTCGCCCGTGGCCAGCAACATGTTCTCTTGCTGGCGGGCCCACGGTTCGCAATACTGGGGCGAGATGCAGCACCGAGTGCCGCGGCTCCGGTTGGCCCCGCCCCGGTGCCAGAGTTGGCCGCTGAACACGATCACCGAACCGGCCGGCATCACCGCCTTCACAACGGTGTCAGCATCGGTTGACACGATGCGCTCGGCGCCCCAGCGGTGCGATCCGGGAATCAGCTCGGTGGCGCCGTTCTCGGCGGTGAAGTCGTCGATGGCCCAGATGGTGCCGACACTGACCGGCGGACGCGGCCGGGGCAGTGGATAGAAGCCGTCGTCGATATGCCAGTTCTGGGCTGTCTCGCCGGGGAGAAGATTGATCACCAGATTCGCCGATAAGAGATAGTTGGGCAACAGGAGTTGATCGAGCAGCGCGAGTACCCGAGGGTGTTCGACGATGGTGGCAAAGCTGTCGGCCTTGCCCAACAACCCGTATACCCGTTGCGACTCGAAGCCCTCGAAGTCGTTGCGGCCCTTCGGACCGGTGGCGAGCAGGGGCGCTAAATCATCGCGGATGGCGCCGAGTTCGCCCACCGTGAGCAGCGATTCGAAAATCACATACCCGTCGCGTTCGTAGCTCTCCCGATCGACGTCGTTGGTCACGCATCACACACTACGCAGTCGCCGGCCTGCGGGGTCGAGCACGAGTCGTCGATGCCGACGTTCAGTCGATCCAGACGTTCAGTCGATGCAGACGTTGCCGGCCCGCAGCGAACTAACGGTGCTGGCCGGGTCCACGGTGCTGGCCGGACTCGACGTGCTCGCCGGATTGACCGTATCCGGCGATCGGAGCCCGCCGCCAAGACCATCGGGCAGCTCGAACGACGGGCCGGTGATCTCGCTGTCGAACGCCGTCGTGGCCGGGAATCGGGCCTGGAGTTGGGCGAGGGTCGCGCCGAGGAGCGCCTTGTCATCGTCGGCGCGCAGATCGGGAGCGGCCGAACCGTCACCCGGGTCATCCACGCTCAGGGCCATCATGTGGTTGGTGTTAACGGGTGCGTACCGAGTGGGGCCGGACGAGAAGGTGAGCGTGATCCAGCCCCACGTGACCGACCGGTTGTTGACGCCCATCTCGTCGCACGGCGTCGGTTGCGGCTTCCATCCCAAGTCTGCGGTCGCGGCGCCTAACTTGACGGTGAACGCGCTGATCACTGTGTCGGCATCGGCGCCGAAATTGAACGCGCCGATCCCGTTGCCTCGCACCGTCAGCGGGGCCGCGACTGAAATGGTCGAGGACGGGCCGACCGTCGATGGCGGCCCGGGGGTCACGGCCGTCTCCGTCGATGGGCGGGACCCGACGCTGCCGCCAGCAACCGTTTCATCGGGAGCATCGGCCACCGTCGTGTCGGTGTGACGGACGTCGGAGCCGAACAGGTTGCCCGACGACAGCTGCCACGCCGCGGCTCCCATGATGAGCGCCAGACAGACGCCGGACAGGATCAGGAGGTTGCGCGTCTTCATCGTGGGCTAGCTTGGTAGAAAACTGCATCCACTGCGGGGAGTCCGGGGCGCCGGGCTGAGAGGGCGACACGATCCGTCGCCGACCCGACGAACCTGAACTGGGTCATGCCAGCGGAGGGACGAGTGAACGACCCGAAAACTGCGATTGTGTGCACTGGCGGCGGCCGTGCTGATCATCGCGTGGTCGTTCCCGACCACGATCTCGTCATCGCGGCCGACTCGGGCCTGCACGTGGCTCGGGCCCTCAACCTGCAGGTCGATCTGCTCGTCGGCGATCTCGATTCGGTCTCGCCGGAGGCGATCGGCGACACACCGGTCGAGCACCACCCGGTCGACAAGGACGCCACCGATTTGGAGCTGGCGATCGACGCGGCCGTCCGCCGCGGCGCCGGCCACATCGTGGTGATCGGCGGTTCGGGCGCGCCAGCTTCGGGCGGCGACGGGCGCCTCGACCACCTTCTCGGGGAGTTGCTGCTCCTGGCCGCGCCCCGAAAAGCGACAATCGAAGCCTGGCTCGGACCGGCGTGGTTCGGGGTGCTCCACGGACCGGGGTCGCTGACCATCGACGGCGAGGCCGGCGAAACTGTCACCCTCGTACCGATGCACGGCCCCGCTCACGCCATCACTACTACGGGCCTTCGATTTCCGCTTCGGGGCGAATCATTGACCCCGGGCACGACCCGCGGCCTGTCCAACGAGCGCCTCGACGGCCCGGCCTCCGTCACCGTGGTCACGGGGACCCTCCTCGTCATCCGTCCCTTCGCCGTCATCCACCAGCCGCCGTCGCCGGGCCCACCCAATCCGCCAAGGAGCACCCAATGAAGCTCACGTCCACCCGCAATATTGTCGCTATCGGTGCCCTTTTGGCCGCCACCCTCCTGTTCGCGTCGGCCGAGGCCGCCACTAAGCGTTCGGTCACGATCGTGGCCTATGACAGCTTTACTCCGTCGAAGGGCATTTTCGATCCCTTCACCAAGAAGACCGGTATCACCGTGAAGGTGGTCACGGCCGGCGATGGTGGCGCCCTTGTCAACAAGGCCATCCTGACCAAGGGCGAGCCTCTGGGCGATGTGTTGTGGGGGGTCGACAACACGTTCCTTTCACGAGCCCTCAAAGCCGCCATATTCGATCCGTATCATTCGTCGGCACCGCTTGATGCGGCGTTGCGCAAGCTCGTGCCGCACGACGAGGTCACACCGGTCGACTACGGCGACGTGTGCGTCAACTACGACCGGGCCCGGACCCCCAATCCGCCGACTTCGCTCGAAGACCTGGCCAAGCCCGCCTTCGCCCGCCAACTCGTGGTCGAGAGCCCGGCGACGAGTTCTACCGGGCTGGCCTTCATGCTCGGTACCATCGCCCACTTCGGCCAGAGCCGCTGGCGGACCTACTGGGCTCAGCTCAAGACCGGCGGCGTGAAGGTGGTCGACGGTTGGGACGCGGCCTACAACACCGAGTTTTCCGGCAGCGGGGGTCGCGGCAAGCGAGCCCTCGTCGTGTCCTACGGATCGAGTCCGCCGGCCGCGGTTATCTTCGGAAAGGACCCGAAGGCCAAGGTCTCACCCATCGGCGTGGTGGCCTCGACGTGCTTCCGGCAGGTGGAGTTTGCCGGTGTGCTGCGAAATTCGAAGCACACCGCGGAGGCGCGAGCAGTCATCGACTACCTCGTCGGGCGCGAGTTCCAGGCCGACCTTCCGTTATCGCTGTTCGTGTTTCCGGCCCGGACCGGCGTGGCTTGGCCCGAAGCCTTCCGCCGGTTCGCCATCGCCCCCACGTCGCCTCTGCGGATGAGCCCGGCCGAGATCGCCGCCGGAAGAGACCGATGGATCGACGAGTGGTCCAAAACTGTCGAGGGCTGAGGG
The DNA here is from genome assembly GCA_025359845.1 of Acidimicrobiia bacterium. Classification (GTDB taxonomy): domain Bacteria; phylum Actinomycetota; class Acidimicrobiia; order Acidimicrobiales; family JANYDT01; genus JANYDT01. The sequence goes on from JANYDT010000011.1 coordinate 14,226, forward strand.
GCAGCGCGGCACTGCCCGTCGGGGCATTTCTCCTCGCGTTCTTCATCGTCCCCCTGGTGGCCATCACCCGACACGCAGGCACAGCCGGTCTCCGCCCGGCGGCCCGAGTGCTGCCCTTCACCCTCACGCAAGCTGCGCTGTCGACCGTCGTGACACTTATCGTCGGGCTGCCCGCCGCGTTCTCGCTCGGACGAACCACCGTCCGTGGCCGACGACTGACTACCGGCCTCGTGACCGCCCCGTTCGTTCTGCCCACGGTGGTGGTCGGGGCGTCACTGTTGGCGCTCGGTGTCCGTCCCTCCTTATGGGCAATCGTGGCCGCCCACACCATCTTCAACGTGGCCGTCGTCGTACGGACGGTCGCCCCGGCGTGGACAGAACTCGACCTCCGTCTCGGCGAGGCGGCTCGAACCCTCGGCGTCTCACCGGTTCGGGCCGCGTTGACCGTCACAGGGCCGCTGCTGGCTCCGGCCATCGGATCGGCCGCGGCCATCGTGTTCCTGTTCTCGTTCACGTCGTTCGGCGTGATCCGTCTGCTCGGCGGCCCCCGGCAGCGAACCCTCGAGACCGAGATCTACCGCCAGACCGCCGATCTGTTGCGCCTCGATCGGGCCGCCACCTTGGCCCTGATCCAACTCACGATTGTGATCGTCCTGCTGTTGCTCAGCGCTCGCCGGTCGTATTCGCAGCCTCGGCTCTCGGTCGACCAGCGGATCGCGGCCCGCCCCTTCATCAGCGTTTTGACCCTCGCGCCGAGCGCTTTGCTGGCCGTGACCCCGTTGGCCGTCCTCGTCGAGCGTTCCTTTCGCGACCCGGATGGCCACGCTCACTCGTTGCGCAACTGGCGAGCTCTGGCTTCGGCGTCGAGGGGTAGCGGGCTGGTCAACGCCCCTTTGGCCAGCGTGGGGGCGAGCTTGCGGATCGGGGTCGTGGCCGCCCTTTTGGCTACGGTGCTCGGGGTTTCGGGCGCGGTGGCATTGCAGGGGAGCCGCCGACGAATACTCGATCTTGCGATCATGGCGCCGCTCGGTACCTCCGCGGTTACCCTTGGATTCGGGTTTCTCGTGGCCAATCCCCTTGATCTGCGGTCACGCTGGATCGCCATTCCGATCGTCCACGCCCTCATCGGGATGCCCTTCGTGGTGCGAACGGTAGTGACCTCACTACGCTCGATCGACCCGCAGGTACGAGAAGTGGCCGCCACATTGGGCGCATCTCCGGGCCGAGTCCTACGTCTTGTCGATCTCGCCATCGCCCGTCGGGCCGTCGTGGTCGGGGCCGGGATGGCGTTCGCCGTGTCTTTGGGCGAGTTCGGGGCCGCTTCGTTCTTGGTGCGCCCGAGCACCGCCACCCTGCCGGTGGCCATCGGCCGACTCCTGAGCCGACCGGGCTCGCTCAATGTGGGTCAGGCCTACGCGCTTTCGGTGATTTTGGCCGCGCTCACCGCCGGAGTGATGCTCGCGCTCGAGGGGCTACGGGACTGATGCTGGAGATTGATCGGCTGCGGGTGGTTTTGGGGGATCGGATCATCCTCGACGGGCTCACCCTCGAGGTCGAGCGCGGGGCCATCACCTGCATCACCGGCCCGAGCGGCTCGGGCAAGTCGACGCTCCTGCGCGCCATCGCCGGCCTCGTGGCGGTCGCCGGCGGAGACATCCGCATCGACCACGCGTCGGTGCTCGGGGTGGCGACGCACCGTCGAGGAGTGGGACTGGTTTTTCAGGACCAAGCCTTGTTTCCGCACCTCTCGGTCGGCCGTAACGTTGGTTTCGGAGTCCGCCGCAATGCCCGGACAGTGACCGAAATGCTCGAACTCGTGGACCTGGCCGGATTCGAGGAGCGGGCGGTGGCCACCCTCTCAGGCGGTGAACGCCAACGGGTGGCCTTGGCCCGGGCCCTCGCCCCGGCCCCCCGCGTCCTGCTGCTTGACGAACCATTGAGTGCGCTCGACGATGAGCTGCACGACCGGCTCGCCGCGGATCTGCGCCGGGTGTTGCGAGAAGTGGGCGCCACCGCCGTCCACGTAACCCACGACCGGGCCGAAGCGGCTCTCGTGGGCGATCGCACAGTCGACTTGCGCGACCTGATGGGCTGATCGCCGACTTCGAGCCCCCCGCTCGAAACCCGCCGCTCGAGCACACCCGCGACCAACTATTCGTCGGTGAGCTCCTGGTCGAAGAAGCCGCCTTCGCCCTCCCCTTCGATATGGTCGATGTCGCCCGGCGCAGCATCGGGAAGGGTCACCACTTGCAGCTTCGCCCGCCCCGCGGCCACGGTTTTGGTGACCCGGTCGAGCACTATTTCGAACTTGGCTAAGTGCTGATCGACGTAGTCCTCGGCCTCGTGGCGCAGCCGCCGAGCGTCAGCTTCGGCCGCCTCTTTCACCCGTTGCGCCTCGGTCTTGGCCTGGCGCACGACTTCTTGCTTCGAAACCATGCGCTCGGCGTGGGCCCGAGCCGCGTCCAAGATGTCGTCTCCTTCGCGCTGCACTTTGGCCAAGAAGTCTTCACGCTCCTTCAGCAGCCACCGAGCCTGACGGATCTCTTCGGGGAGCCGATCCATCGCTTCTTCGAGCAAATCGAGAACCTCTGCGGGCTCGATGCGCACCGAAGACGAAAGCGGAAACGGTTTGGCCTCTTCGATGCGTCGAATCACTTCGCGCAGCAGAGTCACCGACTCGTGCTCACCCGCAGTCTCGAAGACCGGGTCTTCAGTTTGGCTCACGCGAACTTCTCCTTGAGACGCCGGTTCACCCCTTCGGGAACCATGGTCGACACGTCGCCACCATAGCGGGCCACTTCGACGAGCAGGCGGCTGGCCAAGAAACTGTGTTTGCTCGTGGTCGGAATGAACAAGGTGGCGATCCCCGTGAGTCGTTCGTTCATCTGGGCCATTTGCAGCTCGGTCTCAAAGTCGCTGACCGCTCGGAGTCCTTTCACGATGGCCGAAACTTCGTGGGCCGCAGCAAAGTCGACGAGCAGACCGGAGAAAAAGTCGAACGTGACATTGGGCAGGTGTTCGAGCGCCTCGAACAGCATGTCGCGCCGCTCTTGCATATCAAAGAGCGAGCCCGTCTTCGTCGGGTTGTACACCGCCGCGATCAGGACCTCATCGAACAGTCTGGACGCGCGCTCAATGATCTCGATGTGGCCATTGTGAACGGGATCGAACGAGCCAGGAACGAGGACTCTTCTCATGCGGCTGACTCCTCGGGGGTCGTTAGGGTCACAACGGTACCCCCGTATCGCTGCTGACGAACAATCTCCCATCCTTTCGCCGCAAACATTGACCCGGTTTCGACCACCACAAGGGCGACGCCGCGCAGCGCGACCAACACCTCGTCCCATCCGTCGAACGTATAGGGCGGGTCGACGAGCGCCAGGTCGATGTTGCGGACGGGCGTCCGCACAAACCGAGAGACGTCACTGCCGATTACGGTCGCGTGCGACTCCAGACCGAGCGCCTCGATGTTCGTGCGTATGACCGCCAGCGCGATGCGATCCTTCTCGACGAACGTGCAATGAAGGGCGCCACGCGACAAAGCTTCGATGCCCATCGCTCCCGTCCCAGCGAACAAGTCAAGCACCCGGGCGCCGACAATGGCGTCGCGGGAATCAAGGGCGTTGAACGTGGCTTGGCGAACCCGATCGGCCGTAGGACGCACAGTATGGCCGGACGGGGCGACGAGGGTACGGCCGCGGGCCGTTCCGGCGATGACGCGCATGCGAGCACCGTACCCGCCCAGTGGCGAGTGCCTTGACCACGCACCCTGCTCTGTGCGTCCCGGCGACGGCGACGTGAGCCGCTCCTTGTTCGTCCCGTCGCTCCCAGTGCGACCGCGTGAACAAGGAGCGGGACGGGTCGTACCTGGGGTAGCATCGCGGGTGTGAAGTTGAGTGTTAGCATCCCTGACGAGCAGATGGTGTTGCTCGACCGGATCGTCGAACAGCGAGGCCTGAAATCGCGGTCCGCGGCCATCCAGGAAGGGATCGAACTCTTGCTGACCTCATCGTTGGTGGCCGACTACAAGGCTGCATTCGAAGAGTGGGACCGTGCTGAAGGGGCCCTTTGGGAAACCGCCGCGGGCGACGGCCTCGACGCCGAAACGCCGTGGTGGTGATGCGGCGAGGCGACATCGTCGTGGCCGACTTTGGTCCGGCCACCGGGAGCGAGGCCGACAAGCGTCGACCGGCCGTCGTCGTCTCGAACAACGGTGCGAACCGGGCCGCCGAAGAGTCGGGTCGAGGCGTCGTTACGGTAGTTCCGCTGACGTCGAGCATCGATACAGTGCACGTGTTCCAAGCGCTCATTCCACGCGCCGATTCGGGGCTTCGAGCCGACAGCAAAGCGCAGGCCGAGCAAATTAGAGCGCTCAGCATCCATCGCATCGGCGCCGTGATCGGCCACGTTCCGGAGCCTTTGATGACGAGCATTGAGCACGCCATCCGCCGCCACCTTGATATGTAACTCGAGTACTGGTTGTCTGTGATCGACATCAATGTCAAGAGCACGTCGAACCCGGCCCGGCATCGTGCTCGGTAACACCAGGCCCACGTTGTGCGACTCGCCCGCCCGCGGGCCGACCCGATCAGTGGGCCAAGGATTTCCCCATCGACGGTCCGATTCTCGTCGTCACCGACGGCGA
>JANYDT010000018.1 GCA_025359845.1 Acidimicrobiia bacterium
CCACTCCCGCGTCTTAGTCCGCCCGTTCGTGTAGCAGTTGGCCGCGCCCCGTGCGAGAGCGTCCTGCTACATGAACGGAACGGAGGGGGAGGGGAACGGAGCGGAGGAACCGGGGCGGGCGGGACCTTGGTAGTAGGTTGCCTCTGTGGCGTCCAGACGAGAAACCGGCGACGACGTCGTGGCGGCGCTCACCGAGATGCTCGATCGACGGATTCCGGTCGATGATCGGGAGCGGCAATCGATCGAGCAGTTCCGAGACGAGCTGAGCCAGCTCGATCGGCCCTGCGATGAGCACGCCGACCGGACCCATGTCACTGCGTCGGCCATCATCGTGAGCCGGCGAGGCGTGATCCTGCACCGGCACAAGATTCTCGGCCTGTGGGTTCAACCCGGCGGCCACATCAATGCCGACGAAGCGCCGGCTGACGCGGCCATCCGAGAGACGCTCGAGGAGACTGGCCTCAAGGCGCGCCACTTCTGCGGCGATGCGCATCCGCTCGTAATCCATGTTGATGTGCATCCCGGTCCACGCGGCCATACCCATCTCGATATTCGATACCTTCTCGTGGCCCCCGACGACGACCCGACACCCCCGAAAGGGGAGAGCCCCGACGTAGCCTGGTTCTCGTGGGCCAAGGCTGCGACGGCGTCGTCGGAAGTCGGCCTCTCGGGTATCTTGGGCGCGCTGGTCGATGTGACGGTGCGCGATGCGGTTACCGAGGACGCTCCTGCGGTCGCCGAGTTGTACCTCCGATCGTTTCGCCATGCCTACGATGCAACCGCCGTACGACTCGCCCACGATGACGACGATGTGCGGCGCTGGATCCGCGACGAACTGCTGCCCACTCATACCGTCACCGTCGCGGTGGCCGCGGGGACGGTCCCGATTGGTTTCGTGGCCGAGCAACCCGGCCGGGTCTCGCACCTCTACGTCGACCCGGCGTGGATACGTCGGGGCATCGGCTCGCGACTGCTGCGCGTCGCGATGGATCGCCAATCCGGGGGCTTGTCGCTGTGGACGTTCGAGGCCAACAAACGGGCCCGTGCCTTCTACGAGCATCGCGGGTTCAAGGCGGTCGAGCGCACCGACGGCGCCGGCAACGAAGAACGCCAACCCGATGTGCGCTACTCCTGGGAGCCCTGACGCCGGCTCATCCTCGTCCAAGGCCGTCTCATACTCCTCGACGGACGACCAGTCCCGATTAGTCCAGGGCTTCGGCCGCCACCAGCCCCGCGATTCGGTCATCGTCGTAGCCCAGTTCGCCCAGTACTTCAACCGTGTGCTCGCCGAGCAGCGGACCGGCCAGATCGAAACGGGCCGGAGTGCGGCTGAGGAGAATCGGGTGCATGGGGGTCTTCATCAGGCCCACGCTCGAATGCTGCACCTCGGTGGTGAACCCGCGATGCGTAAGTTGGGTATCGCACACAAGTTCACGGCTGCGCAGGACGGCGTGCGCTGGAACGCCGATCTGCTGCAGCCGCACGGTGAGCGCATCGGGATCCTGTCCTTCTGTCCAAGCGTTCAGACGGACGTCGATCTCGCGTCGACGGGCAATACGCTCTTGCCACGAGAGATGGGCGAGATCGCCCAGGTCCGCCTCTCCCGCCAGAATCCGCCATTGGTCGTCGGTCGCGCACGCGATGGCCAGCCATCGGTCGGTGCCCAGAACGCAGTACATCCCGTGGGGCGCCATGAAGTGATCGTCGTTGCCCTGAGCCTCATACACGCGACAGTTGATCTGCCAATCCAACAAGGCGGGGCTCAGCAGGTGCAGCACGCTTTCACCCTGCGCGAAGTCGACGTGACAGCCGGTCGGCCGAGCGGCATTGTTCTGGGCGTCGAGCACGGCGAGCAACGTGGCCACTGCGAACCGGGGGGAGGCGCCATCGGTGTACGCCATCACCGGTCCAACTCCAGGGCGGCCGGGCCAGCCGGTGGTGGTGTGAAACCCATAGAGGGCCGAGGCCATATTTCCCCATCCCGCGGCGGCGGCCAACGGACCGGATTGCCCCGACAAATTGCTCGAGAGGAACACGAGCGATGGATTGATTTCGCTCAATGTTGACGCCGAGATACCGAGTCGGTCCATGACACCCGTGGGAAACGACTCGATGACCACGTCGACGCGCCTTACGAGATCGAACAGCACCTCGCGGCCGAGCGGATTGCTCAAGTCGAGGGTGATCGACCGCTTACCGGCGTTGAACATCGTGAACGCGGCCGACGCATCGGCGCGACCATGAATGAACGGGCCGAGCGAGCGGCCCATCTCGCCCCGTCGCCCCGACTCCACCTTCAGTACGGCCGCTCCGAACGCGGCCATGGTGTGGCCGATCACCGGCCCGGCCGCGGACGTGCTGAGGTCAAGAATGCGGCAGCCCGCAAGGGGACGCCCGGAGGGAGCACCGACCCGCGTTCCGGCACTCCCGCCCGCAGCCGGCATCGGGGAGGGGGCGGCTTTGTCGGTTCCGACGGCGACCGCCGCGGGCGGCGGGCAGTTCGGCCGCGCCAGCAGAGTCGCGAGGGTCGACTCCCCCAGCGCGGGTGCTCGAGAGAGCGTCGGCAGAGGGCGGCCATCGATCTTCGCCACCGAACCAGGAACCTTGACGGTCGCGTCGACGAAGGCGATCTCGTCCCAGTACTCACGCGCTTGCAACTGCTCGAACGACAGCAGCGCTTCGAGCGATTGCATCGGGGCCATGGCCAGGCGCCGCCGAACCGACTCAGCGTGCAGGGCCGCGCTCGTGCGCGTCGCAGTGAACCGAGTGATGCATTGGGTGAGCCTTTCGTAGCGCTCCCCGGCGATCGGATCGAGTTCACCCATGAGCCGGCGCCCGAACGTCGTCCAGTCCTCCGCCAGCAGGTCGTCATCGACTTCGCCGGTCTCGTGCATCCACGCCACGAGCCGCCCGATGAACGGGCCTCCGGCCGCGCCGAAGGACAGCGAGATGGTCACCGCCCCATCGAGCGTCCAGTACTCCCAACGCTGGGCGACGTTTCGCACCATCGATGCGCCACCCGAGCGCGACACCGGCGGCGCGCCCCACGAATCCATATGCGCGTTGTGGAAGGCGACAGTGCTGAAGCTGTGCTGCGCCGAGATATCGACTCGTTGCCCGAGCCCCGAACCGCGCCGCTCGCTCAGAGCCAGCAATGCGCCGACCACGGCGTCGACCGAGGCCACCGTGAAGGTCTGCGCAACCGCACACCGCAACGGCGCCCGATCGGCGTCACCGGTAAAATTCGCATGACTCGAAGCCGCGGTGATCACCAAATCCGTCGCCAACCAATCCGCCTTCGGACCGTCGATGCCGAAAGGCGTGATCGACACGCTGACGAGACCCGGATTAGCCGCTTCCAACCGGGTAACCGCCACCGGCAGCGACCCGCTGTACAGAATCACATCGGCCGTAGCGGCCAGGCGCATAAAGTCGTCGACAGTTTCGATGACAACCGACCGCTTGCCGCGGTTGTAGGCCTGATGAATCAGGGAGCGGTCGAGACCGGGCTCGTCGGCCACGAACGGCGGTGCATGACGGGCCGCCGATCCGGCCGGCGGCTCCGCGAGAATCACTTCGGCCCCGAACTGCGCCAGCAGCATCCCCGCCAGGAGGCCTGTCTCGTCGCAACAATCAATAACGCGGTAATGGCTCAGCAGCGCACCCTCCATGCACCGATCCTACAGATACGGGCGGCCACAGTGTCATCTCGAACCGGGCCCAAACCGAGATCGTGCACACACCGCCACGCTCAGGCTTCGCTCGGTCCGGGATCGCGCGGTAAGGGATAGCTCGGGAGGGGATCGAACGACGGCCCGTTGCGGTCGGTCTCGCCCCAGTACTCGGGTAGGCGTAAATAGCCGAAGCGGGGTAGGTCGACGGCCAGCGCGAGCCCCTGGGCCCGCTTCAATCGCTGGATCGTGCGGACGTGGGTCGACAACTCATAGAACACCATCCACAGCGAACCCTCGAGGTCGTACTCGATGTAGCCGGGGCGATCGCGGTCAAGGCGGGCCCCCCGGGGCAGCACCTGAATGACGTATTTCCAGAAGTTTGTGCCCCGGATGCTTTCGCGCGTTGCCCGCAACGTTTCGATCGTCTGTGACGCCACGACCTGCTCGAGCCATGACACGCCGAGGCGCGCCTTATCGACCAAGTCCGGGACTTGCCAGAACAGCGTCTCGTCGAGCACGCGGTCGAAGCGCGCCGAGGGGCCGATGCGATGGTGCTCCCATACGATCGGGGCGGCGACGTTGCCGTCGGGCCAGAGAAACGGTGCGCAACGCCGGCGGGTGAACACCAGTGCATCCCAAGCGATGTGGGAGATCTGGCGGCGGATCGACCACCACATCCACTCCTTATCGCGATCGAGGGAGTCGAAGTCGAGCTGCTCGGCGCTCAGGCCGGCCGCCTCGGCCACGATCCAGTCGATCACCGTCGCGTAGTTTGGCATCGCGCCCACTGACGGGTCGGCCGGCATCTCCAGCAGCTGGGGATCGACCAGGGCCATATGATTCAGAATAGGTCTGAGGTCGCGCCGTCGGCGACCGGCTCAGTAACCGCCGGCGTGCTCCAGCATTCGACGCGGGTTGGTCACGAGCATCGTTTCGATCTGTTCCTCGGTGACGCCGTGCTCGCGCAGGGCGGGGAGAACATCTTGGCTGATGTGGAGGTAGTGCCAGTGGGGCATGGTGGACGGGGGGATCTCGCCCGCGATCCAGTCCAAATAGCACGAGGCATCGTGGCTCAGGACCAGCTTGTCGGCGTGGCCGCGACTGCAGAGATCGGCCACTACTTTGACGCGCACCGGAGTGGGCTGAAGGCCGTCTATGCCGAAACGATCCATGCCGAGCGTGCTGCCGTTGGCCATGAGTTCTTCCAGATAATCGAGATCGGTGGAGTCGCCGCAATGACCGATGATGACACGGGTCAAGTCGACTCCTTCGTCGATGAAGATTCGTTGCTGATCAAGGCCCCGCTTCGTCGCCGCGTGGGTGTGTGTCGTGATCGGCACGCCGGTGATGCGATGCGTCTTCGCGCAGGCCCTCAGCACCCGTTCGACGTCGGGGGTAAGACCCATTTGATCGGTGGCGCACTTGATGACACCGGCTTTGATCGACGTGCCGCCGACGCCCTCGGTGATATCACGCACGAACAGATCCACCATCGGGTCGGAGCCGTTCGGACCCGATCCTGGAGTCCGCGCTCGCCAATAGTGATCAAGTTCGTTGAATGTGTAAAGCCCCGTCGCCACGATGATGTGGAGGTCGATCTGCGCCGCGACCCGAGCGATGCGCGGAACGTAGCGGCCCAGGCCGAGCGCAGTGGGGTCGAGGATGGCGTCGATGCCGGCCGCCTTCAGCGCGTTGAGCCGGCTGATCGCATCGGCCACGCGGGTGTCTTCGTCGCCCCATTCCTCGGGCATGTTGTCTTTCATCTCGGGGGAGATGATGAACACGTGCTCATGCATCAGCACACGTCCGAGTGAACCGGGCGCAATCGGCCCCTTCGCGGTCTGGATATCAGCCATGGCCAGAACCGTAGTCGCGCCGACCCAAAGCGCGCCTGTCAGCCTCCGGCCGAGTGCCTAGTGCCGTGGCCTAGGTGTGCTCGCCGAGCAGTGGGGCGCGTCCGAGCGACCACCAGTCGCGGTTCGTGCGCATCGGTGGTCCTGGCCGTTCGTAGCTGCCCAACACCGGATGGTCGACCGTCTCGAAGAAGCCTGTTGCTCGTAGATGCGGGTCACGCCGCAGGTCGGCGAGCGTGTTCAGCGGGGTGACGGGGACGTTGCGACGCTGACCCTCCGCGAACAGCGCGAGCTTTGTCGAAGTTATAGTGAGTTGGGCGAACCACTCGTCGATGATGTCGGCGATCTGGGCCCGCATGGTGAGGTCAAGGAACGCCTCGTCGAGGAACATGTCATTGCCCGTTACTTCGCTGATCCACTTAGCCGTATTCGTCCAATGGGCGGGTTGCAGCGCGATCGTCGCGATGAAGCCGTCCTGGCAACGGTACAGTCCCCACGGGCGACTGAGCGCTCGGCGGTTTCCGGTCCGAACCCGGTGGATGCGATCATCGAGGAACAACGAGACGCCGGCCTCGGGGGCGAGGGCGAGGCAGCACTCCTGCATCGACATGTCGACGAGCTGACCCCGTCCCAGGCCACCTTCGCAGTCCCGGGCGTGAAGGGCCATGAGGGCCCCGACGGCCGAGTGCATTGCGGTGACGTGACATGCGAGCTGCGACGGCCCGCCCGGAACGACCGGTGCGTCCTGAGGAAAGCCGGTGAGCGCGAGGACGCCTGATGACGCCCACGCCACGAGATTCGAACTCTTCCAGTTCCGGCGCGGCCCGGTCAGTCCAAAGGGCGTGATCGAGACCCATACCAGACCCGGATTGGTCGTCTTGGCGGCCTCGTAGCCGATCCCGAGACCGTCGAGGTATCCCGTTCCCAGCCCGTCGATCACCACATCGGCCTGCTCCAGAAGCGCTCGGATCCGTTCACGGTCGGCCTCCAGGTTGAGGTCGGCGACGATGCTGCGCTTGCCCTGGGCCAGGAACGCGAACCACATCGCCGACTCGGGGCCATCGGGCACCAACGTCGAGCGCGGACCGAAACCGCGCACCCGGTCCCCGGCCGGCGGCTCGACGATCGTGACATCAGCCCCCAGTCCGGCGAGCATCATCGTGCCGTAGGCCCCATTGAACCCGCCAAAATCGATGACCCGCAGCCCGGCCAACGGGCCACCGCTCCGGTCGATCTCGGGCGTCGTGAGCGTCGGGGCCGTGGGCGTCGGTCGTGTGAGCGTCGGTGGCGTGGGCGTGGGTGTGGGTGGCGGAGCTGATGACTTCTGACCCGCCTCCGGGGCGGAAAGATCGACCGAATCGCGGGCCGCGGGCACGAGCACCGGCAGGTAATCGTGATACGGACGCTGTAGCAGCCGCGGCGATGGCGCCATAGGAAAAGCCGCACGGGTATTCACCAGGTCGGTGATACCGGCCTCGTCGTAGCCGAGTTCGGTCAATACCGTAACGGTGTCCTCACCCATCGCCGGACCGGCGCGGTGCGCGTACGCCGGCGTGTCGGTAAGGCGCAGGGCGCTCGAGTGGAACACATCACTCTTTAGGCGAGCGCTGGGCGCGACCCCGAACCAACGGCGATCGCGCACCTGCGGATCGCAGATCACGTCTTCGAGATCAAGGACGCCGTAGGCCGCCACGCCCACCTCTTGGCACCATGCGGCCACTTCATCCGGAGAATGGATCTCCGTCCAACTCGAGAGGAGAACATCAAGCTCGTCGCCATGGTCGCGGCGACCCTGTGGCGTCGCGAACTTCGAGTCGCCGGCCCAATCCGCTCCAAGGCGCGACGAGCCGGTGACAAGCGCTCGCAAGGCCAGCCACGCCTCGTCACCCTCGACGCTGATGGCCACCCACCGATCGTCGCCTCGACAACGATAGACACCTTCGGGACCGGCCTCCGAACAGCGATTACCGGTGCGCTGCTGCTCGTGCCCGTTCAGGGATAAGTCGAGAAAGAGCGGCCCCAGCAACCCCACCGATGCCTCGAACTGCGAGATGTCGACGAAGACGCCGGCACCGGTGCGTCTGCGCTGCCGTAAGCCTGAGAGCACAGCCGTAGCGGCCACCAATCCGCTGCAATAGTCAGGCGGAGCGATCGGTCCGATACCCGCAGGGTCACGTTCGGCGAATCCGGTCAGGTTGTCGAGCCCCACCAAGGGGGCCTGATTCGGTCCCCACGCCACGTTCTCGTAGTAAGGCATCGTCGGATCGGAGCCGAATCCGGGCAGGGCCACATAGATGATGTCGGGACGCACGGCGCGGACGCTCTCGTAATCGAGGCCGAGGGTCCGGATGGCGGGCGCCGAATAATTGGTGACCATTACGTCACATGTCGCCAAGAGGCGCAGAGCGGCTTCGCGCCCCGCCGGCACCTTCAGATCGAGACCGACGCTGCGCTTGGCTGTCGTCATCTCGGTCACGTAGGCGCTCAAGTCGGGATGGACGGCGGCGAGGTCGGGATCATCTCGGGTCCATACAGTCCCGAAGATTCGAACCACGTCAGGGTTGTTTAGCGACTCGATCTTGAAGACGTCGGCGCCGAACAACGCCATCTGTCGCGTACAGCTCGGTGCCGCGATGGCAATCCCAAGTTCGAAAACGCGCACGCCGGCCAGCGGTCGCGAAGATGAAGAATCGTTCATATGTCCCCCAGTAGGTTTTCGGCCGCGGACTCTACGCCGATCGCGTGGCCACGAGTGTCGCCATCGCCTCGATGCGGGTGAATCGTCAATGCAAACCACGCGCCGGCCGCTCCATGCTTCGCCCCGGGCGTTGACAATCGTCAGGCTCCTAACTATCCTGAGACGCCTTTCCGGCCCGATGAGGAGTTCGATTCACATGACGGTTTCCGCCAGCGACGGCCTCGCATCCACCGAAGCAATTCGCGGCGCCAATCCCTTCATCGGGCTCACACCGCGACAAGTTCTGGCCGCCGGTGGCCGTTTCGCCGCCGCCGCCGCTCGGCATCCGACAACCGTGGCGGCCGAGGCGGCGAACCTGACAGTTGAGCGCCTGCGAATTCTGGTCGGTGCCGGCAGAACCGAGATCGGTAAGGACAAGCGCTTCACCGATCCCGCATGGCAACACCCGCTGTGGCAGCGATTGGCCCTGCTGTACCTCGCGGGCGCCGAGAGCTTCGAGCGTATCGTCGACAATGTCGGTCTCGACCCAAAGAGCGCATCGCGAGCGAAGTTCGCGATGATGCAGTTGAGTGCTCTGTCGGCGCCGACGAACACCCTGCTCGGAAATCCGGCGGCGCTCAAGCGAGCCCGCGCCACGAAAGGGCGCTCCCTCATCGACGGCGTGCGCCACTTCGCCCACGACGTTCGTCAAAACGGCGGTATGCCCACCCAGGTCGACACCCGACCCTTCACGGTGGGGAAGAACATCGCGTGCACACCGGGGTCGGTGGTGCACCGGACCGAGCTGTTCGAACTCATTCAGTACCAGCCCACCACCCCGAAGGTGCGGTCTCGACCGATGGTGGTTATCCCGCCGCAAGTGAACAAGTACTACTTCCTCGACCTCGCCCCCGGTCGCAGCTTCGTCGAGCACGCGGTGGCACAAGGCATGCAGGTGTTCATGATCTCGTGGCGCAATCCGACACCCGAGCAGCGCGACTGGTCGATCGACACCTACCTCAACGGGTTGCTCGAAGTCATCGACGTGGCGCGGTCGATCACCGGCAGCGACGACGTCAACGCCACGGCATTCTGTGCCGGTGGGATGACGCTGTTGATGCTTCTGTCGCACCTGGCGTCGACGGGAAGGAGCGATCTGGTCAACGCCGTCGCGCTCGGGGTGACGAGCGTCGACACCGAAGTCGAGAGTACCGTCAACATGTTCGTCAGTCGACGAACCGTCGAAGTGTCGGTTTCGCGCTCACGCAAGAAGGGCGTGCTCGAAGGTCGATCGCTCGCCAGCGTGTTCGCGTGGGTCCGGCCGAACGACCTCGTATGGAACTACGTGGTCAACAACTATCTGCTCGGACTGAATCCGCCGGCGTTCGACGTGCTCGCGTGGAACAGCGACTCGACGAATCTTCCGGCGGCCTTCCACGCCGAGTTCATCCACCTCTTCGTCGAGAACGGGCTGCGCAAGGCCGGGTCGATCACCGCCCTCGGTACGCCCGTGGATCTCGCCACCGTGAACAATGACCTCTATGTCGTCGGAGCCAGCACCGACCACCTCGTGCCCTGGACTGCCACCTATGTGGCCACGCAAGCCACCTCGGGCGAGCATCGCTTCGTCCTGTCCAACAGCGGTCACATCCAAGCGCTCGTCAACCCCCCTGACAATCCGAAGGCCAGTTACCTCGTGGGCGAATCCTGTCCGGCGGATCCGCAGGAGTGGCTCGCCCAGGCTCACCAGCAAACCGGCTCGTGGTGGACGGACTGGGCGGAGTGGGCGTTGGCGCGATCGGGAAAGGAGCGCACTGCGCCCAAGTCACTCGGCAACACCGCTCATCTCCCGATCGAAGCGGCACCGGGCCGCTACGTGCATCAGCGGTAGTCGGTTTCACTTAATGAGCTGGAGCGCCACAGAAGCATTCTTCCTTGAGATATCGGGTATCCGGATTCGCATCCGTATCGCAGGGTCCGGGCCGCCGCTGCTGCTGGTGATGGGCATCGGCGCGAATCTCGACATGTGGGAGCCGCTCGTCTCGCAGCTGGGTGAGCGCCAGATCGTGGCATTTGATGCGCCGGGTGCCGGCGGCTCGGGAAATGCCCGCTTTCCCATGACGATGGGCCAACACGCCACGCTGGTGGGCAAGCTTCTCGATCGCTTGGGGTACCCGAAAGTCGACATGCTCGGCCTCTCGTGGGGCGGCCTCCTGGCCCAGAAGGTGGCCATCACGGCGCCCGAGCGGGTACGGCGGCTCGTGCTCGCAGCCACGTTGCCCGGCCTCGGCGCAGTGTTGGCTCGACCGACGGCAATGTGGACGATGATGAGTCCGCGTCGCTACTACTCACGGGCGAACTTCGAGCGAGTCGCGCCGATGCTGTACGGGGGCCGGGCGAGGACGCATCCCGAGAGCGTGATGGGCGATCTACAACTGCGTTTGGCGCGACCGCCAAGCCCCGGGGGCTATCTCGCCCAGATCGCGGCCACGTGGACGTACTCCGGTCTCACGACGCTGCATCGGGTTACCGCACCGACGCTGGTGCTCACGGGCGACGACGACCCCATGGTGCATCTCGCCAACGCGCGGATCATCGGCCGGCTCGTGCCGAACGCCGAGGTGCACGTCGTCGAAGGAGGCGGCCATCTGTTTCTTCTTGACGGCACTCCTGGTATCGGACCGAGAATTGATGCCTTCCTGGGTCTCGACTGACCGGGCTGCTTGCGGGCTCGCAACGGCAGTACAAGTCGACAGGCCCGCCGACGGCAAACTACGGTGATGCCGACAACTCGCAGATGAGGAGCCCAATGGGACGGATTGCAATGGTCGGCGGTGGCATCGTTGGTACCTGTGCCGCAATGATGCTGGCCCGTGACGGCCACGACGTGACTGTGCTGGAGCGTGACCCAACGCCGCCACCGCCACCCAACTCCGCCTGGGCCGACTGGGAACGGCGCGGGGTCAATCAATTCCGCATGGTGCACTACTTCCTGCCCAAGTTTCGCGAGGTCGCGGAGCAGGAATTGCCCGGCTTGACCGAGGCCATGGTTGCCGCTGGAGCACTTCGCAACAATCCGATCGACGGGGCGCCGGCCGACATCACGGGCGGCCGACGGGCCGGCGACGAACGATTCGACACGGTCACGGCCCGTCGCCCCGTGGCCGAATCGGTGGTGGCCGCCATGGCCGCCACCACCCCGGGCTTAACTATCCGACGAGGTATCGCCGTCGTCGGTCTCTTGGCCACTGTCGGCCCTAACGGCGTTGTTCACGTCACCGGGGTACGCACCGCGGACGGCGAGGAGATCACCGCCGATCTCGTGGTCGACGCCGGCGGACGACGCTCCGCCATGGCGCAATGGCTGCGCGACTGTGGGTCGCCGGGGCCGGTCGAGGTGATCGAGGACAGCGGATTCGTTTACTACGCTCGTCACTTCCGCTCACCCGACGGATCCGTGCCACCCGCTTTCGGGGGGCTGCTCCAGCCGTACGGTTCGATCTCGATCCTCACCCTGCCGGCCGACAACGGAACGTGGGGCGTCGGGGTGATCGCCAGCTCGAAAGACGCGGCCCTTCGCGCCCTGCTCGACGTCGAATGCTGGGAGCGCGTGGTCAAGTCCTACCCGTTGGTCGCGCATTGGATCGACGCCGAGCCGATCACCAACGTGGAGCTGATGGCCAAGATCGAGGACCGGCAGCGTACCTATGTGATCGACGGTCTACCCGTGGCCACCGGCGTCGTTCCCCTCGCCGATGCCTGGGCTTGCACCAACCCATCGCTCGGGCGTGGCATCTCGATCGGACTCATCCACGCCGCCGCCCTGCGCACCCTTCTTCACGACGAGAACTTCGGCGATCCAACCGCCCTGGCCGTGCGGTGGAGCGAAGTCACCGCCGAGACCGTCCAACCATTATTCCACGACACCCTCAACTTCGACCGCCACCGTTTGGCCGAGATCGAGGCCGCCATGAAGGGCCACGACTACGAAACCACCGACCCGGCGTGGCTGCTCGGCAAGGCCCTTGAGACTGCGATGTTCCATGACCCGGATCTGCTCCGCGGCTTCATCGACATCGCGTCGCTTACCGCACGCGGCGCCGACGTGATGGCTCGCCCCGGACTGGCCGAGAGAGCCATGGCCCTCGCCGACCCCACCCCCCCACCCGGCCCCGACCGTGGCGGACTACTCGCCCTGATCGGAGCATGACCAACGCCTGTAAACCCTCGCGGAAGGTCTGACTACGCCTGAGGTTCGCGGGTGTGGTCAGGTCTGACTACGGCTGAGCCATGGCCCCGCCCCGAATGAGGCGACCGGGAAGCGCCCCGGTGTGCTCACCGTTCCGGTACGTGACTTCGCCCTTGCACATTGTCATCTTGTAGCCCTGGGCCTTCTGGATGACTCTGCGTCCGCCGGCCGGCAGGTCGTAGACCATGTGCGGATCTTCGAGCCGCAGCGCGTCGTAATCGATGAGGTTGAGATCGGCCCGGTAGCCGGGCGCGATCACGCCGCGGTCGGTCAGCCCATAGAGCAGCGCGGTGTCTTGGGTCATCTTGTGCACGACGAACTCGAGCTCCATTTTCGGACCCCTCGTTCGGTCACGGGTCATGTAGGCCAGCATGTACGTCGGCGCGCTGGCATCGCACAAGACGCCGCAATGGGCCCCACCGTCGGAGAGACCGAACACCGAGTGCTCGTGCTCGATCGCCGCGACCTGCTCGCTCAAATCACCGCGATAGACGCCGATGAGGTACAGGATCGGGCGGGCCGAGGCCATGACATCCATGAGCGCCTCGCGCACGTGAATGCCCCCTGCCTCGGCGACGCCGGCGATGGAATCGGCGTGGGACGGCTCGTAGCTCAAGTCGGCCGGCAGCACGTACATGCGGTCCCAGGTCGAGATCATCTTGTTGGTGTCGGCATAGCGAGACACCTTGGCGGCATCGGCCATCACCTTGGCCCGGAACTCGGGATCAAGCAGCTTGATCCGCTGCTCGGCGAAAGGCAAGCCCTTGATCTCGTCGTAGGCCGGGAACTGGCGCATGGGGTTCAGCGTGCCTTCCAACGTCATGAGCGCCGACGCCGGCCTGGCCCCCACCTGCGGACGGATGTTCAGTCCCTCATCATTGAGGCGCGCGGCCAACTCCCAGATGCCACCGCCGGCGATATTCGGGGTCACCAAGAAGGTCAGCGGACGGCCGGTGAGGCGGGCGATGTGCTCGATCCAAGCGAGTTCCTCGGGCTTGTCGAGACTGTCGGAGATCACTTCAATGGTGCCGTGATCGAGTCCCTTGAAGGCCTCGGCGATGGCCACCATCTCGTCGGCGGCCGCGTAGGTGCCGGGAATCTTGTTGCCGGCTTTGTCGAGGTGGCCGTAGAAGCGCGAGGTCGAGAACCCCAACGCGCCGTCAGCCAGCGCCTGGTGGGTGATCTCGGCCATCTGGGCCATGTCGTCGGCGGTGGCGTCGTCGTAACAGCGCTCACCCATCACGTAGTGGCGCAGCGCCACGTGGGGTAGTTGCGCGCCGATGTCAATCGAATACGGCGTATCGATCACGTCGAGGTACTCACCGAAGGACTCCCATCCCCACGGAATTCCTTCATGCAGGGCCGTACCGGGGATGTCTTCGACGCTCTCCATCAACTGCACGAGTTCGTCTTCGGTGCCCGGACGCACAGGAGCGAACCCCACACCGCAATTTCCCATGACCACGGTGGTGACACCATGCCAACTGGACGGAGTGACCTGCTTGTCCCAGCACACCTGTCCATCGAAGTGGGTGTGGATGTCGACGAAGCCAGGGGTCAGCAGATGCCCCTCAGCATCAATGACCCGAACCGCGGAGCGGTCGATGGTGCCGACCTCGGTGATGCGCCCGTTGTCGATGGCCACGTCACCCGTGAAGGCCGCCTTGCCTGTGCCGTCGACGATGCGGGCGTTGGTGATGATCAGGTCATGCACGGAAGTCTCCCTCGAAATTTGGTATTTCGCAGCCTACCGCGTCTGCTTATCGGAAAGTAGAACCGGCCGAGCCGCCGCGAACAAAGCCCCATCCCGGTCTCGGGAGGGGGCTTTGTCGTGACCTGCGAGGTCAGGTTCTGAAGGTGTCGGTCAGGGCTTGTGACTGACGACGAAGCTGACGCAGTCGCCCTGGTTCTTGAACGCAGGGTTGGTGAAAGTCTTCCAGCCGTCGTTCTTGCACTGATCCTTGTCGGTGGGGGTGCCGCCGACACCCGGAGGCGTAGCAAATCCGGGGCATATGCGCACCAGGCTGTTCTCGCCTGTCACTGTAAGGTCGTCGTAGCGGGTCCCGTTCTGGGTCACGTAGAGGCAGCTGTCCGGGCCGACCTGCGTGAGGTCGCCACGGAAGCCTCCGCTGGCAAAGACAGACTGCGTTGGCACCACGGTGAAGTCATTTGCGGCGAAGTCGAAACGGGTCATGGTGCCATCGGTATTGTTGGTCACGACGAACTTTGGAGTCGTGGCGTGGAAGGCGATGCCGTCGGGCTCCGAGCTCATCAAGACGTTCTGCACCAATGTTCCATCCCTGCGGAGAATAGTGAGCTGATCTATCGGGCCCCGGTTGGACAGGAACAAGAAGTTGCCGGTCGGGTCGAAGTAGATGCCGTCGACGAAGTTCCCGGTCGTCACGGAGGAGAAGACACCGGACGTGGTTAAGGCCGCGTCGACAAAGTCAATGGTGCCGCCCGATTGAACGTACACCAGGTTGCCCGTCTGGGGGTCGACGGCAATGCCAAGGGCGTTGCCGCCCGGGCCGAATGGGCCAGCCAACGCAGCGCCGGTGTTGGCGTCCAACTTCCTCACCCCGGCGATTGTATTGGTATAAAGCGCCCCGTTGGGGTGGTTGGTGAGCCCGCACCCTGCGCTACTCGTAAGCGTGGTCACAGGGTGGAGATTCGTGCCGCTCACGACCGGGGCAACACCCTGGCGGTCGAATCGATGCAACGGGCTGCCGTCGCTGCTGCAGTTGTCAACGAGCGGGTCGCCGTCGGGCGCGAACGCGACACCACCCATGAACGAGGGGAGGACCCCGACGATCTCCTGAGTGAATCCCGCGTTCAAGACGGTGAACGAGTGGCCGCTACCCGTTCCGTGATCGGCCCGGGCCGACCCCCCGCCGACGGTCAATGCCCCTGCTAAGAGCGCCGCGCACGCGACCCCCAGATTGGTTATTCTTCTCACTTTTGCTCCTATATCCTTTAGTTGAGATTATGGCTCACGGATCGGACGCGACTCATCATTTGAGCCAGGGAGGCAGCGTTCAGCGATCAATATAATGCTGTTCAGACAAAGCCCCCTTTGTCAAGGGATCTACTCAACATTGGGTGGTTTTTGGCCCCCCGTTTCGTTCAGGTAGCAGTTGGCCGCGCCCGTGCGTGGCCTTCCTGCTACATGAACGCGGTCGGGGTCACCCTCGACCGTGGCGCAGCAGGCGGCCGGGTTGGGCGCCGGTGCAGACGCCGTCCTCGAACGTGACCTCGCCGTTGACGAGGATGTCCTTGTAGCCCTTGGCCCGCTGCACCCGACGCCACTCGCCACCGGGCAAGTCATGGACCACGTCGCCGATCCACGTCGGGTCGACATCGAGTTCTTCCATGTCGTAGACGACCACATCGGCGGCCGCGCCTTCGCGCAGCACGCCGCGATCGCGGAAGCCGGCCGCATGTGCGGTCAACGCGGAGAGCCGGTAATGGGCCTCCTCGAGAGTGATCTTGCCCTCGTCGCGCACTAGCCAGCGCAGCAGGTCGGTCGTGTAGGCGCCGCCCGTGAAGAACTTGGTGTGCGCACCGCCGTCGGAAACCCCGGGCAGCGTGTACGGCGAGTCGTTCAGCATCTCGGCCATGAAATCAGCGTTGGATCCTTTGTCGGGCCCGAGAAACTCGACGTTCAGGTTACCTTGCAGCGACAGGTCCAACATGATCTCGATGGGGTGCTTGCCTTCCTCCATGGCGATATCACCCACCGAACGCCCGACGTATTTCTGCATATCGGCCTGGCGATTCACGCCCTGGATCACGAGCGACTTGGGGTTGCCGCCCACCCCGGCCTGGATGACCTGGAGCCGCCGGTCGGCTTCTGCGGCCTCGGCCACGAGCGCCCGGCGCAGCTCGGGATCGCGCATCTTGGCCATCTTCTCCTCGTTCGTACCGACGGTCACGGCCCGCCACGCGGGGGAGGCGTCGTAGAGGTTCCAATGCTCCAGGGTGAAGGCAAAACCGGAACGCCCGGTGCCGCATTGGGCATAAATGGGCAGGCCCTGGTCCCAGCATTTCTGGATCCACCGCAGCGGTCGGCGGTGCACTTCGGGGTCTTGGCGAGAGGGGGCCACGACGTTGTGCAGGATCGGCCGTTGGGCCGTCTTCGCCAGCTTCTCGAGAAAGGCCAAGTCGGCGCGAATGTCGCCGGTGCCCTGGGTGATCTGGATGAAGCCCTCATCACGTTCGGCGAGCACCTCTGCCAGCGCGAGGATGTCGTCGTCGCACATCGTGTCGGTGACCATCGGCGAGCCGTCGAAGTCGGCCTGCACGGAGTCAGGACCGAGGCGCTGGATCGAGAAACCGCACAGCCCCGCGTCCATGCCCTCGTGCAGCAGGCGCTGCATCTCTTTGCGTTCCTGCGGGGTCGCCGGACGGGTCTTGGCCGCCTCGAGACCCATGACGTAGATCATGAGCGAGGCCGTCGGCATGTATTGGATGCAGTTGACGCCTTTGGGGGCGCGCTCGAGCGAGTCGAGGTATTCGGGGATGGTCTCCCAGTCCCACGCCATGCCCTCCTTCATGGCCGTGTAGGGAATGGCCTCGGTGCGCACCATGGTGAGGATCGATCGTTCTCGGAACTCGGGGCGGACCGGGGCGAAGCCGAACCCGCAGTTGCCGAGAACCACCGAGGTGACGCCGTGCCAACCGGAGATTGTGCACCACGGGTCCCAGCGGATCTGGGCGTCGTAATGGGTGTGCAGGTCCACGAACCCGGGCGCAACGATCAGCCCGTCGGCATCGATGACGCGCTCCGAGGTGCCGTTCGGCCGGCCACCGATCTTGGCGATACGACCGTCCTTCACCCACATGTCCCCTTTGTAGCGAGGCACCCGTGTTCCATCGACGATCGTTCCACCCTTGATGTGAATGTCATAGGTAGTCATCAGCTCTCCCCTTTTCTCGCTCGCGACGCTAGCGCACGGTGCGCGCGCAGTCCCGGTTCGTTCATGTAGCAGTTGGCCCGCGCCCGTGCGTGTCCTTTCTGCTACGTGAACGAACGGGCTCCGAAGAGCCGTTCGCGGGTGCCGCGGACGTCGTCGAACGCTTGGGCGAACCACTCGGGCGAGTACTTCACCTGAGACCAGTCGAACCGGATCACTTGCCAACCCATCCGCGCGGCGGCCACATCGCGCTCGTAGTCGGCCCTTCGAGAAGTTAACAGTTGGTGTTGGCGGCCATCAAGTTCGACGACGAGCCGGGCTGCCGGGAAGGCGAGATCGACGCGACCGAACGGCGCGCCCGGCAACGGATGTTGACGCACCGGAGCGGGGACGCCCCGAAGCATCAAAGCCTCGACGGCGAGGTGCTCGAGTTCGGACTCGAGCGGGACGTACAAACCGGAGCGATCGGCGAGGGCCCGCCTGACGCGCGCGACGCCGCTCTTGCCGCGGGCCTGCGCGTGAAGGAGCAATTCCCACTGCTCAGCTATCGTCGTATGCTGATCCAAGAGGCACCGATCGATGAACCGAGCGAGGCGGCCGTCGGTCGGTTGGGCGAGTGCAAGGTCGAACGCCGTTCTCCCTCGAGTGGTGACGGGAAGTTCGGAGGGCAAGAAGGTCGTGATGTCTTGCGGGCGGAGGTCTTTGCAAGTCGCGACGATTGCGAGAGGACTGCGGGCCGAACCGCCCCGGGTCGTGACCAAAACCGGCGTTCCCTTCCGCTCATAGCCATGGAATCGGTGCAGCGCGGCCGCGGTCGCCCGGCCGACGACGGCGATGTGCGTCGGGCCGGTCGATCCCAGCCACGCAGCCACCACGCGCTGCTCCCAACTCTGCGGAGCCCCGGCCACGCGGTAGACGCAGCGCGTCATAGCCACGAGACCCCCGCTCTGGAGGAGCGCGGCGACCCCACGGTCGGACACTCCGTAGTCGACAATCTGGGCATTGGTAACGACCCCGTATTGTCGCTCGGCAAGATTGCCCATCGTTCATGTAGCAGTTCGCCCCGCCCGTCCGTCGCCTTCCTGCTACATGAACGCTGCCCGGCACGGGGCCGGCACGGAGGGCTAGCCAGTGATTTCTATTACGCCTTCGGCTAGGAGGTCGGCGATTTTGGCGGGGTCCACGCCCCAGATACCCTCCAGCACCTCCCAGCTGTGCTGGCCCAAGCAGGGAGCCGGGGTATGGACCATGCCCGGGGTGACCGAGAGGTTTGCTTGCAGGCCTGAGTACGGCACCTCGCCGTAGACCGGGTGGGCCAGCGGCACCCAGTAGCCGCGATGGGCGATCTGAGGGTCGCTGTGCAGTTCGGGTATGCCTAGGACGGGCGCGGCCGAGACACGGGGTTGCAATACGGTGACCATCTCCGACGCGCGCCGAGTCCGCGTCCAGTCAGCCACGAGGGCCTCAATGCGGTCCTCATCGGCTTTGCGGCCGGCGAGCGTGCGCCACGTCGGGTCGTCGGGGAGGTCGGCGACCGAGCGCAGCACCTCCCACTGTGCATCGTTCTCGCACGCGATGGCGATCCACGCTTCGGCCCCGGCCGTACCGGGAGCGCAGCGCCGCGCCCGCTCGGGCTCCATCACGCACGGGAACACGCCGTGCGGCGCACGGTCGATATCGCGGTTGCCGCATCGGTCTGCGACCCGACCGTCGACGTTGTAGGCCATGAGTTCGGGCCCGAGGAACTGCAACGCAGCCTCGAATTGGGACAGGTCGATGTGCTGTCCTTCGCCGGTGCGACGGCGGTGATCGAGCGCGGCGATCAGCGCGGTACCGGCAAAACGCTGCGAGAGGAAGTCGGTGTGCGCGCCGTAGATCATTACGGGGTCACGGTCAGGCCATCCGGTGACGTGGTAGAAGCCGGCCAGACCAGCCATCAGGTTGCCGAACCCACGGTAGAACCGCCGCGGCCCGGTCTGGCCCTGCATGCATGTCGAAAGCATCACGACGGAAGGGTTGCGTTTGCGGATCTCGGCGTAATCCATGCCCCATCCGGCCAGGGCCTTGGGGGTGAACGACTCGAGCACGACATCGGCCCACTCCAACCCGAGCCACGCCAACTCGCGCCCGCGAGGGTCGCCGAGATCGAGCCCGACGCCGAGCTTGTTGGCGTTGAAGTCGCCGTAGAAGTGGCTGTTGTTGAGGCCCGGCTGCCCATCTCGGAACGGGCCGGCCAGGCGCAAGACGTCGGGTCGTTTCGACGACTCGATCTTGATCACGTTCGCGCCGTAACTGGCAAGGTAACCCGCGGTCATCGGGCCCACCCCGACCCACGACAGGTCGAGGACCTTGAGCCCGGAAAAGGGGGCAACGCCACCAGCAAAGCCACCACCTTCGACGCTGCCCGACTCATCGCTCGGCGCGCGGGCGCCGGTTCCGCAAGATGGACGCGCGAAGCCCGCTTCGGTGTGCTCTCCGATGCGCGGGGCGGGGCGCGACCCGTCCATCGGCGTCTCGGCCAGTCGGGCCCAGACCCCCGGCCACGCCACCTTGGCGACCGGCCCCAGTTCTACGTCGACGAAAGCTTCGCGGGCGACTAGCTGCTCATCGAGGCGTAGATCGGCGACGGTGTAAATCGGGGCCACGAGCAAACTGTGGTCGAGCGCGGCCTGGTACAGCTCGGCCTTGGTGTGGCGGGCGAACAGGGCTTCCAATGTGCCCGACACCGCGGCGAAGAACTCGGGCTGCTCGAAGGCGAAATTGACCTGTCCGAAGTCGCGATCCTTCACAAGCGGATCGACGACACCATCTTGATCGGCCCAGTCCATCAAGAATCGCATCATCGGACCGCCTATGGCCCCTCCCGACGGCAGTACCGCGGCATGGCCATCGAGGCACGGATTGATCATCCGGAACCACGTGTTATAGGCCCCCACCCGCATCAGCTCACGACCCTCGAGCAAGTGGTAGGCCGGCGCATTCATGAGCGTGCGGATACCGCACAGTTGCGCCGACACATCGACGTGCTGACCCCGACCGGTGTTCTGGGCATGCCACAGGGCAATCATCGTGTTGACCGCCGCCTCCGCCCCCGCGTGCAGGAACAGCTGCGGCACAGAGACCCGCAAAGGCGCCCGATCGGCATCGCCGGTCAACCACATTTCTCCGGTGCCGGCGGCCACGGTCAGATCGGAAGCCGACCATCCGGCACAAGGACCGGTCAGTCCGTATGCGGTGATCGATGTTACTACGAGACGCGGATTTCGAGCCGTCAACCCCGGTTGACCGAGACCGCGCTCTTGCATCCAGCCCGGCGGGTATGACTCGATCAAAGCGTCCGCGCCATCGATCATTTCGAGCAGACGGATCCGGTCGACCGGATCGTCGAGATCGAGCACGACCGACGACTTGCCCCGGTTGTGAAACGACCAATGCAGATTCTCCTGCACATCGGGGTTGGTCTGGTCGACGAACAGTCCGAGCCTCCGGCCGGGGTCACCGCCCGGAGGCTCGATCTTGATCACTTCGGCGCCGAGATCGGCCAGCATGCGCCCACACAACCAACCCCGCTCGACGGTGAGATCCAACACCCGGTACGGCGCCAGCGCGGTCATGTGAGGTCCGCGAATTGCGGTTCGCGAGCCGGGCGCATCAGGGTCGATTCAACCCGCTTCGATCAGCTTGCTGATTTCACCGGCCATGCAGGTCTTGGCCGTAGCCGAATTGAACGCGTCGCTGATGTTCATGCTGGGGAGCGCTTCCCCGAGACTCTTCATTACCTGCCCGGTGTCGTCGGTCTCGAGGTTGTATATGGCGAGGTACTTGTGCTCGGTCAGCCCCGGCGCGACATCGGACACTTTGAAGCGCTGGGCGCTGACAAACCCTTCGACGGCGAGCACCTCGCCCAAGTGCACTTCGTCGTACCAACGGTTGTACTCATCCTCCTTTCCTTCGGTTGGATCACTGAACACCAAAAGCACGTGCTTGGCCATGGGAAACCCCTTCTGATCGTCGGATTGTGGTTACGGCGCTAATAGGCGCTAACAGGCACTAATAGATGATGACGCCGCGGATGTTCTTGCCGGCGTGCATGTCGGCGTAGCCCTGATTGATGTCGTCGAGCTTGTAGGTCGTGGTGATGAGTTCGTCGAGGCGCAGTTGACCGGCCTGGTACATGCGCAACATCCATGGGATGTCGCGGCTCGGGCTGGACGCCCCGAACAGGGCACCCTGGATTCGCTTCTGGTACAGGGTCAACTCAAAGGCGGGCACCCGCACTTCTTCGTCGACCTTGCCGATTCCGGTCACGACCACGGTGCCGCCTTTGCGAATCGCTTGGAACGCCTGCGCTACGTGCTCGGTCTTGAGCACGCCGACGGTCACGATCGCCGCGTCGGCCCCCTGGCCATCGGTCACCGAGCGGGCGAAGTTCGCGGCTTCATCCATCGTCGCGAAGGCGTGCGTCGCTCCCATCTGTTGGGCCATTTCACGCTTGAATTCGATGGGATCGACGGCGATCACGTGGGTGGCGCCGGCATGACTGGCGCCTTGTACGGCGTTGATCCCGATGCCGCCGATGCCCATGACGATGGTCGTGTGACCTGGCTTCGTCTCCGCCGAGTTCACGGCCGAACCCCAGCCGGTGCCCACGCCGCAGCCGACGAGCACGGCCTTCTCGAGGGGGATGTCTTTGTCGACCTTCACACACGAGGCCACGGAGACGACAGTCGTCTCGCAGAACGTCGATATGCCGGCGGCTTGGCCGATGGCCTTGCCGTTGATTTTACCCCGATAGCTTCCGTCGGCTCGGCAGCCCGTCATGGTGTTGGCGCCGAGATCGCAGAGGTTCTGCATGCCTGATGCGCACCACCGACACAGTCCGCAGCCCGGTAGAAACGACGTCACGACGTGATCGCCGATCGCCCAGCCCGGGGTGTTTGGGCCGACCTGGGAAACGATGCCGGCGCCCTCGTGCCCGCCCGCAAACGGGAGGATGCCCGGCGGAAGGTCGCCGGTACAGAAGTGATCGTCGGAATGGCAGAGACCGGCGGCCACCATCTTGAGTATCAACTCACCTTGACGGGGCTCGTCAAAGTCGATCTCGAGGATTTCCCACTTGCCTGGGGTTTGCGTTACGACGGCGCCGCGCGTTTTCATGGCTGTTTTCTCCACTGTTCGAGTCGCGCCCTCTAGGTCGGGACGCCCATGGTTGAAGTATTAGCACTTTCCGGTCGACAAATAACAGCCGAACCGCCTGTTGCCGGCGTTGCGGAGAACCGGACGCCGACGCGCCCCGGTGGGCGCCGGGGATCAGAGCCGGTTGAGGAATGCCTGGAGCATCGCGTTGAACTGCTCGGGCACTTCGAGCTGAAGGAAGTGGCCCGCCCCCACGACGTGCCCGACCCATACATCGGCGAAGCCCGACTTCATCTCCGCGACGTCGTCGAGTGCGACGCTGACCGACATCGCCGGGCAGCGCACGCTGCGGGCCCAACCGGCGGTGTCCTCCAGCACGTGCATCACCTCGGAGATGGCGAAAGCGCGGGGGGTGGCCAACGCGTTGGCCACGGCGTCGTCGACGACCGACCGCGGGGCGAGCGGGCCGAAGTAGGAGCGGTACATCGCCTCCAGCTGCGCATCGCCGTCCGGTCCCGCCAACCCCTTGAGCATCCCGTTCACCAGGTCACCGAAGGGATCGGCAACGTCGGCGGCAGCCTGCGCGTGCAGTCGGGCGTCGACCAGCACGAACCCCTTCGTCCGGTCGGCGTGGTGGACGGCGAAGGACAGAGCCGCTGGGCCACCGCCGGCGTGGCCGACCACCACCACGCTGTCGATGCCCTCCTTGTCCAAGATCGCCGCGAGGTCGTCGGCGTGACGTCGCGGTGAGTCGGCCGGTGCGCCGTCTTTGGAGCGGCCCATGCCCCGTCGGTCCCACCGCACCACGCGATGGTCCGCCGCAAAATGGGCGGCCTGTGCGTCCCAGTGCGATGCCTTCGAGCACCAGCCGTGCACGAAGGCTATGGCCGACTCGCCAGAGCCTTCGACTTCGTAGGCCAACGTGGCTCCGGCAATGTCGATAGTCACCATGGCGCTCAATCTAGTGTCCTGTGCCGGCGCGCGACTTCAGCGCGATCGAGCTGTCGAGTCCGAATTGCCTGGCACCACCGAACTTCGCTAGACAGCTTCCTCCGGGGAATCTCACGCTGACCACCGCGTACCTTCGACGGATCCACCGTCGGCGGGCCCCGACCACACGAAAGAGGCCGACGACATGGCATTGGACCCAGCAGCGCAAGGACTTCTCGACCAAATGGCGGCCGCCGGCGCTCCGCCGCTCAACGAAATGTCTCCCGCCGACGCCCGCGTTGCTGCGGGCGCGTTCGCCGAGCTCGGAGGGCCAGGCGAAGCAATGGCTGACATAGTCGACCGCACCATCCCCGGACCGGGCGGAGAGATCCCTGTGCGCATCTACACACCCACCGGTGGCACGGCTCCGCGCCCCTGCCTGGTTTACTTCCACGGAGGCGGCTGGGTGATCGGCGACATCCCGATGACCGACTCGGTGTGCCGGGTGCTGGCCAACCGGTCGGACGCGGTGGTCGTGTCGGTCGACTACCGCATGGCCCCCGAGCATAAGTTTCCGGCGCCGCTCGATGACTGCGAGGCGGCCGTCCGATGGGTGGCGGCCAACGGCGCATCGATCGGTGTGGACGGGTCGCGCCTCGCCGTGGGCGGCGACTCCGCCGGCGGGAACCTGAGCGCCGCCCTGACCATGCGCCTCCTCGAGACGAGTGGCCCCAAGCTGGCGTTTCAACTCCTCGTATACCCCGTAACCGATCATTCCTACGACACCGCGAGCTACACGGCCAACGGTGCGAACTATCTGCTGACCAAAGACATGATGCGCTGGTTCTGGGACCACTACTTGACCTCGCCGGCCGACAGCGCCAACCCCCATGTGAGCCCGCTGCGGGCCAAGAGCCTGGCCGGGCTTCCGCCGGCCTTGGTGTTCACGGCCGAATTCGACCCGCTGCGCGATGAGGGCGAGGCCTACGCTGCTGCTTTGAAGGCCGCCGGCGTGCCCGTCACCCAGCGGCGCTTCGACGGCCAAATACATGGCTTCTTCACGATGCTCGCCGTGTTTCCCGCCGCCACCGAAGCCGCCGAACTAGCCGGCGCGGCGCTCAAGACGGCGTTCGCCAAGTAGCGCCGCGACGAGTCGCCGTAGGGCCGTCACCACAAAACCTACGCCTCGTCCGCCTCTTCGCCTGGCCGCGAAGAGGCGGACGAGGCGTGAGTTGTCGCTCGCCACGCGCCACCAGCCGGACTCTCGGCTTACGTCTCGCGGTCAGTTCGTCAAGAAATCAACGCCTTCGACGCTGCCCTCGGCCCCGCTCATGTAGCTGCTCTCGATCTCGTCAATACGAGACGCCAGGTCGCGCGCCGACCCCTCCATCACGAGGCGGCCTCGGCGCATCACGTAAGCCCGGTCGGCGTACACCAAGGCCTTGCGGACGTGCTGTTCCACGAGCAGCACGGCCGTACCTTGCGTGTCGGCGGCGCGCCGCACGGCGTCGAGCAGCCGCCTCACGATCAGGGGCGCGAGGCCCATCGACAGTTCGTCGGCCAACAGGACGCGGGGCTTGCGGCTCAGCGCCCGGGCGAGCGTGAGCATTTGCTGCTCCCCGCCCGACAACAACCCGCCTCTGACATCGATGCGCTTCGCCAACTCGGGGAACAGCTCCAGCGCAGTGTCGACGTCGATGCCCGCCACCCGCAGGTTGTCGCGTGTCGACATGCCCATGAAGACCGACTTCTCCTCGGTCACGAAGGTGAGTCCTTTACGGGCCCGGAGGTGCAACGGCGCCTTGGTCACGGCGCCGTCCATAAGCACCTCGCCGGCCAGTGGCGGCAGCTCTCCGGCGAGTGTCAGCAGGGTGGTGGTCTTGCCGGCGCCGTTCGGGCCGAGGAGCGCGACCACTTCGCCGGGACGCACCGTGAGATTGATCTCGCGGATGACGGCCTGGGGTCCATAGCCCGAGGACAGGCCGCGCGCCTCGATGGCCGGCCTAGGGCCGTCAGTGGGCCCCTGCGCTGTCGCCCCGTTATTCGCCGCCACTTCGGCGCGTGAACTCGCTTCGGCGTTTGAACTCATTTCGCCCCCACGGTCGCAAGTTCGCCTTCGGAGTCGTCGTGCTCGCCCAGGTACGCGGCCACGACGAGGGGATTACGGCGTATCTCTTCCGGTGTGCCTTCGGCGATCTGCATGCCGAAGTCGAGGACCACGATGTGATCACATACGCTCATGACGAAGTTCATGTCGTGCTCGACCAGCAGCACGCCGATACCCCAGTCGTCGGCCAACCGTCGAACCAGATGGGCGAGTTCACGGGTCTCGACGTCGCCCAGACCGGCGGCCGGCTCATCCAGCAACAAGATCGACGGTTGGGTCGCCACGGCCCTCGCAATGGCGAGCAGGCGGCGCTGCCCGTACGGCAGATCCTGCACCTTGCGCAGGAGGTCGTTCTCGAGCTGAAACTCCCGGATGGCGGCCACCACTTCACCGGGCATCGGCGGTACCCGCGGATGAACCAGATCGACGAGGTACGACAAGCGATCGCGCGGATCGGAAGCCGCCCGCAAATTGTCGAGCACGGTGGCATCCTCGAACAGCTCCAGTGACTGGAACGACCGACTCAGCCCGGCGCGGGCCCTCGCCGCGGCGTTGGCTTCCACCAACTCGACTCCGTCGAGCAGCACGCTACCGCGCGCCGCTCGGGTGAATCCGGTGATGGCATCGATGGCCGACGTCTTCCCTGCGCCGTTGGGGCCGATGAGCCCGACGATCTTGCCCGGAGTCACGGTGAGCGAGACATCACTGACCGCGGTCACGCCCCCGTAACGGACTGTCAGCCCCCGCACCTCCAAGGTGCGAGGCTTCACCAGTTCGCGATTCTCAGGCGGCAACACCACCGTTTCGAGCGGGCGCTCCGGGCGACGCAGCTTCTTTCTGATCATGCCCCCGATGAACTGGATCTGGTTGATCGACTCCCGGGCGATGCCGTCCTGGTTCTGGAGCACGAGCAGAATCACGAACACTCCGCCGATGAGCTGGATGTAGCGCGTCACGCTCGAGAAGATCGCATTCGAGAGCTGCGCGCCGAGGGATCCGGGGGCCAACGTCGAGCCCGAGAGGGGGCCGAAGAGGTAGCCGATACCGCCGATGAACGACCAGCCCACGACCGGGATCGACGTGAAGTTGCTGAACTCGGAGCCGTAGAGCACCACGTCCTTGCGAAAGGCCAGGAGGATCCCGCCGAGGGCGGCGATACCGGCCGACACGGCGAAGGCGTAGACCTTCGCCTCGGGAACGCTGATGCCCAACGCCGCCGCGGCGCGCTCGTTCGTGCGCACGGCAAGAAGCCGCCGACCCGATCGGCCCCGCCGCATGCTTGCCACCATCAACGCGACCAGCGTGAAGAGGGCCATCGAGACCCAGGCATAACGGTTCGGATGGGTGATCGCGTTGAAGTCGTAACCGAACATGTGGGGCTTGCCGACCTTCGTGCCCGAGTACCCGCCGACGAAGCGGCTGTTGTTGAAGACCATGAGTTCGATCGCTGTGCCGAGCCCCAACGTGACGATGGCGAGGTTGATGCCGCGCGCCCGCACCGCCGGCAGGGCGAAGAGCGCTCCGAGGGGAACCGTCGCCAGCACGCCGGCCAGCGCGGCGGCCGGGAACGGCCAACCCTGCGCGTCGACGAGGCGTCCCGCCACCAGCGCCCCGAATCCGGCCAGCGCGAATTGCGCCAGCGACAACTGTCCTGCGTAGCCCGTCACCACCACGACGGAGAGCAGAACGAGACCCATTGCGAACGTCGTAACGAACGCGTCCTGCCACCGCGGCGAGGCCATCCTGATGACAATTCCCGTGATCACCAACGCGATCGTCAGGGCGCGGTAATGCACCTTGCCACTACCCACTGCCGGCAGGCGCTGCAGGAAGTAGTCGCGCAACGGAAGCGCCTGACCGCGCACGATCATCCAGACGATGATCACGGCAAACGGCAGCGAACTCGACACACCGGTGGTGTTGACGAATCGCACGAGTTCGGTCTGCCCGACGCCGATGACCACTCCCGCGACAAAGGCAATCGGAAACGACTTAAAGCTGGCGACCAAGGCCGCGGCCATTGCCGCCAGGACCAAGTTGGTCATCGTCGAGACCTGGAGCTGCACGATCGGAGCGATGAGGATGGCGGCCATGCCGGCCAGCGCCGAGCCGAGCGCCCAGTTGGCCGTGGCCACCCAGTCGGGTGACAAGCCGATGCTCGCGGCGGCGCGCTGATTCTCGGCCACCGCACCGGTGGCCAGACCGAACCGGGTGTACTTGTAGAAGGCCCACAACGCAATGCTCATGATCGCCGCGATCGCGACGAGAATGAAACGATCCACCGACACTACGAGCTTGTCCACTCCGAAGGGGTGGACCAAAGTTCTCGGTAGCTCGGAATTCACCTGGGTGAGTCTGGCCCCGTAGCGCAATACTGCTCCCGCCTGCAGCACAATGAGAAGACCCAACGTGGCCACGATTCGAGCCAGTGGGGAGGCCCGGCGGAGTTGGCGCATGATCAACAAATGCGACAACGCGCCGATGATGGCGCAAGTTGCGAGGCCGGCCAGCCATGCCAGCCAAACCGGTTGGTGGTGCTTGACCTTCACCTCCCACTCGACATAGGCCCCCACCATGCCGATGGCCCCATGGGCGAAACTGAGGACGCCCGAGCCTCGGTAGATAACCATCAATCCCTGGGACGCGAGCGAATACAACGCTCCCAAACCCAAGCCCAGCAGGGCAAACCTCAGAATTTCCACGTCGTGCTACCCCCAAGAGTGTCGGTTGATGCGAAAAAGCCGAGGCGGGCGCCGAGCGAACGGCGCCCGCCTCAAGAAAGACTGGGTTGCTTACGAAACCTTGCCGTCGAAGGCATCTGTTACGTCAAAGGCCTTGTCGTACGGCGGGACGCTCAGGGGCGTGAGCTTGCCACCTTTGATCACGTCGAAGAATACGGTGCGATTGAAGATGCGTGGGAACGCCCCTCCTCCGCCGGCCCATTCCTTGGTGAAGTCGACCACGCCGACCATGCCACCGGTGTCGACCGCGGCGGAGTTCGATGCGGCGGCGAGGAAGGTCACATTGTTGATCGGGCCGGTCATCGAGCCAACGATTTTGGTGAACGCGGTAAACGCCGTCCAGGTGCCGAGGCCGGCGAGGCTGTTCCAGTCGAGATCAGGAGCCTTGTACTTCACGAGGGCGGCGCGGTAGTCGTTCCACACCGGGGCGGCGATGTTGGGGTACACGTTGACGACGACGGCGCCCTCGGTCTGCTTCGGGAACTGCTCGGCGACTTTGCCGTCGAGGTTGCCCTGCGGCCCGTAATACCGAGGCGTGGCGCCGATGCCGTCGAACGCGGTGATCAGCGGGCCCCAGTTGATCTCACTGATGTTGCCGAACACGCAGTCGGCGACTGGGCTGTTGGCCTTGGCCGCCTGCGCGCTGTAGTCGCCCGGCGCCAACGGGATCTTGACGACGCGCAGTTTGGCCGGGTCTTGACCCTTCGACTTCCAGCCGTTGACGAACGAGGTGTGGAACACGTCGGCCACCGGCAGATCGCCGTAGATCTCGACAGGGCTCTTGCAGCCGTCAAGGACCATCTTGCGGGCCGCGGCGGTGGGGAAGCCGTTGACGAACCCCATCGGGAACGAGATCTTGGAAGTGTTCTCCTGCGCCACGATCGGGCAGCACGCACCGAACCAGGCGATCTTGTTCTCCTCCATGATCGGGATACTGCGGCTCATGTCGATGGTGAAACCGCCGACGTTGGCGACGACCTTCTGCTCGACGGCCTTGCGGGCGCAGTCGGCGGTCTTGGCGGCATCGGCCTGGTCGTCACAGACGACCAGTTCAAGCGGTCGGCCATTGATGCCGCCCTTGTCGTTGAGCCACTGGACATAGACCTTCGCGGCGGCCGGAATGTTCGGGTACGGCGCGATCTGGCTGTCGACCGGAGCTTCGACCATCACCTTGATGGGTGCACCGGTGGCGGGCTTTCCGGTCGTCGCGGCGCCCTTCCCCTTCGCCTTCGCCTTGGCGGCGGTGACTTTGCCTTTAGTTTTCGTAGCGGCCGTGGCCGCCAGGACCGGGGTGACCAAGGCCAGAACCGCCACCAGGGTGACCATCCTTGTCGGGCGCCCGAATCGGGAGCGTGCAGAAGAGCTTTTGACGTGCGAAACCATGTGCTTCCCCTTTGATTTTGCGATCGCGAGGCGCGACAGCGGGAACACAATATTCGGTCGCTCACCAAAATTTCCAACCCGGTGAAGTCTTCCCAGGTTTGACGGCCTTCGCGAGTGGGAACGATCAACCACGGCACGAGGTTTCATTCGCTGAGGCGGTCTGCGTTAACCTTTGGCCGAGGCCCATGAGGACCACCGAACCGAGAGGAACAACGTGACCGATCAGGAACAGTTGAACAGCGAGTACGACGCAGTGATCGTGGGGGCCGGCTTCGGGGGAATGTACATGCTCCATCACCTTCGAGAGCTGGGCTTTTCCGCGATCGTGCTGGAGCGGGCCGCGGGCGTGGGCGGCACCTGGTACTGGAACCGTTACCCCGGCGCCCGGTGCGACGTCGAAAGCATCAACTACTCCTACTCGTTCGACCCGGCGTTCGAGCAGGAGTGGGTGTGGAGCGAGAAGTACGCGACGCAGCCCGAAATCTTGCGTTACGCCAATCACGTGGCCGATCGCTACGACCTTCGCAAAGACATTCGCTTCGAAGTCCTGGTTGACAAAGCCGTTTGGAACGACACGACCAACCGCTGGAGCGTCTCGATGGCGACGGGTGAGACGCTCACGGCGCAGCACTACATCATGGCCTCGGGTTGCTTGTCGCATTCCAAGCTGCCCGAGATTCCCGGCGTGGAATCTTTCAAAGGCAAGACCTACCACACCGGCCATTGGCCCCACGAGGGAGTCGACTTCACGGGGTTGCGAGTGGGAGTCATCGGCACCGGATCGTCGGGCATCCAGTCCATCCCGATCATCGCCGAGCAGGCCTCACAGCTGACCGTATTTCAACGAACCCCCAACTTCAGCATGCCGGCCGGCAACCGTCCGCTCACCGCCGAAATCGTGGCCGCCGTCAAGGCTCGTTACCCCGAGCACCGGGAGGAGAACAGGACGTCGGGCTTCGGGGTCGGCGTCGAGATACCCACGAAGTCGGCGCTCGAGGTCACCGAGGAGGAACGCAACGCCAAGTACCAAGACGGCTGGGACCAGGGGAACCTTGTCGGCATGCTTCTGGCCTTCAACGACATGATCACCAATAAGGAAGCCAACGACACCGCGTGCGAGTTCATTCGCAACAAGATCCGCGCCGTCGTCAATGACCCCGAAACGGCCGAAGACCTGTGCCCCTTTGATCATCCTATGGGGACCAAACGTCCCTGCCTCGACACCGGCTACTACGAGACGTTCAACCGTCCCAATGTGAAGCTCGTCAATCTGCGCAAGACCCCGATCACCGAAATCACGCCCACGAGCATCCGTACCCACAATGCCGAATTCGAGGTCGACGCGATCGTCTATGCCACCGGATTCGACGCCATGACCGGAGCCCTGGTCGCCGTCGACATCCGGGGCAAGGGCGGCGTCACCCTCAAGGACGAATGGGAGCACGGTCCTCGCACCTACCTCGGCCTGTGTGTGGCGGGGTTCCCGAACTTCTACACGATTACCGGCCCCACGAGCCCGTCGGTGTTCTCCAACATGATCGTGTCGATCGAACAGCACGTCGATTGGATCGGTGCGGCCATGAAGCACCTCCGAGACACCGGCGCGGTGTCCATCGAGCCGACGCTCGAGGCCCAGGACTGGTGGGTGCAGCACAACAACGAGGCCGGAGACGCAACCCTGTACCCGTTGGCCAACTCCTGGTACATGGGATCAAATGTCCCGGGTAAGACGCGTGTGTTGATGCCCTACATCGGGGGTGTCGGCGTCTACCGCACGGAGTGCGACGAGATCGTGGCCGACGGTTACCGCGGGTTCACGCTGCACGAGGCTCGCCAGCCCGTCAGCGTGTAAACCCACCAAACGCCATCGGGGCCCCGGAGACGCAAGTCGCCGGGGCCCTTGCGCGTCGTTGCCCCGCACGAGCGGTCAGAATGCGACGATGATTACCGCCCATCCGCTGGTCGAGAAGGCGCTTGCCTTGCAGCCCCTCATACGGGACCGGGCCCAGGCCGCCGAGCGCGCCCTCGCTCCCGATGCCGAGGTGGTGCGGGAGATGGCCGCGGCCGGACTGTTCGCCATGTGCGTGCCGGCGTCGTTGCACGGCTCTGAGGCCGATCCGCTCGCCACGATCGCGATCATCGAGGCAATCGCCGAGGCCGACGGTGCGACTGGCTGGGTGTTGATGATCGGGGCCGAGACGACGGGCATCGGGGCTGCCTATCTGGCGCCGGAGACGGCCCAATCCTTGGTGTTCGAACACCCCGACGTCGTGTTCTGCGGTGCGCTCAATCCCGTGGTGCGGGCTCGCAAGGTCGAGGGCGGCTACCGAGTGGACGGGCGCTGGCCCTTCGCCAGCGGTGCCCAACGCGCCGATTGGTTCTGGGGGCAGTGTGTGGTGGAAGGGGCCGCGCGGGGCGAGGTTGTGGAGGTGGTTGTGCCCCGGGCCGAGTACGAAATCATCGAGACCTGGAACAGTCCAGGCTTACGCGGAACGGGGAGTCACGACGTCTGTGTGCGCGACGTGTTCGTGCCCGACGGCCGCGTCACGCGCACGCGCCAGCAGCGGCCCTATTTCGAGGGCCCCCTTTTCCGGTTGCCGCTCACCAGCCGTCTGGCGTACAACAAGGTGGGGGTGTCGACCGGCATCACCCGGGCCGCGATCGACCACTTCGTAAAGCTGGCCAACGAACGCACCCCTCGTATGACCCGTGCCTTGCTTCGGGAACGGCCCCGGGCCCAACTCGCGGTGGCCGAAGCCGAGGCCGCGTTGGGTGGTGCCCGCGGCTTTTGCACCGACGTGATCGGCGACCTGTGGGAGACGGTTTCGCGCCGCGACCATCCCACCGTGCGTCAGCAGGCGCTGGTGCGCCTCGCTTGTTCCAACGCGGCCCGTGCCTGCAGCGCGGCGGTCACAACGTTGTACGAGGCCGCAGGGACGGCCATGAGCGATGCCGACCACCCCCTGGCCCGCTGCTTTCGCGACGTGCACATCGTCGGGCAACATTTGATGACGTCGCCGCACGCGATCGACGACGCCGGGCGGGTGCTGCTCGGCCTCGAACCCTTGGCCGCAGTGTTCTAGGCGCCCCGTGGCCGCTCGGCAGAACCGAGCTCGCGGCGCTACTTGGGCGCCGCGCCGGGGTCGAGGTACTCGTCGAGCCGAGTGATGCGGTTGCCGTCGACCGTCTCGGCCATGGTGACGACGATGGCCGCGGGAAGGGCGTAGGGCGCTCCGGTCTTGACCGCACGACCCCGCAAGATGTGCAGCTGCAAGATGCCATCGGGCAGCTCCTCGCGTCGGGTGATGTCGTAGCGCCGTTCGTCGATCACCTTGCACAACCACGCCAGCGTCTGGAGGCTCTCGTCGCGGGTCTGCTCCTTCTGATCGAAGTTGTGCCACACCGCCAATTCCGGCGCGTAGCAGTCTCGAACGCCTTCCAAATCGCCGGCCTCGACCGCCGCGAAAAGTCGGTCGGCCAGGGCGAACTTTGCGGCGGCATCCATAACTGTCACCTTACCGCTCGGCCCTCCTGGGCGCTCGTCTCGGCTCATGCCCCAAGCTAAGACGGCCGATCTTCCACGAGCAGTTCGACGATCTCCTCGGTGAGGGCCCGGATGGGCGGGAGCGGGGTTCGCAAGATGTCGATCGCCTCCATCGTCACAAACGCCTCTGTGGTCCCGTCCGCCCGTCCCTGCAAACTGATCACCACCGACACCGTGACACCATCGGTCATCCGCACGAGCGCCTCGAGAAATCCGGTGTGGCGATCAACATAGGTCAAGTCGCCAAAGCGGTGGGCGGCCTCGACCAGCCGGGCAAAGGCCTCATCGCCAGGACCGGCGAGGGCGATGGTGTCGTCGTCGAGGAGCCAAGCCGTCAGTCGATCCCGACCATCGGCCGCCACTCGTTCGGCGCCCGACGGCGCCGGCGCCCCGGGGCCCGACTCGGCCATGGCGTCGTCGGGC
Organism: Acidimicrobiia bacterium; assembly: GCA_025359845.1. Classification (GTDB taxonomy): domain Bacteria; phylum Actinomycetota; class Acidimicrobiia; order Acidimicrobiales; family JANYDT01; genus JANYDT01. Next base: position 33,631 of record JANYDT010000018.1, read on the forward strand.
CTGCCGATCTCGCAGTGGTCGCCCCAATCCCCAGGCGCCATGGCCACAACGGTCCGGTATGCGTCGACGACGAATCGAGTGCGCTCGCCGGCGTTCACGTCCGGGCTGAGATCGGGATGGGCCTCTCGCAAGGCGGCGCGATAGGCCCGTCGCACGACGTCGGGGCCACTCTGCGACGGCACGCCGAGCACTTCCCAAGCCCGGACCAAATCCACGACTCGACGGTATCGTCTTCACCGTCAGGGCGACAACGGTCAGACCCGTGACACAAGGGCCACACGAACAGCCCGACTCGACAAGACGTCGGATGACCGCGAGGATTTGGTCATGCTCCAAAGCCTTTGGTCAAAAGCCGCCGCCGATCTCACGTCCGCGCTGGGGTTGACGACGCCACCCATCGCCATCACGTTCTCGAACGGAGCAGCCGCGGGCGTCACGCCATTCGACAAGCCGATGCCCACACCCGCATCCGACGGCCGCACCGGGCGGGTTCCGGCCGGCTGCGTGTTCTGGACCGAGGCCATCGACCAGACCTTCAGTACCGTTGCCGCCGATCATGGCAACTGCACGGTGGGAATGCTGACCCACGGTTTCGCGACCCTCGACGAACTGGGAAGTCAAGGCGACGTCGCCGCCCTACTGGAGTCAGGTTGGGTCACCATGGAAATGGTGCCGGGGATCGCGGTGGTGGCCGAACGGCCCGAGACGGTGACGTACGGGCCGCTGGCGGAGACGCCGGTTCACCCCGACGTGATCCTGATCCGGGTGGACGGCCAGCAGTTGATGGTGCTCGTGGATGCGCTGCCCGGACTGCGCATCGAAGGCAAGCCCCAGTGCCAGATCGTGGCGCTGGCCAAGGAGCAGGGCCGGGTGGCGGTGAGCGCCGGATGCATCCTCAGCCGGACGCGTATCGGAATGCCCAGCACCGAGATGACGTGTGCCATCCCGAGCGGCCTACTCGACGACGTCGTGGCCCGGGTCCAGGCGGTGGCGGCCAAGGACGCCGTAGTGGCATCGTACGCCGCCGACGACGCTCAACGCTTTGCCCCCTCGCCCGCGTAGGCCCGCCCAATCGACGGTCTCTGCAGCGGCGCGAACCCTTTACATCAACCCTGAGTACGCGCCACCGTCGACTTGAATGTGTGCGCCCGTCACGAACTTGGCCTGATCGCTGCACAAGAAAGCCGCAAACGCGCCAAAGTCCGCGGGGTCGCCCAGCACACCAGTCGGGATGGCCGCCGCGGCGGCGGCAAGGTTAGGAGACATCTGCCTGATGCGGTCGGTGGCGTGCGACCCCGGTTGCAGCGAGTTGACAGTCACGCCATCGCCCGCCACCTCAGTGGCCAACGTCTTGAGAAAGCCGGTGACCCCAGCCCTGGCCATGTTCGAAAGCATGAGCACGGCAATGGGTTGACGCACGCTGATCGACGTAATGGCCACGATCCGACCCCACTTGTTGGCCCGCATGGCCGGAACCGCGGCCTGGCACATGGCCACCACGGAGAGGAGGCTGCGTTCCAACGCCGGCGCATACTGCTCGAACGGCGTGCTCGCGAACGTGCCGGGGGGCGGACCGCCGCCGTTGGTCACGAGAATGTCGAGCGGTCCACCAAGGGCGTCAGCGGCGGCTGACACGAAGCCGGACGCGCCGGCGCTCGTCGACACGTCGGCCACCAAGCCCACGGCGTGCGGGCCCAGTCGGGCCACCGCGGCGTCGACCGTGGCTCGGTCGCGGCCGCAAATGACCACCCTCGCCCCCTCGGCCGCCAACGCGGCGGCCGTTCCGAAACCGAGGCCCTTCGATGCCGCGGCGACGGCCGCTCGCTTTCCTGACAGTTTGAGGTCCATTAGCCCACGAGCTCCTTGGCGATTTCTTCACGTAACTTGTATTTTTGGATCTTCGTCGCCGACATTGGCCACTCGGTCACGAACCGAACGTACCGCGGAATCTTGAAGCCGGCGATCTGCCCTCGGCAGAATTGGATGAGTTCGGCTTCCGAAACCGAAGCGCCATTGCGCAGCTGGACGTAGGCCGCCGCGACCTCTCCGTACTTGTCATCCGGAGCTGACACCACCTGCGCCAGCAGCACGGCTTCATGAGTCTGGAGATAACCCTCGATCTCGACCGCGGCCACGTTCTCCCCACCCACCTTCAGCATGTCCTTTGTCCGCCCGAGGTAACTGATCCGTCCGTTCCGGTCGATCGAGCCGAGATCGCCGGTGTGAAACCAGCCTTCGGAATCGAACGCTTCGAGGTTCTTCTCGGGCGACTTGTAGTAGCCGTCGAACAAGCTGTACCCCCGAATGCACAGTTCGCCGCGCTCGCCCCCGTTCAAATGCCCGTTGGTGTCAGGGTGCTTGACACATATCTCAACGCCGTTGAAGGGACGGCCCGAAGTGGTGGCCCTGGTCTCGGCGTCGTCACCGGGCTCGCTGAAACACGAAACACCGCCCGCTTCGGTCAGCCCGTAAGCGGAGATATGTTTGGCAAAGGGCATGGCCGCGTGGATCTGACGCAAGAGAGCGGGTGCACCTACATTGTTGATAAGGCGAAAGGATAACTTGGCCGGATCAAAGTCAGGATGGTTGAGCAAAGCGAGCGTGATGGTCGGGAAGCTGGCGAAGTTGTGCGTAGCCCCGTCTTCGCTCATGTACCGCAACGCTAATCCCGGTTCGAAGCGCTCCATCGCCATGATCGCCGCGCCGGCGTCGAGGCAGGCCAGCAATGGCAGCACGAAGCTCATGTGAAACATGGGCAGCGGATCCCACATGCGGTCGGTGCTCGTGAGTTCGAAACGGGTGCGTCCGGCCTCGAGCGCCGGCCGCACGAGGGCTTCGTGGGAAAGCGGACACCCCTTCGGCATGGCCGTCGTGCCCGACGTGTACATCATGATGGCCACGTCGCGCACCGCCACTCGGGCCCGACGACGGGCAATCTCATCGACGCTCACGGCGTCTCTCCCCGCTCGGAACACCGACTCCGACAGCATCGAGGCCGGGGCTCGGGAACCAATCACCACGACCGACCGAAGCTCTGGGGCATCCGACAGATTCAGGGCAAGAGGATCGGTCGCCGCCGCGAGGGATGGCAAAGCTTCGTGCAGCAGCTCGACGAAATCGACGTGTTCGTCAATAAGGTCGGTGGTGATGAGAACCTTGAGGTCGGCGTTCTCGATCACGTACGCGAGTTCTCGGGCCTTGTAGCGCGAATTGATGGGGACGGCCCACGCCCCGAGCACGGCGCAGCCGAGCAACGCATCGACGTAGACCCCGCAATTGGGCATGAGGATGCCCACATGGTCGCCTTTTACGACTCCCAGTGCGGCCAATGACCGGGCCACGTCGACGGCCCGTTCATCGAGCTCGATGAACGTGGTCGCTCGCCCCGCGAACATGAGGGCGACGTCGTCGGGGGCTCGCTCGACGGCGCGCCCCAGCAGGTCGCCGATCGTGTACACCTCGGTCCAGTGGGCCATGGAGCGCACTCTACGGTGGTCGGCGGAAGTTCTTCCAAGAAGGGCCGTCGAGCTGCAAGACTGGACCCCCGATGCTCTTTCCGGACAACCAACCCTAAGCAGGAGTCCCGTCGTGAACCTCCACCACCGCAGTATTTTTGCCAGCACCGCTCTGTCGGTCGGCGCCGCCGGCTTGTTACTCGCCCCCCTTGCGCCCGCGGCCGGCGCCAAAGCGCCCTACTGCGCAACTGTTCAGAAGGCGATGGAAACAATGTCGGGTAGCTCGAAGAACCCTGCCGATGCCGCCAAACAAATGAAGGCAATGGCCAAGGCGCTCCGAACCTCCAAGCCCCCGGCTGACCTCAAGACGACGATCGGCGACTATGCCTCGTCCATGGAGAAATTGGCCGACAAGATCAACGGAGGCGACCCGAAGGCCTATTTGACGTTCCTCAAGGACCCCAAATTCAGGGCCTCCAACCAGGCGTTCGTCTCGTACTTTTTCAAGAACTGCGTGAAGTAAGACCTGCACGCCAGCTCACTAACGGTCAGACTGCGTCCGGGAGCGCCCTACGATGGCCGCTTTCCCTACCCGAAAGGACCGAGTAATGCTCAAAGAGGGCACCCCCGCTCCGGCTTTTTCGGTACCCGATCAGAACGGCACCACCGTGTCCCTCGCCGACCAGGCTGGGCACTGGGTTCTTCTGTGGTGGTATCCGAAGGCCGCAACCCCCGGCTGAACGATTCAAGGTTGCGCGCTCCGTGATCGAGCCGCCTCATTCGCCGAAGCCGACTGCCGGGTCTACGGCATCAGCTTCGACACCCCCGCCGACAACAAAGCCTTCGCCGAAGCTCAGAGCTTCGCCTATCCCCTGCTCTCCGACGCCGACCACGTGGTGGGTACCGCGTATGAGGCCGTCCGGGCCCCGGATCACAAGTTCGCCAACTTCCCGGAGCGTCACTCCTACCTGATCGATCCGTCAGGAACTATCCGTAAGGCGTACGACGTCACCGACCTCGCCGGCCATGGCGACGAAGTCTTGAAGGACCTCGCGGCGTTGAAGGCGTAGTCCGACAACCGGCCACAACCGGGCCAACCCGGCCTAGTGAAGGGCCGCTGCCCTCGCCATTTCGGCGAGGGCAGCACTCGGCCGGGCCCCCAGATGGGAAATGATCTCCGCCGCCGCGATGCCCCCGAGTTCGCCGCACCGGTGCAGATCGAACCCGCCCGTGAGCCCGAACAAGAAACCACCGGCGTAGGCGTCGCCGGCGCCGGTGGTGTCGACGACGTGATCGACGTGATGGGCCCGAACCTCGATGGTTTGGTCGCCGTGGAGCACGAGCGAACCGCTCGCCCCCATGGTGATGGCGCTGATCTCGCACATCCCTCGCGCTCGTTCCAGTGCGTGTTCCAACGAGGGCGTCGAGAACAACGAGCACAGCTCGAGGTCGTTGCCGAAGAGAATGTCGACGTGGCCATCGATGAGATCGATCCATTCGTCACGGAACCGATCCACACAAAACGCATCGGAGAGCGAGAGCGAGAACCGCTTACCGGCGCCGTGCACCATGGCCATGGCCGTGTCAAGAGCCCCCCGGGCATCGAGTTCGTCCCATAGGTACCCCTCCAAGTAGGTGACGTCTGCGGTCTCGAGGAGTGACGCCGCCATATCGGGCGCACGAAGGCCGCGGGCTGCACCCAAGAACGTACACATGGTGCGCTCGGCGTCGGGCGTGACGTTGATCAAGGAGCGTCCGGTGGGGACGGGCGCGGAGGCGGGCGCCATCGCCGATTCGAAGCGCACGCCGGCGGCGCGAAGGTCAGAGGTGAAGGCGTGTCCGAGTTCGTCGTCACGTACCTTGCCTATGAAACCCGACCGGCCGCCGAGCGCGGCTACCACGACTGCGGTGTTGGCCGCCGATCCGCCCGACATCACGGTCAGGTGATCGGCTCCGCCGGCCATCATGGCGGCCCAGAGTTCGACCGCCCGATCCGCCTCAATGAGTTCCATTGCCCCTTTGAGGAGCCGTTGCTCGATCAGAAAGTCGTCAGACGACGGATGAATCACATCGACGATGGCATGGCCGATCGTAACGACTTGCGGGGCGGGGTTCACGAGGCGACAAAGCTACGCGAGAATGCCGGTCGTGGCGAATGACCCCTACCGGCTGGCCCGGACCGTAACCCCCTCCCGATACGACCTTGTTTTGGAGCCAGACCTCGAAACTCGAACGTTCGCGGGCACCGTCACGGTCGCCCTCATCGTGCACGAACCGACCACTACGATCACCTGCAACGCCAAAGAGTTGGCCATCAGCGCGGCTCATGTGGTGGTCGGCGGGCGTCGGGTCGAGGTCATCGCCACGACTTTCGAGACGACCGAGGAACGGGTGACTTTCACGCTGGCGACCGCGGTGCCGGCCGGCGCTGCGGAGTTGCACGCAACTTTCACCGGCGTGCTCAACGACCGTCTCGCCGGTTTCTATGCCAGCACGTACAAGACCGACGACGGCGCACTGAAGACGATCGCCTGCACCCAAATGGAGGCCACCGACGCCCGGCAGGCGTTTCCGTGCTGGGACGAGCCGGAGTACAAGGCCGTATTCGGAGTCACGCTCGTGGTCGCCGACGCCTTGATGGCGGTATCGAATGCCCCGGAGATCAAGGCCACAGCCGTGGGCGCCAAACGCCGAGTCGAGTTCGCCGACACCATGAAGATGTCGACCTACCTCGTTTGCTTTGTAGTCGGTGAACTTGAGGCGACCCCTCCCGTTGACGTCGGCGGCGTGCCGCTGCGGGTCATCCATCGACCAGGTCAGGGCCACTTGGCCGAGTTCGCACTCGAGATCGGCGCCTTCTCGCTACGCCACTTCCATGAGTATTACGGCATCGCCTATCCGGGGCTCAAGCTCGACCTCCTGGCCATTCCTGACTTCGCCGCCGGAGCGATGGAAAACGTGGGGGCGGTGACCTTTCGGGAGCAACTACTGCTCGTCGATCAAACGTTGGCCAGCCGGACCGATCTCGAACGAATCGCCGACGTCGTCGCCCACGAGATCGCCCACATGTGGTTCGGCGATTTGGTCACGATGCTGTGGTGGAACGGGCTCTGGCTCAACGAAGCATTCGCCACGTTCATGGAAGTGCATTGCGTCAACGCGTTCCGTCCGGATTGGCAGAAATGGACGAGCTTCTCGCTGTACAAAGGCGCCGCTCAGGCCACCGATGCGCTGCACTCCACCCGTCCCATCGAGTTCCCCGTGATCTCGCCGAGCGACGCCGACGGAATGTTCGACATTATCACCTACGAAAAGGGCGCCGGCGTTCTACGGATGCTCGAGCAGTACCTGGGAGAAGACCAGTTTCGTGACGGGGTTCGCCACTATTTGATCAAGCACTCCTATGGCAACGCCGAGACCACCGATTTGTGGGACGCCATCGAGGAGACCAGCGGTGCGCCGGTGCGGGCCATGATGGACACGTGGGTATTTCAAGGCGGCTTCCCGCTCGTCACCCTTTCTCGCCCAACCCCCAACGAGGTGCGGTTCGAGCAACAGCCGTTCACCTATCTTCCGGCCGATCACGCCACCGACCAGTCCAACGAGCGCCGCTGGCACGCGCCGGTGCTATATCGCGCCGAGATCACGGGCGACTCGTTCGGCGCTCGGACCCTGTCAGGGCGCCTGATGCTCGATCGCGACTCCGTCACTGTCGGCTTTCCCCACCCGGTTACGCTGGCCGTCGGCAACGCCGGTGGTCACGGATTCTTGCGCGTCGCATACGACGAGGCCTTGGCCACCGCGCTGCGGGCCCGTTTCCCCGAACTGTCGGCCGTGGAGCGCTTCGCGGTCGTGAGCGACACCTGGGCCGCCGTGGTGAAAGGCTCCACCAACGTCGACCAGTTTTTGTCTCTGGTCGATTCGCTCGGCGCCGAGCGCGACCCCAACGTGTGGTCGGCCGCGCTGACCGGATTGAACGCACTCGACGTCATTTTTCGCGGCCATGACGTACCCCGCCGCGCCTTGCAGGGGCGCGTGCAAAAGATCGTCGCGCCCATCGTCGAGAGCCTCGGATGGAATGCCGAGGCCGGCGAAAGTCCGCTTACCGGCGAGTTGCGAGGGTCACTCATCGGTGCGCTCGGACTGCTCACCGAGCATCAGCCGACGATCGAACGGGCCGACGCGCTCCTCAACCGTTACCTCGATGATCGAAGCGCGGCCGACGCCGATGTGGCGCCGTCGCTCATTTCGATCGGGGCGATGGTCGGGGGCGCCGATCGCTACAATCGGTACGCCGCCATCCAACACGCCGGCCAGACGCCCCAAGAAGAGGTACGGTTCCTGTACGCCCGAGGCGCCTTCACCGACGCCGCAATCGTGGCCCGCACCCTCGACGCCTCACTCACCGACGACGTCCGCAGCCAAGACGCTCCGTACCTGTTGCGCTTGATGCTCGGCCATCCCGTCGTAGGGCCGGCAACGTGGCCGTGGATAACAACGCATTGGGCTGAACTCATCGAGCGTATTCCCGATAACAGCGTGGTGCGCATGGTCGAGATCGTGTCGTCGCTAGCCCTAGTGGCCCCCGAATTGGCGGCCGGCGCCGAGGCGTTCTTTGCCGACCACCCCGTCCCACAAGGCGAAAAGCAGCTCACCCAGGCGCTCGAACGCGTGCAAGTGAATCTCGCGCTGCGGGCGAGGATCCTGGCCGGCTAGTACCGGGTGTGTCAGGCGACCTCGTAAGGCAACCCGGTGTCGTGGGGCAAGCCGATGAGCGACACCACCGGCACCGGCGCGGCCAGGCCGCGAATCATCACTTCGCCCATAGGCTTGCGCAATACCCATTCGGGGGCGAGGTCGGCGACCGCCTCGGTGGCCAATGTCTGTCCGGCCGTCGCATCACTGCAGAGCCGGCTGGCCAGGTTCACGATGGTTCCTATGTAGTCTTCCGCCTCGAAAAGAATCACTTGGCCGACGGCCAAGCCGGCTCGCAGCGGCAGCGGAAACTGCAGCTCGGCCAGCCGCATCTCGATGTCAAGCACCGCATACACGAGAGGCCCCGTCGTAACGCCCACCAACATGGCGCCGTCGCCCAACCACTTGTCGATGCGCACCCCATGGCTGGAGGCAATATCTCGCACGACAAAACGGAATTCATACAATGCCGTGACCGCGGCGACGTCGCCGTGACTATCGGTGTAAGCCGTGAAGCCAGAGATGTCGATGAAGCCGAACGTTCGCTCCACACGAGTGACTCGGGGCGCCCGTTGCATAGGTCGCGCCTCGCGTTCTTTCGTCTCCATGGCGAAGATGATAATTCCTGAGAGGCGGCAACCGTGACAAGGTAGGTTTCGCGGCATTGTTGCGCCTCTCCAATCCCGACCTACGCCGCCTCGTGATCGGGGAAACGATCTCGACCTACGGCAGCCTTATTTCGCTCTTGGCCCTCCCCTTCGTGGCGCTCCTCTACCTGCACCGCGGCGCCGGGGCGCTGGCTGTCGTCGGCGTGGCCGAGATGCTCCCCGGCTTCGTGGCCGGTCTGTTCGCCGGAGTTTGGGTGGATCGCCTATCCCGGCGCGATGTACTGGTGGCTACCAACGCCATCCGATTCGGGCTCGTCGGGCTGGTTCCGGTGTTGGCGTGGATGGGAGCGCTCAACATGGTCTGGCTCGTCGTCATTGCCGCAGCCACGGGCCTGACCGGGAGCCTGTACATGCCTGCATATCGTGCCATCCTGCCCGTATTGGTCAGTACACAGGAATTGACCGAGGCCAATTCCTTGATTGAAGGCTTGAACGCAGTGGCCGAGATTTGTGCTTTCGCGTCCGCCGGGTTTCTGGTGCAGGTCTTCACGGCCCCGACGGCGATGTTGATTGATGCCATCACGTTCGCCGTCGCCGCCATTTTCGCGGCCGGCCTCCCGGCGACGCCCCCCTCGATCGCCCGTAAAGACCGGCGCACGGTGATGGTCGAGATGGGCGAAGGATTGCGGGTGGTGCGCCGACAAACAGTCCTGCGGCCCATGGCGCTGGGGGCGGTGGCGCTCGGCCTCGGTCGGGGCCTCATGAACACGCTCTTCGTGCTCCACGTGACCCGAACGCTGGGTTATCGGCCCGGCCCGCAAGGCCTTGTGTACGCCGTCGGCGGGGTGGTATCGATCATTGCCGCCACCATCGCTTCGCGCGTGACGAATCGGCTCGGGGCGGGCCGAACCGTGCTGTGGGGGCTCACGATCGGGTCCGTGGCTATGTTGTTCGTGGTATTCGCGCCCCGTCCGTCATGGGCCGGATATTCGATGCTCACCGCCCAACAAGTGATAGGCGATCTGGCGATGACGGTAGCGATCGTGGCCACTGTGGCGATCCGCCAGACGCACACGCCCGATGGCATGCGGGGTCGGGTCGAGAGTGCGATCGGGACGGCAACCACACTTGGCGTGGTGATCGGTATGGCGACGGCCGGGTGGTTGGGCCCCGCCGAACGGCTCGGCACCCGCGGTGGCCTCGGTCTGGGCGTCGCGTCATCTGGGTTGGCCGTGCTGGTAATGCTCCCTTTGCGTTCGATCCGGACGTAGTCCGCAGAGGGCGTTATCGGGCGGCCACGGATTCCGGTTCCACCACATCGTTTGACGCGGCCCACAACCGGGCGTAGGTACCGCCCGCGGCCACGAGTTGCGCATGGGAGCCATCCTCGACGATACGACCGTCGGCGAGCACCACGATCCGGTCGGCCCGGCGGGCGGTGTCGAGACGGTGGGCGATGAGCAGGGTGGTGCGATCGCGGGCCAGGACACCCATCGCGGCCTGAACCCTCGCTTCGGTCCCGAGATCAAGGTTGGCCGTGGCTTCATCGAGCAACAACACTTTGGGGTTGACGAGCGACGCCCGGGCCAACGCGATGAGTTGGCGTTGGCCGGCCGACAGCGAACGACCCCGACCCGCCACTGTCGTGTCGTACCCATCGGGCAAAGACGAGATGAAATCGTGCGCACCGACGGCCTCTGCCGCCGCCTCCACCTCGGCCCTCGGCGCGTCTGGGCGCCCGTAGGCGATGTTGGCGGCGATCGACCCCGAGAAGAGTGCCGGCTCCTGGGGTACCACGCCGAGTTGATGGCGCCATTGGGCGAGCGCCACATCGCGCAGGTTGATTCCATCGACGAGCACCGCTCCCGCCGTCGGGTCGTAGTACCGGGCGACCAGTTTGATCAGCGTCGACTTGCCGGCGCCGGTCTCACCCACGAAGGCCACGGTGGAGCCGGGCTCGATGACCAGGGACACGCCGCGCAGCGCCTCCTGGGCGCCGACCCGGTACGCGAACCGCACGTCGCGAAACTCGATTCGACCCGTCGCCGCGGGGAGGGGGACGGGCGCGGGCGCAGCCGGGGTTGACGATGGCCGCCCGATGAGACCCCGCAACTTACCGACCGCGGCGCTGGCCTGCTGCCAGGTATCAATGACCACCGATAATTGCTGAATGGGAGCAAAAAACTGGCCAAGATACAACACAAAGGCAACCAGCGCTCCGGTGGTGAGCGATCCTCCCCGCACCAGCGCGGCCCCAGCCCATAACACCGCTGCGGTCGAAAGCACGCTCAGAGTTTCGACAATCGGAAAGTACACCGACGCCGCCCATTGACCGGCCAGACGAGCCTCGCGATGCGATCCGACGATCGACGCGAAGTCTTTCGTATTGCGCTCTTCTCGGGTGAATGCTTGGGTGACTCGCACGCCCGACAGCGACTGCGACAAGTTGGCGTTGACGGTGGCCACCCTGTCGCGTACGGCCTCATAGGCCACCCGCGAGCGCTGCCGGAACCACCACGTAGCTGCGATCAGGGGCGGCAGCGAGGCCAAGGCGACCAGGGCGAGACGCCAGTTGTACACCAGCAGAAAGCCGAAAATCCCGAACAACGACAACACGGCCACGATGAGTTGGATCAGGCCGGCGTTGAGAAGATTTGTCAGCGCGTCGATATCACCGGTCATGCGCGTTAGGATCCGTCCGACCATTTCTTGCTCGTAGAAGTCGAGCCCGAGGCGCTGCAGGTGGGCGAAGACCCGCAGCCGCAACCGGTACAGCAGCCGCTCGCCGGCCAGGGCGGTGACGATCGATTGCGCCCACATGATGGCCACATCGAAGAAGGTGACGGCCAGAAACACGATCGTGGCCACGTTGAGAGCATGGATCGACCGATCGGCGACGCCCCGATCGAGGCCCCGCTTGATGAGTGCGGGCCCGAGCAGCGAGAGGACGGTGTCGAGCGCCACCAGGCCGAGCCCGAGCGCAATCGGCCATCGATCGGGCCGGATCTCCTTACGCAGGTTCAGCGGGCCGCCGTCGGCCTCCGCGTCGGCCACCGCCGGGCCGGGCTCGATGCGAGGGGTGTCGGTGGCCGGCGGAAGTTTCTCCATCATGGCCAACGTCTTGGGTGACGGGTTGTAGCCGAAGCCGCCCCCCATCGGCCCGCCCATGCCCATCATCATCCCGCCGCCCCGTCCACCCATCGCACCGCCCATGGGGCTGCCCATGTTGGTGACCGGCCCCATACCCACTGGTGCGCCCGACAGCGCGGCGCCCGGGCTGCCATTGGCCGACGAAGGGCCCTCTCCCAACGGCCGCCCTCCCGACGGCCGTCCGTTCAAGGCCGCGCCATCGCTCGACGGTGTGTCCGAAGGAAAGGCCCGGTCCGCGCCGGCCCCGTTGAGGGAAAGGCCCGTCCCGTCGGTCGGTGAGCCAGGCCGGGCCGGGGCCTCGACGACCGCTTCCTCACCTTCGGCTCCGGGCCCCGACAGCAAGAGTCGGTAGGTCTGGCAGCGGGCCATCAGTTCGTCGTGCGTGCCTTCGTCGAGCACCCGGCCGGCGTCCATGACGATGAGGCGCGACGCCAGCGCTAACGACGAGCGCCGGTGGGCCACAACTATGGTCGTGCGCCCTCGCATCACCCGGCGCAACGTGTCGTGGATCTCGGCCTCGGTGCGGGTGTCGAGCGCCGAGGTAGCGTCGTCGAGCACCAGGATGCGGGGGTCGGTGAGCAATGCCCGAGCCAATCCGATGCGTTGGCGCTGGCCGCCCGACAATGTCAGGCCGTGCTCGCCCACGACCGTCTTGTAGCCATGCTCCAGCGCTTCGATGAATCGGTCGGCCTCGGCCATTTTCGCGGCGTGGTGAACTTCGGCCTCGGTGGCATCGGGGCGGCCAAAAGCGATGTTGTCGTGAATGCTCGACGAGAACAAGTAGGCGTCTTCGAACACAAAGCCGATGCGCCGGCGCAACGACGCCAAGGTGACCGTGCGGATATCGGTGCCATCTACGCGCACCGACCCCCTCGTGGGGTCGTTGAACCGCGGGACCATCAGCGCGGCGGTCGACTTACCCGACCCGCTCGCGCCGACCAACGCCACCGTTTCGCCCGGCGCAATCCGCAGAGAAAAGCCGTGCAGGGACGTGACCCCGCCCGGGTAGGCGACCGTCACATCGTCGAACTCAATGGTGCCGGGGCCATCAGCCAAGGTTGACGCATCTGGCGCATCGACGATGCGCGGCGCGTAGTCGAGCAATTCGAAGATGCGCTCGCCACCGGCTCGGGCCTGCTGGCTCAATCCGACCACCAGCCCGGCCATACGGATGGGCGCGACGAGCTGATTGAGATACGACAGAAACGCCAGCAGGGTGCCGATCGTCAGGCTGCCGTGCACCACTTGGCGGCCACCGACCGCCAACATGGCCACGAGCCCAAAGGACGGAAGGGCCTGGAGCCACGGCGAGTAGCGAGCGGTGAGGCGCACGCTGACGGCCCGAGCCCGGAAGACCTCGCGTGACGCGGCCTCGATGCGCAGCAGCTCCCGGTGCTCTTGGCCGAAGCCCTTCACCACCCTCACCCCGCTGACCGCTTCCTCGACGTTCGAGGCCATCTCGCCGACTTGTTGCTGCACCGCCAGCGACGCTGGAAACACCCATTTGCGCAGCAAACCCGAAACCAAGAACAGCAGCGGGACCATGAACAGCGTCACCAGCGTGAGCGAAGGTGACAGGAAGGCCATCACGCCGAGCGACAGGACGAGTTGCACGACGCTCGACGACAATATGGGCAACAACGCCAACAACTGACTCACCATCGAGACATCGGCGTTGGCCCGGCTCACGACTTGACCTTGGGCCAGCGCATCGTGGGTGGCCGGGTCGAGCGTCTGCAGATGATCGTGGATGGCCTTGCGCAGGTCGGCTTCGACGTCAATGGAGACCTGGCCGCCGTACCAACGCCGTCCGAAGATCGTGGCGCCGCGCAGGACCGCCAGCACCACGAGCACGAGTAGCCACTTGGTGAGCGTTCCGTCATCGCGCCGAATCGAGCCGTCGACCAAGGAACGTACGACGATCGGCGTGTATACGAGACCGATCGTGGCGAACGCGGCCGATCCGAAGGCGATGACCACATTGCCGCGATGAGGCCGGATCACGCCCCAGAGCCGCCGAAACCATCCTTGCGGGGGCGCCGGCGGGCGCTCGGGTTCAGGAGTCATCGGCCAGTCCGATCAGTTCTCGAAAGTGGTCCGATCGGGCTTTGTAGTCGGCGAAGCGGCCGAAGCTCGGAGCCGCCGGACTGAGCAGGATCACGGCGCCCGAGGGTGTCTCGCGAACGGCAAAGGCGACAGCGTCGTCGAAGTCAGCGAACGACTCGGCGTGGATGATCGGCGACGGCTCGATCAGACTCACGATGCGAGCGCCACTCTCGGGCACCCCGAGCACCAACGTTGGCAGTGCGCGGGCGGCGATCGCGGCGGCCAGCTCGCGGTAGTCGAGACCGCGGTCGTGGCCGCCCACGAGAATGCATACCGGCCGATCGGCATAGGCCGCCAACGCGGCGATGGCCGCGTCAGGGGCGGTTGACAGACCATCATCGACGACGGAGCGCCCGCCGAGTTCGCCGATAGGTTGCAGACGGTAGTCGAGGGGCTGGAATGAATCGATCCCGGCTTGCACCCTTGGGTCGACGAGGTCGATACCGACGGCCCGCAACACGGTCAGGGCGCCGCACGCGTTGACCGCGTTGTGGTGCCCTATCAGCGCGCACCGAGCCAATGAGGCGATAGGCGTGCCGGCGGCGTCGCGGATGTGCGGACCCTCCGGATGGAGACCGGCCACGGTGCCGTAGGTAATGACGTTGACTAGTTCATCGGACCGAGCGGCCAAGCGGGCCGCAACGTTGGGGTTGTCGGCGTTCACGATGGTGACGATGTCGGATCGGTGCTGGAACAAGTTGATCTTGTCGGCGTAGTAGCGATCGATCGAGCCGTGCCAATCGAGGTGCTCAGGAAAAAGCGCCGTAAGCACTGCGATTTGGGGCGAGTACTCGACTTCGGCGCACTGAAAACTCGAAAGCTCGAGCGCGTTCCACCGATCCGCCGGAGCCTTCGCACCCACCGTCGCGAGGTCAACGTCGAGCACATCGAGCAAGGCCCGGCCAACGTTGCCGGCGAGGACGACGGATTCGCCGACCGCTTCGAGGAGGTGGGCGATGAGCGTTGTCGTGGTCGACTTGCCTTTGCTGCCGGTGACCCCGATCGTGTGCTCGCCCCCGGTTTCGGCGAACCACAACTGGGTGCCACCGGTGACCGGCTTGCCCAGGCGGGCGAGCGCGCGCGGCGGCACCCCGGGCGACTTGACGATCACCTCGGCGGCGGCCACTGCCGCTTGGGCTTCGGCCCCTCGCAGTACCTCATCGTCACTCGCCCGGTCCTGATCGTCGACCACCACAATGCTGCGCGGACGGGCATGATGTTCGAGGACCCGGCGAGCGGCGCGCCCCTCGTTGCCCCACCCCCAGATGACGACCCGCCGTCCGCCCAAGTCATGCAGGCGCATAGACCGCCCCGAGTTCGGCGAGTGACGGCCACACGCCACGAGCGCGCACTTGGCAGGCCAGCTCGGCCACGACCGGGTGATCGCGCCACTCGTCACGCTCGGCAATGACCCGTAGCGCCACCCGACATTCGCCGCTCTCACCAACGCACTCGAAGGGCTTCGACTCGGTCAGGCCGAGTAAAGCTTCGAAACCGTCGGTCTGGCTCGTGAGAAAAAGGTCATTGCCAAACACGTGTTCGAGTGTAGCGCGCGGTAGAACAGTCGCCAGAGCGAGAAACACGAACTGGCATTTCGGGCACCGCCCGCACCAGCGCGTCGTGCGCCGCGTCGGATCAAGGCGGAACGCGGCGTTGCACGACGAGAACACATCGAGATAGCGCTGGCCCGTCCGCACGAAGCGATCGACGATGGCGAGTTCCGACCATGGCCGCAGATACGACGACCACGTGAGTTCTGGCGTGATGGTGGCCAGCAGTCGTTGGAGGGCTTCTTCCAACTCGACGCTCTTGGACCATTGATGGTTGATCTCGACTCCGCGGTACACCACGTTGCCCTCGCTGGCGGAGCGCTCGTTCGACATGATGACCTCAGGATGGCCGTGCATCACCGCCGCGATCAGCACGCACAACGACACGATGGTCGTGATCGGAACGTGCCCGTTCAGCGCGCCCTGATGGTTGAGTTCGAGGAGCCGCGCATCGATGGTGCGCCGCACCAGTAGGTCGGGCAACTCGGCGGCATCGATCACGGCTTGGATGACCGGATATCGGTTCACGGTGATCAGCGTGGGGTGCGCGGCGCGATGGGCCTCGATGGTGACGCAGCTGTCTTTACCGCCGCCGACGGGGATGAGCGGTGCGCCGTCGAGCGCGAGGCCTTCGACGGGTGCCGCCCTGTCGGACTCGGTGCTTCGATACTCAAAGTGCGGTCGCAGCAGATCGAGCCCGTTGTGGAAGCAGTATTCACCGAGCCCGCGTTCGAGCACCAGTCGGTGAAAGTCGATCTCGGCGTCGGCGTAAGAGCCCTGCTCGATTTGGATCAGGGGCGGGGCCGCGGCCTTGTAATAGCTGATGGCGGCGGCGACGAAGAGGTGAGCCAGAAGTCGATCAACGACGGCGCGCCGGGCCGGCGTCAGGGGCGCCGACGGGTTCGGCGGAAAGGCGATGTGCTCGGTAAAGGGCCACTTTTGGGTGTCGCTGACCAGCGCGTATTCGAACGTGGCGATGCCGGAGGTCTCGTCGAATTGCCATCGAATAGCACGAAAGGCGCGTACCGACGACGGATCGAACATATGGGTTCCAGGGTAGTGGCCCGTCGCCGGAGTGAGGGGCGACTGAGCGATCCGGCGAGACATGCTTTGCAAGCTCCCGTCGCTTGACGAAGTCGGCGACTTTGGATGTGCGGTCCTCTACCGAGCGGCGGTCACGTACGCCCACGGGCGGCGCCCGCCGACTGACCCCGATTGCCGCTCCGATCACCGGCCCCGGGGCCCGACCCCGATCACGCAAGCGTGGCATTTGGAGTGAGTTTTCGTGCGAAAACGGTCACTCCAAATGCCACGAGTCACTCCAAA
>JANYDT010000055.1 GCA_025359845.1 Acidimicrobiia bacterium
CTCATCCTGGCGATCCGGGTATCGCGTTGGTCATTGCCCACGTCGACTGGCGCGGGCACCATGGTCCTTTCTACAAGATCGGAAAGGGGCTTGGTCCGGCGGTCGCGGACCCGATCGATGTCGAGATCGGAGGAAAGCGGCTGCGTTTTATCGTCGATCGGGTCGACGACCTTCCGAAGGATCAGCTGTGGCAGGGGCCGGTCTGCGCCCATGGCCGAGGTTCTCAACTACGTCTGGTGACGTGCGGTGGGACGACCACCCAGATCGAGGCTGATGGCTCGCGGCACTACGTCGACAATGTCGTCGTATCGGCCCACCTCCAGGTCTGAAAACGTGTTTCGCCGACTGGCTCGCCCCGATTCGGCGCTGTGGCGGGTTCGGCGCGATCGCGTCGCGCTGAGCACGATCTCCAGGCGCATACGCCGCCCGCCTCTTGCTCTTCTGGCCGGCGTTGCGAGTCTCGTAGGGGGAAGGGTTGCGGTACCGGGGGGCCCGGTCGGCCGTGAACGTGCTGGCGGCCCAAGGCATCGGCTACGACGATCGCCTCCTCTTCACGGACGGCGTCGCGTCTGACTCGTCGCAACAGATTGATGCCTCCCTGCACTCGCTCGGGCGCGTCTCGTTGCGGGTCTTCCTCTTCAATCGGAGCGCCGCAGCTCGGTCGCAGTTCGGCGAGGCCCGCAAGTTCTGGGCGGCTCGGGCTACGTCGGTCGACGTGCTGACCGATCTCCGCGGCAATCGGGTCGAGCGATCGTTCGCGCTCGCCATCTACCGTCAACTGGGCGTACAAACGCGGTAGCGCGCGCCGCGACCCTCCGATGTCGATGACCTTGGGGCGAATTCTTACTCGAATGCGCCCGAAGGGGGTCAGGACGTGTCCGATTATCCCCACTTCAGGCCGGTGCGCGAGAACCCCGAGAGCTGACACCATCACCGCGACCGTTGGGTTCGGGGAGGAGTCACCGGACTGCGCCGGCGAGCGATTCTCGGGTCCGGACTCCAGAAGTGGTAGCGAAGTTGGGCCGTCCGGCCACGGGCGAAGATCATGCATCATCGGCCTCGACCAACACCGAGAAGAACTCGTCCAACCGTTTGGGCGACAGGCCCATACCCGCCTGTGCGGCTTCCTCGATCTGGGCTTCGATTTCGGCCAGCACTACCAGCAGCTCATCGGGGTTGCCTCCGGCGGCGACGGCGTGGGCGTAAAGCGTGCAGTCGATTTCGGGGTCGTGGATGAGGTGGCCGATCCGCGAGTCGCTCCGCGGCAAGTCTGATCCGACGCTCACGGGCGCGAAGACTCGAACGACGCCGGCGCCGAAGTCGCCATCGGACACCACGCTGATAAGAACATTTTCTCTCCGAAGAACTGCTTCGAGGCCATTGCTCCACACGTCATACCCCGATTGATTTGCCTCGACACAAAGTATACGGATGAGGGTTTCGAAATCGTCTTTGTACGCTGCGAGGTCCATCCAGTCGTTCTCGCCGACGGCAAACGATGTGACGGCCCGGCGTATGACCCATTTGCCGAAAGCGGATCCGGTGTCTGCCGCCGCCGGTGAGCCGGTTTCGAGTTGGTCGCGGATACCGATTCTCCATAGCGCCCACAATCCGATCGGTGGAACCAGGGCGAGTTGGAACACCGCATTCGCGGCGCCGGCGTCCACGAGCAAAGCACGGTCGCCGACGGCAAGCAGCGTGAGCAACGTCGCGCTCAACGCGAACACATCAGGAAACGGAAGGGGCCGCGGCAACTCCGGTCGCGATACTCCCTGTAGGACGACCCGAAGCGCGATGCCGAGAAAAGTCAGGGTCAGATAGGTGCCGCCGCTCTCGGCGGAGAATGGTATCCACGTAGTCGCCCTGGTGATTACGGTGCTGCTTACTATCAGCAGCGCAACCCGTTCCGGGGCGAAGATCCACCGCCCGTGGCGAAACCCGTCAACGGCCACTCCCAGGAGACCGATCGTGATCGGCATGTCGAGTCGGGCCACTTCGGCGCCAAACCAGGCGGCTCGGCCGAGGGCCCACCAGCCGGCCAGCATGAGCAGCAACATGGGCACTTCGAGTCTTCGTGTGATGGCGAATTCAGCGGCCGCCCACAACGCGAGGCCGAGAGCCGATAAGGCGAGGGCGTTGCGTAGCCAGCGCGCATCGGGAAACAGTGACGGCCCAAAGAAGACCGCCCACGCGGCCATGATCGCGATGATCACCACGCCGAGTCCCGTGGTCAATCGGCGCCGGGCGGCGGGCGTCGACGGTCGGAAAACGACGGTGGCGACAACCACAATCTGGCTGAAGCAGACGGCGGCTACGAGCAAGACAGTCTCGGGAAGGTCCTGGCGCCAGCCGGGGAGGGTTGCACCCAGCCATGGCGGCAACCGATGGGTTTGGCCGGCAATCAGCCATGCCGCCTTGAGTGCCAAGACGATGGCCAGGACCGTGCGCGGGGCCGGAAAGCGGCGGCTTCGAAATGACGCGAGAGCGGCGCCAGCCTGTATGTATCCGAGGAGGCCGACGACGTACAACGCGCAAATGCCGGGAGCCGTGTATCGGGTGACTTTCGCTATGGCTATTGCCACATGCTCCGAGTCGACCATCGTCGCGGCGATCGCCGATGCACATGCGCCAAGGACCACCACGGCGAGGCCAATGGGGCGCGGCCGGCGCCGTTCCGATCGTGAGGCTGCGAGTAGGCCTGACACGAGCCCTGACGCGGGGATGATCGACCACCCGGACACAGTCAGCACCCACAATGGCGTCCATGCCAAGACAAGGGCACTCCAGATCAGAATGAATCGGCTCGCCCGCGAGCTACTGGCCGTGCTGAGCATGGTAAGCACGCCGGCGAGGCCCAGACCGCAGACCGCAATCACGATCATTGCTCGCCGGCTCGCCAAGTTGCCCGGTTCGACAGCTCGCAACGCCGTGCCAAGCAGCCCGAGGTCGATCGCGCCGAGAACGCAGGCGACGAGTGCTGGCCGGCCCGGCCTCATGGCTCGAACATGTTGGCGCTGGAATTGAGAAGCCGTACCAGTCGGCTGATCGCTTCAGGCTTGAGTGT
>JANYDT010000061.1 GCA_025359845.1 Acidimicrobiia bacterium
CGCGGGAGCGATCGCAGCAGCCTGACCGAAATGGTGGACCGAATGAATCTCGACATGGTCGACATGCTCACGAACCAGCCTCCAGAGCAAGACCGGCCACCGCTGCCCGTCCCATCCACCGCCATCTACAGCCGCAGCGACGGTGTCATCCGTTGGCACGTGTGTATAGACGGCCCCGGCCCCCTTCGCGAGAACATCGAGGTACGCAGTTCCCACAGCGGCCTCGGCCACAACCCCGCTGCCGTATGGGCCATTTCCGACCGTCTGCGGCGACCAATCGACAATTGGCGCCCGTTCAAGGCGCCCGCCGCGGCTCGCTGCTTGTTTCCCAAGCCGATGGACTGGCACTCGCGCATCGTCGAGACTGTCTGAGTCGTCCTACCCTCCGCCCTTCAGGGCTCGACGATCACTTTGATCGAGCCCGTGGCCTTGTCGGCGGCAGTGGCGAGCGCCTCGTTGGCCCGGTCGAGGGAGAAGCGGTGGGTGACTAGCGATCGGAGCGCATCGCCGTGCGCCCGAAATAGCGACATGGCCACGTCGAAGTCGCTGCCTCCGCCGTGGGCGCGGCCGTAACAATTAGCGTTGACGATACGGAGTTCCTTCGTACCCATCGCGAATCCGTCGATCGCAACTGATCCCGAAAAAACGCCGAGCACACTGATGGTTGCCCCCGGTCGGGCCAGACCAACGGCCTGATTGAGGGTGTCCGCACGCCCGCCGACAGTCTCGATCACCACGTCGTAGTCGTTCGTGGCGCCGTCGGGGAGGGCCGTGGCGCCAAACGCTACCGCCAGATCCCGCTGGGCCGGATGCCGGGCCGTGAACGCGACTTCTGACGCCCCGGCCGCTCGGGCCGCGAGAATCGACACCAGTCCGATCGATCCTGTTCCGAGCACCGCGACTCGTGATCCGAGGCCGATACCGCCGAAGCGCACGCCCCGTACGCACACCGCCATCGGCTCGACCAACGCGCCGTCGCCGGCCGAGACGCCGGCGGGTAGCGCATACACGCGGTCATTGGGGATGGTCATGAATTCGGCCATTCCGCCCCTTGTGTTCATTCCGAAGATCTTCCGCTCGAGGCAACGGTTGTATTCGCCGACCAGGCACAGTCCGCAGCGGCCGCACCCAACGATGGGCTCGACGGCCACGGGTGTGCCCACTGGGAGAAGATCGTCGCCGGCGGAGTCGCCGTAGGCATCGATCGTCGCTCCCAGCTCATGGCCGGGCACGAGACCGACCGGTGACGGGAAGCCGCCATCCAAGAAGTGGAGGTCGCTCCCGCAGATGCCGACTTGAGAAATCTTGACCCTGACCCAACCCGGTCGGGGCTCGGGAATCGGTCGATCCACGATCTCGAGGGTTCCTTTTCCTGTCCACACCACGGCGCGCATGGGTAGAGTCCTAGCTCAGATCGATGCGCCCGTGCACCGACACCGCCCGAGGGGGGACCATGGCCACATACATCATGATGACGAGGCTGACCGACGAGGGTCGAAAGACCCTCAAGGAGAGGCCGCAACGGCTCGAAGAGGTCAACAAGGAAATTGAGGCCATGGGTGGTCGGATCAGCTCCCAATACGCCATTTTGGGTGAATGGGACTTCGTGACGATCCTCGACGCGCCGAGTAACGAGGTAGTGGCCCGTATCTCGGTCGAGATGGGCGCCCGCGGCACGGTACAACTCACGACCATGCCGGCTATGACGCTCTCGTCGTTCATCGGCATGCTCACCGCACCCAAGTAACCGGACCTCGCGACCGACCATGGCCCGCTTCATCATCCTCTCAAAGTTCAACTCCGAAGGTCAGCAGCAACTGGCCAAGACCCGCCAACTCGGCGCCCTCAAGGCCGAGGTCGAGGCCCTGCACGGCAAGCTGGTCGAGCAGTATTTCCTGCTCGGCTCCTTCGACATCTTCTCGATCGTCGATGTACCCGACGGTGAGGCCGCTCACCTTATGACCGCTGGCGCGCTCACGAAGCGCACGATCATTCCGGCCATCGATATGAAGCTGTTCACGCGCCTTTTGGGCCAGACGACCGAGACCACCGGACCGCACCGCTGGCAAATCTCGCTTCCGGCGCGAATCGGGCGCCGGTTGTTACGTAAGCAGACCTTCACCGGCGACGTCGCCAGATGGTGCAAGCCCTATACCGTGCTGGGGGCCGAGAACTTCGATGGCCTGAAGGGTCCCGCTGTGTTCATCGCCAATCACGCCAGTCACCTCGACAGCTCGGCGCTGTATTGCGCCCTTCCAAAGCGCTATCAACGCCGCGTTGCTTTTGGCGCGGCCGCCGATCGCTTCTACATCAAAGGTCGTAAGGGCATCAAGAAGCAAGGCTGGTGGTTCTCGCTCTCCAGCAACTCGTTTCCGATCAAGCGCGGGGCCGGACGGTCATCGTTGGCGCACGGCGAATGGTTGCTTGAAAAAAAGTGGTCGATCGTGATCTTTCCCGAAGGCGCCAGGTCGAGCAGCGGCCGCCTCGCCCGATTCCGGGTCGGTCCGGCGTTGTTGGCGTTGGCCAAGGATGTGCCGGTCGTGCCGATGTTCATGGAGGGGTTGGCCGCCATTCGCCCGAGGGGCCAGAAGGCGCAGCAGGTGGGCGCGGTGACCATCCGGGTTGGGGCCCCGCTGCGTTTCCCGCAAGGGACCGACCCGTCCACCGCGACCAAAGCCATGGAGCACGCCATCGACGCGCTGCGAGTCGAGGCCAAATCGGCGAGACCGCCTCGCCCGATACTTGAACCGGTCGCGGTGCCGACGCTGGTGCCGTCGGGTCTGTCCCTCGGCTGAATCACATCGGTGACCCATGCTTCGTTCCCGCCTTGACTGCGTTTTGACCGACTTTTCACCGAGTTTTGACCGAGTTTTGACCAGGCGCGCATTGGTGAGCCGGATTACCTACACTGACGGCTATGCCCGACCCCAAGCCCGCCGTAAAGCCGGAAGGCCCCCCACTTTGGAAGAAGGCCTTCGACGCGATGGAGCGCACCGTCGCGCCGCAACTCGAAAAGGCCATTCGGACCGATCAGTTCGCCGATGCCGCCGCAGCGCTGGCCAAAGGTCAGAACCAAATGCGCTTACGGGCGGAACGGGCGTCTCGTCAGGCCATGCACGCGGCCAATATGGCGACCGCCACTGACGTGAAGCGCATCAGCGATCAGTTGGCGTCGGTAGAGCGCCGACTCAACGATATGGCCAAGCAGCAGGAGCGCATCCTGACCGCCCTTGAGAGCGACTCCCGGCCATCGGTCGGCGCAACCCCTACAGGCCGACGAAAAGAAGTGACGAGGCCGACGCCGTCTTCGGTTAAGACCCCAACCATCCCGGCGTCGAAGTCGGCCGCCCTTAAAACATCGAAAAGAGGGGCCCGTGGCTAGCCCGATTGATCCTGCAGCGGTGGTCGGCCGCGTTCGTCGTGACGTCGGGCGCAACATGGCCCGGGCTCGCAATGGTCTGAAGCATCTCGCCGGCGTCGACCGGGTCAAGGTTGGTCAGTCGCCCCGTGACGAGATCTGGACGCATGACAAGATGGCGCTGTATCGCTATCGCAGCGATAATCGCGTCTACGGTCCGCCGGTACTGCTCATCATGAGTCTTGTCAGCAAGTCGTATATTTTCGATTTACGGCCGGGCAGCAGCTTCGTCGAAGTGCTCCTCGGAAAAGGTCTCGATGTCTTCATGCTCGATTGGGGCATTCCCGATCACCTGGACTCCGAGAACACCCACGAGACATATTGCGATGACTACCTCCCCATGGCTATCGAACGCACCATCGAGGAGTGCGGTGTCGATGAAATCACCTTGCTCGGGTATTGTTACGGGGGGGTCCTGGCGCTGCTCCACCAAGCCGGTCATCCTGAAGGCCCGGTCCGCAATCTCGCGGTAATGGCCACTCCGATCGACTTCACCAAGATGGGGCCAATGGCTTCGATGGTGGCCGAAGGGCGAATGGAAGTCGATGACATGATCGATGATACCGGCAATGTGCCCGCTGAGGCGATGCTCAATTCATTCCGCCTTTTGCGTCCTACTGGTGACGTTTCGGGTTATGCGACCCTCTGGCAGAACCTGTGGAACGATGAATACCTTGAGTCCTATCAGGCTATGACCGGATGGGCGCGTGATCAGATCCCGTTCCCCGGGGCCACCATGCGCCAGTCAGTGCGCATGTTCAACCGCGAGAACGGCTTCGTCAACGATACGCTTCGCCTCGGCGGACGGAAGATATCGCTGCGCGATATCACCGTGCCGTTTCTCTCCGTTTTGGCCGAAAAAGACCATATCGCGCCGCCCGAATCCGTGGCCCCGTTGGTCGGGCTCGTCGGCTCCGTAGACAAGACCGACATGCGGTTGCCGGCCGGTCATGTAGGACTCATCGTCGGACGCGCCGCCAGCAAACACACCATGCCCACCATCGCCGACTGGGTCGTGTCGCGATCCGGCAAGTCGATACGATGAACGGGCCCGAAGTGCCCAGGACCGATGTCAAGGTCAAGATTCGACCCTTGGGCCCCGATCTGCTTGAAGCGGCCCGCGCTTTTTTTGCCCGGGTGCCCGAAGGGGATCGAACCTTCTTCAAAGAAGACGTTCTCGACCCTTTGGCCATCGAGGCCTGGGCTCACGACACCAAAGACCGGCGACTGGTGGCGGTCGACGACGCCGGAGCCGTCGTCGGCTATGTCGCCGTGATCCGGGGGGTGGCGTGGTCGAGTCATGTGGGCGAGGTGCGGGTCGTCGTGAATCCCGCGCAACGGCGGGCCGGGGTCGGACGGGCATTGGCCCGGCGTGGTCTCATGGAGGGCCTCGCGATGGATCTGCACAAACTCACCGTTGAAGTGGTGGTCGAACAGACGGCGGCCATCGCCATGTTCGAAGACATCGGTTT
Source organism: Acidimicrobiia bacterium (assembly GCA_025359845.1). Lineage (GTDB taxonomy): Bacteria > Actinomycetota > Acidimicrobiia > Acidimicrobiales > JANYDT01 > JANYDT01. The sequence goes on from JANYDT010000061.1 coordinate 4,891, forward strand.
CGAACGCGAAGCGCTGCTCATCGATCAAGTCCAGGACCGGAACGGCGAATTGCACGACCTTCTCCTGTTGGCCCATGCCGTCGATGAAACGTGGGAACTCATGGCCGCGGTCGGGCTCGACGACGCACTTATCTAGTTTAATAACATCCGAAAGTTCCCCCGTCCACAACCTGAACCGACCAGCAAGGAGCGGCCATGCAGCAACTATCGGCCCAAGACGCATCGTTCATTTATACCGAAACGCCGAATGCCCCGATGCACGTTGCCTCGATCAACATCTATGACCCGTCAACGGCGCCAGATCATCTGGTGACGTTCAAGGGAATCCTGGCCATGGTCGAGGCCCGGTTGCACCTTGCACCCCTGATGCGCCGCCGGTTGGTCCGGGTGCCCATGGACCTCGATCATCCTTACTGGGTGGAAGATCCGGAGTTCGACCTGGAGTTCCACGTGCGCCATATAGCGCTGCCCAAGCCCGGGGATTGGCGCCAGTTCATGATCCAATGTGCTCGGCTCATGGCTCGGCCACTCGATCTGAATCGTCCACTGTGGGAGGTATACGTCATCGAAGGGCTCGATGGCATCAACGAACTTCCCGCGGGGTCTTTCGCGTTCCTGCTCAAGATCCATCACGCCGCCGTCGACGGTCTCTCGGGCGTCGAGCTCATCACGGCCATTCACGATCTGGAACCGGGTGGCCACCCGGCCGCCGCGACTGAGTCGTGGACGCCCGAGGCGATTCCTCCGCCGTGGGAGTTACTGGCCAGGGCTTCGGTCAACAACGCAATGACCCCGCTGCGCATGGCCCAGAGCTTCGTCCAATCGCTTCCTGAGATGGCCCGTCGGGCAGCCGCGCCCGCCGCCACGGCGGCCCCGACGCCGTCGTCTTCGGCGCCCCGGACCCGTTTCAACGGAAAAGTGACTGGTCATCGCGTCATAGTCGCCACCCACTTTCCGCTCGCCGACTTCAAGCGAGGCAAGACGATCGTGGCCGGCGCAACCGTCAACGACACTGTACTCACGGTGGTGGGCGGCGCCGTGCGCCGATATCTCGAAGCGAAGGGAGAGTTGCCGACCGAGTCATTGGTCACCATGGTGCCGGTTTCGGTCCGGTCCGAAGGCGACGCCGCCGCCGGTAACCAGGTTTCGGCCATGGCGGTCTCGCTCGCCACCCATCTTGGCGATACCGTCGAACGGCTCGCCGCCGTACACCGCGCCGCGATGGAGTCAAAAATCATGCTCGAGGCGGTGGGCGCCCGCAATCTTCAGCAGATGAGCCAGATGATTCCGGGCGCGCTCGTCGGTGCGGCCGCTCGCATGAACGCAGAATTTGGGCTCACCGATCAAACCCAACCTCTGTTCAACTTCGTGACTACGAACGTGCCCGGCCCACCCGTGCCGCTGTACTCCATGGGGGCACGTCTGGTGGCCAGCTACGGTATGGGGCCGATTCAAAACGGTATGGGCATCATATTCGCGATAATGAGCTACACCGATGCTCTGACCATAGCGATCACTGCGTGCCGAGAAATAGTGCCCGATCCGGAATTCTTTGCCGACTGCATTCGCGCCTCCCATGCCGATTTGGTTCGGGCCCTCGGGGGGTCGACCGACCCTGTCGCCGCGCCTAAGGCGCCGAAGCCCGCTTCGGCAAAACCGACCGCGAGCGAGGCGACCGCTAGGAAAGCGGCCCCACCGAGGGCGACCGCCAGGAAGACGGGTCCGAAGCGCTGACCGTCCCGACCCCGCACGCGAAGAACCCCGCCCGACGATGCCAGGGGGAGGGCGCGTCAGCGGGGTTCAACGGGTGCCCGGGCGAACCCGGGTTGGGGAAGAGCTTGTTACTTGGCCGGAACCAGCGTGGCCAGCAGCTCGGTGGCGAAGTCACGCTGCATGTCAAAGAGTTGGCCCATGAAGGCGAAGTTGGCCTTGGCGGCCTCTTGGATCTGGGTGGCGAAGGGCAGAGTCTGGGTGGGAGCCACCTTGGCGACCATCTCAGAAACGCTGGAAGCGGCATCGAGAGCGACTTTGTTGGCTTGCTTGATGCCGTCAATGACCTGCGTACGCACGGTCTCGGGAGTGAAGCTGGTGGCCGGATCGAAGTTCTTGAGTGCGTCGAAGTTGGGCTTGATGTCGTCGAAGAACTTCTTGGCGGCAGCGATGGGGGCCTGGAAGGCCTCTTCGGCGGAGGTGGCGGCGTTTTCGGTGGATGTCTTGGTTGCAGGCATGACGATAACTATACCTACCAAGTGCTAGATATTTCAACCATTTGGCTGAGACGTTCGTCACTTCTACCGCGGAACCCGTTTCGTGCTCCTGGGCGGAGCCTTCTCACCTGCGGGAATTGGCGCCTTGGCGGCCGAACCGGAAATGGGTTGGCGCCGTCGGCCGGGCGCGGGCTGGTTGGCGGCTCGTGCGTTGGCGTCGACATAACTGCGGTAGACGCCGAGTAGCGCCATCTTCTGTTCATCGCTGAGATCGCGGTCGCGTTGGATGGAGGCTACGGTCGACATCTCGCCCTCGGCGCTCGGGTCGAGGGCACCCTCCGCGGCGTCGGCGCCAGGATCACCATGACCCAGCCGGTCGAAGAAATCTTCCACCGGCATACGCAGGGCCCGGGCAACTTGGTTGAGCACACGCACCGATGGCTCGTGCAAACCCCGTTCGAGTTGGCTGAGGTACGGGTTCGACACTTCGGCCAGTTCGGCGAGACGGCGGAGTGACAGGTTGGCGAGTTGGCGTTGGGACCGGATGTATTCACCGAGAACATGGAGTTGCGATTCCCACCCGTGGCCGCCATGAGAAGCGTCCTCGGCGGGACCTGGACGGGAACGGATGACCATGTCCGCAGGTTAATCGCCGAGGTGACCACAGCCGGCGGCGCTTCGGCATACAATGATGAGCCCGTGGCCTTGATCGAGACCCTTCCGGCGTCGTGGTACGCCGACCCTGAGTTGTGGCACGCGGAACGCGAGGCGATCTGGGCGAAGGAATGGATCCACGTCGGGTACCGCCATCAGATCGATCGGCCGGGCGGGTATGTCACCGAAAACCTCGCCGGGTTTCAGTTGTTCGTTCACCGCGGCGCCGACGGCGTCCTGCGCGGTTTCCACAACGTCTGTCCGCATCGTGCCGGCCCCATTGTCCATGCCGGCGAAGGCTGTCAACTCCAGCTCGTTTGTCGCTACCACGGCTGGGCGTTTCATCCGGACGGGCAGCTGCGCAGCGCTCGTGACTTCGGGGCCGACGTGCCCGATACGACCGCGCTAATGGCGATCCGGGTCCACGATTGGCGAGGCATGATTTTCGTCTGCCTGTCCGACGATACCCCCAGTTTCGATACATGGTTCGGCGATTTCGCGAAAGAATGCGAACCATATCCGATCGAGGAGTTTCGCTTTCATTCCCGCACGGTCCGTCCAATGCGCGTCAACTGGAAGACCTATGGCGACAACTATCTCGAGAATTATCATGTTCCAATAGTCCATGCGGCGATGGCCCAACGCGATGTGCACGCCCTTCTCTCCCGCAACGAAGGCAGTGGCCTCGACCGACGCTGGAACGTCCAAAGGGCGCCAACTAAAGACGGGCACCGCGCGTCGGGGGTCTACACGTGGTTCTGGCCGAACTTCGCTTTCGATGTGTTTCCCGGCGGCATAGCAGTCGAGCGGTACGTGCCGCGAAGCATCGATCGGACTGATCTGATCTTCGACTATTTTTTTGCTGACGGGGCGAGCGACGTCGACGAAATTATTAAAGCGTCCGAAGAAGTCGTCGATGAAGACGTCGTGATCGTCGAGGCGGCCCACGCTAATTTAGTTGGTGGGGTGTACCGGGGCGGCGTGCTTTCACCCCGGCATGAGAACGGCCTGGCCGACTTTCACGCGTTGCTGCGCGAAGCGATCGCGTCTGGTGGCCCGGCGCATCGCCTCCCGAACTGAGGCGCACGTCCCATACCGTTGGGCCGGCGCGGGTGCCGTTGGAGTGCTATGCGGGGCCAGCGCGGCGCTCACCGCATGGGGTCCGCGCCACCACCCGCTCGTGACGCTCGGGGCCGCCGTTGGGTCAGTCGTGGCCGTTATGGTGCTACTCGGTCTGGAGGCAGCAGACCGGCCGCTCGGCCGGTCGGTGCGGCGCGGCGCCATGGTCGCCGCGGCCGGCCTCTTGGTGTTCGCGGTGGTGACCCCGCCGCGTGGCTCGCGCGACGTGTGGATGTACGCCACCTACGGACGCATGATCGAGCACCGCCATGTAAGCCCGTACGTGACGACCCCGGCTCAGGTCTTGGCCCAGGACCGTCGCGCCGGTCGCCCTCGCGACGCCATCTTCGGCCTTTCCGCACCGCAGTGGCGCCGGGTCGGATCGGTGTACGGACCAGCCTTTCTAGGAGTCTCGGCGCTATGGATGCGGATCGCGGGGCCGTCGCCGTTGTTGGCCCGGCTCGGCTTCCAAGGCCTGGCCGCGGGGGCGGTGCTTTTCTGTTTGGCCCTGCTGCGACGACGGCGGGCGCCACCTGCGGCCATAGTTCTGGTCGGCTGTCATCCCCTCGTGGTGGCGTGGGTGGTGAACGGCGGCCATGCCGATGCGGTGATCGGCGCATTGCTCCTTGCTTGTGTGGTGGGCGCCGAACGCGGTCGCCTGGGGGTGGCGGCGGTGGCCGGCGGGCTGGCCGCTGGGATCAAGGCGACGGCCGGGCTTGGGGTCCTCGGCCTGATCGTCTGGGTGTGGCGCCGACACGGGTGGCGCCGGGCGTTGATTTCGGCGCTGACGGCCGGAGCAGTGGTCGGTGGGCCTCTTGTGGTGGCGGGCGGAACCGAGGCCCTGCGTCCGCTGCTGGCGGCGCGCACTTATGCCAGCCGGTCGACGCCCTGGCAGTTTCTTTCGTGGGTGATAGGCCGACCGGCGGTTCCCGGCCCGTGGGTATTCGGACTGATCGTGTTGGTGGGCCTCGGATTGGCGCTGCTTGCGGCGCGAGGTGCCCGCCAGGTCGACGAGGCGGTGGGCGCGCCGCTTGTCGCCTTTGTTCTCCTGGCGCCATACGCCCTGCCCTGGTATGGATTCTGGGCCCTCCCCGCTCTGGCCGGCGCCTTGCGGTCGCTCCTAACGCGAGCCATGTTCGCCGTTGCCACCTGGCAAGTTTTCACGTACGCCTACGTGCCCCGAAGACCCGGATGGACGAACGCCACATTTCACGCGATGGCGCTGGGCATGGGGGGTTTCGAGGCTCTGGTCATGGGGCTGATTCTCGTCACCGGCTTTGTTCGACCCCGGCCGACCGCGGCCTGAGGAGTTTCAGGGTTAGGGCTGTGACCATGGCTTGTGGCACTCGGCCGGATTGCGGCGGCCAACGGTCGGCGCGTCGGCGAAGAGCTGGCCAAGGGTGGCGGCGACGAGAGGCACGTCATAGGCAAGGACCCACCCGTAAGCGGCGGCTGATATTCGGTGACGTTCGGCTTCGTCGGTGAGAAGTAGGTCTAATGCGGCCGCGAAAGTCGGCCCTGCGTCGGCGACGAGAAGGTGGGTTCCGGCGACGACATCGAGACCGGCCGCCGCCGGTGTGGTGGCCACTATCGGCCGATTTCGGGCAAATGCCTCCAGCACCTTCGTGCGCGTTCCTCCTCCCGCCAGCACCGGCGCGGCTACTACGGCGGCCCGTTGGTAGGCGTCGTTCAACTCGGATTCGGCGACGAACCCGGTTAGTACGATCGGGACAGGGCTCGAAGGCAATAGCGCCAGTTCGACAGCGAGGTCCGGGGCGTGCGGGCCGATGACGCGCACGACGGCCGCCGCCCTCATTCGCGGTACGACCTCGCGGGCGAACCATGACAATCCCTCAGCGTTGGGTCGGTAGGTGAGGTTGGCGACGATGAGGACTTCGGGTTTGTCAGTCGCGCGGTCAGCGGGCTCATTGCGATCAGCGGGGCTCCGGGCCACCGCTCCCCGAGGCACCGTGACAGCATTCGGCACCGTGACGAAAGTGGTCAGGTTGGGCCACCGGGCCGCCACTCGGCTGGTCTCTTCGGGTGACGCCAGCGTGGCCAGACTCGCCGCGCCAAGCCAGGCGCCGAGCAGTTCGGTCCAAAGTCGTGCGGTCTCGGTCTCGCCCAGGGCATCGGCCAGGCCGACGTCATCGTCGTCGAGGTCGACGGTCAACGTCGCGCCGAGTCGCTGCGCCAACGCAGAACCCAACGGGAGAAGTGACGCCCGCATCGCATGGACAAGCGCGATCGCGCCCTCGCCCAAGAATACGTCCAGCTCGGCGGCCCGTCCGGGCAGCGCCGCCTCGACCGCCGCCGGCAAGGGCGTGGCCCTCACCATCCGAGGTCGTTGCGCGGGGTCGAGCAACGATTGGCGTAACGATCGATCGTACGCGCCGGCGTCCGGGAGGCCGAGGTCGATCACCGCGCTGGCGAGGGCGAGCAATCGATCGCCACCCGCCCCGCGGCTCGGCCGTGAGCCGGCTATGGGCACGATCACAACCGTCAGGTCGAACCGGCTCGCCAACCCTCGAAGGAAAAGGCCCACGCGCATGGCCAAACCGTTGCCGGTGACGGCGGGCTCAATCGGGCACAACAAGAGGGCCCGTTGCCGTTGCGCGTGGATGCTTCAAGCTAATCCCGTCGACGCTGAGCGCAGCCAAGGGCCGACGAGGACGGCGCCCGGACTCGCCCTGTCACGGGTGGGAGGACCCTTACCCGGTTCTAGGACGGGCCCAGGGAAGCTCTAACCCGGGCCTGCCAATCTGCTCTCGCTGGCCCCTCCACCTACCCGATCGCCAGCCGAAACGGACATCATGAAGAACACCTCCAAGAAACTGATCGCAGGAGCCGGCCTCGCCGGATCTTTGATCTTCGGCGGCATCACGGTCGCCAACGCCCAGACGACCCCTGCCGCGCCCGTCGCCGGTAACGCACTGTCGACTCCGCGACCCGACCCATCGGTTCGCATGCAAAACACCCTCAAGCCCCTCGTTACGGCCGGGACTATCACGCAGGCCCAGGCTGACGCGGTGGTCAAAGTCATCGTGGCGGCCGAGCCCGCGGGCGGCGCCAGGGGCGGGCCCGGGGGCCGTGGACCGGGAGGCCCCGGTGGTGGCCTTGGGGCCCACTCTGACACTGTCGCCACGGCGCTCGGCATCACCACGACCGAACTCCGGACCCAACTACAAGCCGGCCGGACCGTCGCCCAGATCGCCTCAGCCAAGGGCGTCGACGTCCAGAAGGTCATTGCCGCTTTCGTCGCCGAGGAGAAGGTCGAACATCCCGAGTTGTCCGACGCTGCGGTCACCGTCCGAGTGACCGACCGGGTCAACGGCGTGCGTCCAACCCCGCCCACCGGTGCGTCGGCCCCGGTCGCAGCTTGAGCTCTTTTGAAGACAACTTCCCCGCTACTGCGCCGCTCGCTCCTGTTGCCGATATGACGGCGACGGGAGCGGTGGCGCGGTGGGAGTCGAGATGACGAGTACAACAATGACTGTGATTAACCCGTCCCCCCTTTCTGGCCGGGTTCGTGTGCTGTACGCCGAAGACGATCGGGCCATTCGGGCGGCGCTGAAGACGGCACTGGAATTAGAGGGGTACGACGTGACTGCGGTCAACGACGGCCAAGCCGCACTCGACCATCTCGAAGCCCTCGGTGCGGCTGGTGAAGCAGGACGGCGGCTATGTGCCCGAGCGCCTTTTGCGCGCCGCCG
>JANYDT010000134.1 GCA_025359845.1 Acidimicrobiia bacterium
GCGAAGCGAGGATGGCATGACGCTGTTCCCCACCCCCTCCCAGACGGTCGGTCCGTTTTGGGCCATAGCCTTGCCGTGGGCCGCCGGGCCCGATCTCGACCCGGCCGGGATCTTGGTCGCCGGTACCCTCTTCGACGGCGCCGGCACGCCGATCTCCGACGGATTGCTCGAACTCTGGGATCCGTCGCGCGGCGCGTTCGGGGCGTGCGGTACTTCCGCCGATGGCCGGTTCCATTTCACCGCGGCGCGCCCCACCGGCGTGGAGGCAGGGGCGCCGCACTGGGGCCTCGGCGTGTTCGCCCGAGGCCTCCTGTGTCGCATCGCGACTCGCGTTTACCTGCCCGACGAGCCAACCAACCTCACCGACCCGGTCTTGGCGGCCATCGCCGATCCGACCATCCGGGCCACGCTCATTGCGGCTACCGACGGGCCCGGCCTTCGCTTCGATGTGCACCTGCAGGGCCCTCACGAGACCGCCTTTTTGGCCTGGGACTGACCATGCCTCCAAGTGAGCTGTTCGATGCCCTTCTGGGTCCATCGGTAGGTGACACCGAGCTGCTCCAGGCCATCCTGGACGTCGAAGCCGCGCTCGCCCGCGCCGCCGCCGAAGCGGGCGTACTCCCGAGTGACCATGCCGAGGCCATAGCCGCGGTGTGCGAGGCCCGCCGCTTCGACATGGCCGAGCTGGCGCGGGCGACTCGGTTGGCCGGCAATCCCGCCATCGCGGTTGTGGCCGCCCTCACCGCGTTGGCCCCCGCCGGGGCACGGGGTTCGGTGCACATCGGCGGCACGAGCCAAGACATCGTCGACAACGCCCTCCAGTTGATCGTCCAACGACGCCGGGTTCGGATCGACGCGCATCTCGACCACGTCGGCACCGCAACAGTGACCCTGGCCGAGCGCCACCGGTCCACGCTTATGGCCGGACGCACGCTCATGCAGCATGCGCTGCCCATCACCTTCGGCCTAAAAGCGGCGCAATGGCTGGCCGGGGTGACCGACAGCCGACGCCGCCTCCGTCAACACGTGTTGACAGTTCAGTTCGGAGGGGCGGCCGGCACCCTGGCTTCGCTCGGCTCGACGGCAGTGGCCGCAACCATGCGCCGTTCGCTGGCCGCTCACCTCGGCCTCGCCGACGCACCGCTCCCATGGCCCACGGCGCGGGCGCAGGTCGCCTCACTCGGTTCGACCCTGGCGATCGCCTGCGGATCGTTGGCCAAAATGGCGCTCGACGTCGAGCTGCTCATGCAGACCGAGGTCGCCGAACTGTTCGAGCGCGCCGCCATCGGCAAAGGCGTAAGCTCCACGCTGCCCCACAAGCGCAATCCGGTGAGTGCGGTGTCGATCCGAGCGGCCCATCAGCAGGCCGTAGGGCTGGCATCGACGCTGCTGTTCGCAATGGTCCAGGAACACGAGCGGGCCGCCGGCGCCTGGCAGGGAGAATGGGAACCGCTCATGGGCCTGTTGCGGTTGGCCGAGGGCGCCGCAGCTCAGGCCGCCGACATGGTGGAGGGGCTGGAAATCGACATCGAGCGCATGCGTACCAACCTCGACCTCACGGGCGGAAGGGTGCTCGCCGAGGCGATCGTTACGGCGCTGCGTCCGGCGTTGGGTCGTGACGGGGCCGACGCGGTCGTCAGGGCGGCCGCGGCCCAGCCCGGGCCGTTACGGGCCAACCTGCCGGCCACCCCGGAGGTCGCCGCGCTCGGGGACACGCCTTTCGACCCGGCGCACTACCTCGGCAGCACCGACTCGTTCATCGACTATGCCCTGGCCGACTGGAGATCTCTGTGACATTGCATTTCGAGATAGTCGGAGGGCCGGCTGCGCCCGTGGTGCTGTTTCTCAACTCACTGGGCACGACCTTGGCCATGTGGGACGAACAAGCGGCGACGCTGGCCCAACGGTACCGGGTAATCCGTTGCGATCAGCTCGGACACGGGCGCAGTCCCGTCCCCGACGGTCCGTATTCGATCGAGCAGCTGGGACGGGAGGCGTTGGCCGTGCTCGACGCCGCCGGCGCGTCCACCGCCAGCGTGGTCGGCCTGTCGTTGGGCGCCATGGTGGCAATGTGGCTCGCCACCCATGCTCCGGAGCGCATCGACTCACTGGTGCTGGCCTGCACGTCGGCTCACCTGGGTCCTCCGGCCGAATGGCTGGCGCGCGCGGCCACCGTGAGGGCTGAGGGAATGTCAGCTATTACTGACGCCATTCTGAGTCGGTGGTTCACCCTCGAGTTCGCAAGTTCGTCAACCGGAGCTGAAGCCGTCGAAGCCGTCCGAAGGTCGCTGTTGGCCAGTCCGGCCGAAGGTTATGCCGCGTGCTGCGAAGCCATTGCCGCAATGAACCAACTTGATGCGATCGCTGCCATTACTGCTCCTACGTTGGTGATCGCGGGCGACGCCGATCCGGCCACTCCGTTGGAACACGCCCTCGCCGTCCATCGCCGCATCGATGGTTCACGGCTCGTGGTGCTGTCGGCCGCCCATCTGGCCAACATCGAGGCCGCCAAACCGTTCACGCGGGCCATCGACGCGCACCTGTCCGCCAACGCATTCGTTCGGGGAATGGCGGTGCGGCGACATGTCATGAGCCCAGCCCACGTAGACCGGGCCTCGGCCGACACCCTGTCGTGGGCCGAAGACTTTCAGGAGTTTCTCACCCGATACGCCTGGGGTGACGTGTGGAGCCGACCCGGTCTCGATCGCCGGACCCGAAGCGCCATCACCGTGGCCCTACTGACCGCCGGCGGCCACGAACCCGAACTCGGCGTGCACCTGAAGGGGGCACTCTCCAACGGGCTCACCCGCGAAGAGATCGCCGAGGTGCTCATGCACACCGCGCTCTACGCCGGACTCCCCGCCGCCAACCGAGCTTTCGCCATTGCCCAAGCCACGCTCGGAGAGGCCGAGGCCCGGTAGCGCGTGGGCGGCCTCACTTAGATCGGCTCGAACCGGCCGGAGGCAGCGGCCCCGAACACGGCGTCGATGATGCGCATGTTTTGCATGGCGTCGCGCAGCGGACCGGTGGTTGGCGCCTCGTCGCGCACTCGGCGTGAGAACGCTTCCCCCAACAGCATGTACTGATCATGGCTGGCGATCGTGTGGCGTTCGGAATCGAGTCCGTCGAGCGACTGGCCATCATGAGTGAGATACGTGACCGGCCCGTCCTGTGGGTGGTTGAAGGGAACCGTGATCTCGAGCCGACCCAACGCGCCGAAGAGGTGGACCCGCTGATGGGGCACGCTTTGCGTCGAGACCGAGAAAGCCGCCACCCGTCCGTCGCCGAAATCGAGCATGGCGCTGGCCAGTCGATCGGTGCCGAACGTCGGATCGCGATCCAGCACGGCCGCCACCCGCACCGGCTCGGCCTCGAAGAACCAGCGGGCGGCCACGATGGCGTAACAACCGATGTCGTACAGGGCCCCTCCCCCGGTCTCGACCCTGTTACGGATGTTCTGCGGGTCTTCGTTGGTGTACGCGAAGGCGATGTGGGCGTGCGTGACCCGCCCCAATTCACCGTTACGGACCCGCTCGCGAGTCTCGTGCCATTGCGGGTGATACCGCACCATGAAACCTTCCGCGATATGCACCCGCTCCGCCAAAGGCAGCAGCCCATCGAGTTCCATGGCGTTCATGCCCATCGGCTTTTCGCACATCACGTGCTTGCCCGCCTCGGCCGCTTTCTTCGTCCATTCCACGTGCGAGTTGTTGGGCAGCGGGTTGTAGATCACCTCGATCGAAGGATCAGCCAGCAGCTCTTCGTAGGATCCGTAGGCGGTCGGGATCGCGTTGCGGGCGGCGAAGGCCCGGCTGCGTTCGAAGTCGCGAGAGGCCACGGCCGCCACCTCGACGAGCGCAGACTTGCGCAAGCCGGGAATGAATCGGCGCTCGGCAAACGAAGAGGTAGAAAGGATGCCCCAACGAACAGCAGTCATCCCCTCATCATGGCCGACCAAGGCAGCCCTTCGGCCCGAACTGGGGCATCCGGACAGGAATGGGACGGCCCGACCGCGCGGTCGCCGCGACCCATAGGCGCGGATTCGACCCAGTACGTCCTTGGCCGGGAACGCCGGCCGGTACCACGAGCGGGGCCGAACTCGGCCGCCGGTCAGCCCAGGCTGGCCGCGGGCAGCTCGAACCAGCGCAGATGTTGAAACTCGGTCGACAATCGCTCGGCCCCGCGATCGAGATCATCGGGCGTGCCGGCCGCCGCGAAAATGCGCGCAGCGTCGCGTAAGTGCTCAACCAAGATCGATTCGGAGGCCCGACGATGACCGACGTCGGGCACGAGCAGGGCGCCCGACTCGGGGTCGTAACGCAACGCCGAGAGCCGCATGGGCGCCTCGATCGGATCGGCCGCGTGGCGCCAGAGCCCGCTCGCCGGCTCAAAGCGATATTGGGGCAACAATCGCCAGGCGTGGTCAGCGACCATCGCCACGGCAACCGTGATATAGCTCAGTACCGCCTCGGAAATGAAGTAGTTGAAACTGACCCGAGTCCACCCGGGCTTGATGCCCTCGCACCCCCGCGCGATCTCGTGCTCGAACTCGTGGCTGCGTTCGATGTCGATACCGAGAAGACGATGGCCGTACGGCCCCGCGCACGAACATCCGCCGCGGGACTGGATGCCGAACACGTCGTTCAACACCGCAACGACGAAGTTATGGTGCAAATAACGGCCACCGGGGCGACGGATCACGAACGACACGATTGAGAGTCGCTCGGCGTCGAGGTTGCCAAGCACTTGGATGCACGGATGGGCGGCCCACGCTTCGGCGGCGCGCCGCCAGAAATGCGTCTCGAGCGCCCGGATGGTGTCGACCCCCACGGCGGCCTTGAGTTGGACCACCAGGCCGGCCCGGATCGACTCAACGATGGCCGGCGTTCCCCCTTCTTCGCGGTGCACCGGATCGTCGAGGTAGCGATGCTCGATCGGATTCACATAGGCCACCGTCCCTCCGCCGACCACGTCGGGCACCCGATTGCGCATGAGCGCTTTGCGCAGGATGAGAACGCCCGGAGTACCGGGGCCCCCCACGAACTTGTGAGGCGAAAAGAAGATGGCATCTTTGTGCCCGAGTGGGTGTTCGGGGCACGCCGGGCGCATCTGGATGTCGACGTACGGTGCCGCCGCCGCGTAGTCCCAGAAACTGAACGCGCCGTGACGGTGGAGCAGATCGCTCACCCCACAAGTGTTCGACAGGATTCCCGTGACGTTCGAGGCGGCCGAAAACGAACCGATCTTCACCAACCGCTCGCCATGGCGCCCCAGCTCGGCTTCGAGCACGACCAGATCGATGTGCCCATCGGCGTCTTCGGGAATCGTGACGACATCAGCGATGGTTTCGCGCCACGGCAGCTCGTTGGAATGATGCTCGAACGGACCCACGAACACGACCGGCCGCTCGTTCACCGGTATCTGGGCCCGAAAGCCGAATCGATCGTCCAGGTCGGCCGGAATTCGTAGGTTCAAGATACCGATCAATTTGTCGATCGCCCCGGTGGCGCCCGAGCCGGCGAAGATCACGCAGGTATCCTCGTCTGCGCCAACCGCCTCGTGGATGATGGCGCGGGCGTCTTCCCGAAGTCGCGTCGTCTGGCGACCCGTCCCCGAAGACTCGGTGTGGGTGTTGGCGTAGCGGGGCAGCACCTCGTCGCGAATGAAGTCCTCGAGAAAGCTCAGCGACCGACCCGACGCGGTGTAGTCGGCGTACGTGACCCGCCGCGGCCCGTACGGCCCGTCCATCATCTGATCGTCGCCGATCACCGCCTCGCGAATGCGTCGAAGGAGTGGCTCGGCCGATGAATTCGAGACCCCTTGCACGTCGCCAACCCTACGCGGTGTGAGAGAGTACGTTACCGACAAAATCCAACCCGAAAGCAGGATGACATGGCTGACAAGACGCCCAAAAAAGAAAGTGAAAAGAAGGTAGGAAAGTCATTGAAAGAGAAACGGGCCGTAAAGGAAGCGAAACGGAGCGGGAAGAACACCGGCCTTCTGAAGTAGATTGCTCGCCGGTCCGCGGTGAAGATCACCGCCATCGAGGTCCGCCGGTACCGCTACCCGCTTGATCCCCCGTTTCACGCGGCGTGGGACCCGAGCCCTCGAACGCAGCAGGAAGCCGAGATCGTCAGCATCCACACCGATGAGGGCGTGACCGGACACGCGTCGGGCGACTTCTTGCCCGACGCGGCTATCCTCGCTCGCCACCTCATAGGGCTCGATCCGCTGCGCACCGATGTTGTGCGCCAAGTGTGCGAGACCACCGATTTTCACCGGTGCCGTCCCTGGGTGGTCGAAGTGGCCGTTTGGGATGTCGTCGGCAAGGCTCTCGGCCAGCCCCTCTGGAAGCTGCTCGGGGGTCGCAACGAGACCTTGGTGGCCTACGCCTCTTCCGGTGAACTCATGAGCCCCGACGAACGCGTGCGCCGGGTCATAGCCTTGAAAAATCAAGGTATTCGGGCTATCAAAATTCGCTTTCATCATCAGAATTGGCACGACGACATCGCCGTGCTCGAACGGGTTCGCGACGCGGTCGGACGCGACGTGGAGTTGATGGTCGACGCCAACCAGGGCTGGCGAATGGAGGGAGACCTGCATCCCCGTTGGGATGTGGCCACGGCCATTCAGGTCGCCCGCGAATTGGAGAAGCTGGGTGTGTACTGGCTCGAGGAGCCGCTCGACACCTGGAACGTCGAGGGGTGGGCGGCGCTGCGCGCCCGGACCGATCTGCGACTGGCCGGCGGCGAGATGGTCCGCGACCTCCGCGAAGCCCGCGACCTCGTCCTGCGGGGCGGAATCGACGTGCTTCAGCCCGATGTCGTGCTCACCGGCGGGATCGGGGGGTGCCGCCGGATTGCCGCGCTGGCGGAACTTTGCGGACGGTCGTGGTCGCCACACACGTGGTCCAACGGCTACGGCCTGGTCGCCAACCTCCACGCCGCGCTCGGGTTCTCGAACGTGCCCTACGTGGAGGTCCCGTTCGATGATCCGGCTTGGCTTCCGGCCCGGCGCGACTGGCTGCTGCCATTCACCACCGAAGTTGCCGCCGACGGCACAATCGCCGCGCCCGCCGGTCCGGGCCTCGGAATCGAACCCGACTTCGACACCCTGGAGCGCTACCGCGTGGCGTAAGGGCCTGTTCGGCCCTAAGCCCAAGCGAAGGGACGACCGACAGCCGGGGTTCACCAGCCAGAATTCTCGAAAGCGTTCAGAACACGATGACGTTGCGCAACGCGTCGCCGGCCTTCACCGAGGCTATGGCCTCGTTGATTTCGGCTAGCGGGTAGCGGCCCGATATCAGCTCATCGAGCTTGAGGCGGCCTTGTCGATAAAGCGCCACCAGGTTGGGGATGTCGATGGCAATGCGGGCCGAGCCCATCTTCGATCCGATGATCCGCTGGCTGAGCGCGGCCATGGTGCCCGGGTCGATCTCCGAAATCACGCCGCTCGCCGGCATTCCGACGAAAACGACAGTGCCCCCTTTCGCCAGCAGCGCGTAAGACTGGTCGAATGCGGCTTTGACCCCGACCGTCACGAACACGTAATCCGCGCCTCGGCCGTCGGTGAGATCATGCACCGCGGCGGTGATGTCGACGCTTCGAGAGTTCAGCCCAGTGGTGGCTCCGAAGACCTTGGCGGCCTCCAATTTGGCGTCGGACACGTCGATGGCGATGACCGTCCGCGCCCCGGTCAGACGCGCCCCTTGAACGCTGTTCAATCCAACGCCCCCGCACCCGAACACCACTACGTGGCTGCCCGGCCGCATGGCCGCCGAGTTGGTGACGGCGCCGAAGCCCGTGATCACGCCACAGGCCAGCAGGCACGCCACATCGGGCACAAGGTCAGAAGGCACCCGCACGAGCTGCGACTCGTGGACGACGCAGTGTTCGGCGAACGCTGCGGTGCGCAAACCGTGCCCGATGGGTCGGCCATCGGCGTCGCGCAACGGCGAGACGGCATCAAGCGGAAAGCTCGTGTCGCACATGACCGGCTGACCCGTCACGCAGCCGTGGCAATGCCCACAAGACCGAATGAGAGTGACGACCACGGCGTCACCTTCCGCCACTGACGCGACTCCGGCGCCCACCGACACGACCACACCGGCGCCTTCATGACCGTAGATCGCGGGCCGGCTTCCGCCCCATCCGCCCTCCGCGTAGGTGATGTCGCTGTGGCAAATCGCCGTTGCTCCCATCTTCACACTGACCTCGCCCGGCCCGGGCTCGGCCAGCTCGACATCTTCGATCGTGAGCAGCGCTCCGAACTCGCGACAGACGGCAGCTTTCATTGACAGACTCCTTGAGTGGGACGTGTGGATCAGACCGAAACGGCGGCGACGGTTGCTTGCATCTCACGCAGGCGCTCAAGCGAAAGGTGACAACGCAGCAGGTGACCGGGCTCGACCTCGACGAGGTCGGGCTCAACCGTGTCGCACAGCGACTCAACGCCGCTACCGGCACGGCGCGGGCACCGCGTGTGGAGTACGCAGCCGCTTGGAGGATCGGTCACGCTTGGCACCTCGCCGACCAGCCGCACCCGACGTGTCGGCTCCCCATCGACACTCGGCAGCGATGAAACCAGAGCCTCGGTGTACGGGTGATTAGGACCGGAGAACACCGCGTCAGCCGGACCGAGTTCCATAATGCGGCCGAGGTACATGACGGCTATGCGATCAGACAGATAGCGCACTACCCCCAGGTCGTGGGAGATGAACAAGTAGCTCACGTGCTCGGACCTCTGTAGGTCGACCAGCAGGTTCAAGATTGCGGCCTGGACAGAGACGTCGAGCGCCGAAGTGGGTTCGTCGCACACCACCAGCCGGGGACTACCGGCGAAGGCGCGGGCGATGGCCACGCGTTGTTTGAGGCCCCCCGACAATTGGGCCGGTTTGGCGGCGTGCAGCCGAGCATCGACCCGCATTTCGGCCAACAGAATCTCGGCTCTTACTATCGCCTCTCCCTTGCTCTTGCCGCCCAGTTTCACAACGGCTCGGCTCACGATGTGGCGCACCGTGTGCCGTCGGTTCAAGGCGGAGTCGGGATTTTGGAAGACGATCTGTACGGCACCGACATCGGCCGCCGACCGGTCCCCCAGGACCGCCCCCAATTGACGGCCGTCGAGCGCAATCCTGCTGCCGGCGTCAGGAGCGACCAACCCCAGCAATAGTTTGGCCAAGGTCGTCTTGCCCGAGCCCGATTCCCCGACCAGCCCGAGGGTCTCGCCCGCTCGAAGATGAAGATTGATGTCACGCAAGACCCGCACGGCGAGGTCGTCGTGACCGAATGTCTTGCCCACCCCTACCAGTGTCACCAGAGCCGCGGGCCGGTCGTCGGTGATGGGCGGGATCGACACATTCGCGGCGAACTCGTCACCTGGCGTTCGCGGTAATGCGGGCGCCTCTTCGGGAAAAAAGCAGCGCGTGAGATGACGTCCAGCCGACTCCACGATGGGCGGCCTCTCGCGCTGGCACCGATCTCGCACCAGTCCACACCGGGGGGCATACACGCACCCGGTCGCGTCGGCGCCCAATGGAGGGAGGGTGCCAGGAATGGTATCGAGCCGGACGGCGTCCTTGCCCCGACCAGCGCGGGGAATGCAGCGCAACAGGCCGACAGTGTAGGGATGGCGAGGATCGGAGAGAATCCGACCGGTCTCGCCCTCTTCAACGATGTGGCCGGCATAGAGCACCCCGACCCGATCACACATCGACCGGATAACACCAAGGTTGTGGCTGATGAACAACACCGCCGTGCCCATGGTCGTGCGCAACGCGCGCACAACATCGAGCACCTCGGCCTCGACGGTGGCATCGAGACCAGTGGTCGGCTCATCGAGGATCAGCAGTCGAGGGTTGGTGGCCACGGCCATGGCGATCACGACGCGCTGGGCCATCCCACCCGATAGTTGATGCGGATAGCGGCGCATCACCTGCCCTGGGTCAGCGATCTGCACCGCTCCCAACGCTTGTTCGGATCGCGACAACGATTCGGCGCGATCGAAACCCTCGATGCGAAAAACCTCCGCCACTTGCGCGCCGATGCGCATCGTCGGGTTGAGCGCTCCAATGGGATTTTGGTACACCATCGAGATCGCGTTCTTCCTCAGCTCGCGCATCGCCGCGTTTGACATGGCCCCGACGTTCGCGCCTTCGAACATCACCCGTCCGGCGGTGATCGACCCGTTGCGGGGCAGGTACCGCATCGCCGCGAAAGCAGCCGTCGACTTGCCACACCCCGACTCGCCGACCAAGCCGTACGCCTCGCCCGGGGCTATCGACAGCGACACGTCGCTCAGGACGCGGCGGTCGATACCCCGAACCTTGTAGGCGACGTGCAAGCCATCGAAACGCAACGCCGGGATGGGCGCCGCCGGCCCAGACGCCGCCGGCGAGTCGGTCGCTGGCCGCTCGTTTCGGGTCATCGTTCGAACGCCTCGACCAGTCCGTCGGCCAACAAATTGACTCCCACAGCCAAGGTAGCGATAGCGGCGGCCGGAAACAACGACGACCACCAAATCCCTTGGTTGATGAACGAGTAGTGAGTGGCCACCTGCGAGCCCCAGTCCGGCGAGTCCGGCGATGCGCCGACCCCAAGGAACGACAGCGTGGCCACGGCGAATATGGCATACCCCAAGCGCACCGTGAACTCGACGATTACGGGCGGCAAGATGTTGGGAAGCAGTTCGACGAACAAGATGTGCGGAGCGCGTTCGGTGCGCAGTTTGGCCGCCGCAACGTAATCGAGTTCAGCCTCGCCGAGCACCGATGCGCGTACGGTTCGAGCGATGATCGGCGTGAACACGAACCCGATGATGAGCGTGACGACCACGTTCGAAGGATGATCGAGGGCGGCGATCGCCAACAGCGCCACGACGATCACGGGCATGGCCAGCAGCGCGTCGACGAGGCGCATGATCACCTCATCGACAATCCCTTTGAAGTAGCCGGAGACGAGCCCGAGCATGGTGCCCAAGATGGTGCCGATCACAGTGGCGCCGACCGCGATGAGGAGGATGGATCGGCTCCCGACGATGACCCGCGAGAACACGTCACGCCCCAAGACGTCGGTGCCGAACCAGTGCGCGAGCGACGGATGCTGATGCTTGTGAATCGGATCGAGAGCTTGCGGATCTTTCGGGGCGGCCCAAGATCCCAGCACCGCGCCGGCCACCCAAAGCCCAACCAAGCCCAGACCGATCAGAAACGCCGGACTTCGACGCAGCAACGCCCAGCGCTCACGGCGTACCACGCCCAGCTCGGCGCCTCCTCGTCGCGTCCCAGCCACGGCCGCGTCAGTCATGACGTTGCCCCCTGGCGGAGCCGCGGGTTAAGTACCATGTAGAGGAGGTCGGCCGCGAAAGTAGCGACGACATACACCGTCCCAGACACCAATACCGCAGCCTGCAGCAAAGGAAAGTCGCGCTTCTTCACCGCATTGAGCAAAAGCTGGCCGAGGCCCGGATAATTGAAGAGGTATTCCACCGCGATCAGCCCCCCGAGCAGGTACCCGAGCTGCGTGGCGACCACCGCGATGGTGGGCACCAAGGCGTTGCGCAACACGTGACGAACCACGACTTGGCCGGAGGTCAACCCTTTGAGCGCGGCGGTGCGCGTGTAATCGGCATCTATGGCCTCGATCACGCCGGCGCGCGTGATCCGGGCGATGTAGCCAAAGAGCACGAACACGAGGCACAGCGCCGGCATCAGCAGATGCTTGTATTGGGAGAAGACACTCGACCCCGGGGGGGCGAGACCGGGCACCGGCAGCCAATGCAACTTCACGCCGAAGACCAGCACCAGCAGCACGCCCCACACGAATTCGGGCACAACCGCGGCCGAAAGGCCGGCCACGGTAATGAAACGGTCGAGAAACCGGCCCCTTTTCATCGCCGCGATGATGCCGCCGGCGATGCTGATAGGCACCACCAGCACGAAGGCAAACAGGGCCAACCGGGCCGAGTAGCCGAGCGCGGGACGAAGTTTCTCGGTGACCGGGCGGTCGTAGTTGAGCGAGCGGCCGAAGTCGAGCCTCACCGTCTTGGCGATCCACGTGACGTATTGCTGTGGGATCGGCCGGTCGGTGCCGAGTTCGTGATTGAGCTGCTTCACTCCTTCGGGATCGGCGAATGGGCCCAGGACCTTCTGGGCGACGTTGCCCGGTAACGCGTGACTGGCGAAGAACACTACGCCGGTAAGGAGCCACAGCGTCAGGAAAGCCAACAACACTCGGCGGAGGAGAAATCGTTTCATCGAGTCGATGGCGTCCGAAGAATACTGCAATTAGCGAGAATGACGAAGGCCCGATGCAGGTGCTTGCATCGGGCCTTCGTCCTCATTCGCGGGCCTTAGCTCGCCTTAGCTCAGAACCGCTTCGGTAGCCTCCACGTGACCCATGCCCGTTGTCTTCAGGCCGGTGAGGTTCTTGCGCACTATGGTGAGAACGTCACCGAAATTGGCAATAACCAAAGGCGAATCCTCAAGCAGGATCTCTTGCACTTTCTTCGACGCAGCTTTCTGAGCGACCGCTTCAGGCGCCGAGATGAAGGCCTTGGCGGCGGCGTCGAAATCGGCACTCTTGTAATGGGCCGCGTTCCACACACCATCCGATTTCAACGCCGCGTTGAGGTACACGTTAGGAACGCCGCGGTGGCCGTAGTCGGTGATGCCCATGTCGGAGTTCAACCACGCCTTGTCGTAGTAGTTGTCTTGCAAGTTCAGCTTGATGTTGATGCCGATCTCCTTGCCTGCGGCCACGGCCACTTGCGACAGCAGGTCGATATCGGCGCGGTGATAGCTGTCGAGCTGGACTTCGAATCCGTCCGGCTTGCCCGCATCGGTCAACAGCTGCTTGGCCTTGACGAGGTCTTTCTTGCGCTGCGCCACCGACTTGTCGGTCGTGGTGTAGGCCGGAGCCATCGGGCTGTCGTTACCAAGCACGCCGAAGCCATCGGCCACACCCTTCAGGATGGCGTCGCGGTCGAGTGTGAGCGCGAAGGCCTGGCGAAGGCGCTTGTCGGCGAACGGACCCTGATCACTGCGCATATGCAATTCGAGGTGCCCGCTCGTATGTGAACTCTGCACCACGAAGTTGGAGTCGCCCTTCAGCGCGGTGCCGTTGGCCGTAGACGTGAACGACAGGGCATCCAATTGCCCGCCCTGGAGTTGAGCGAGGCCGGCCTGCGAAAAGCTCTCTGGCGGGAAGAGAGTAAGCACGAGGCGATCGAAGCGCGGTTGACGGGTGGCGTCCCAATAGGAGGGATTGCGCTTGAGCGACACGCTTTGGTCGGCCGTATATTTTTCGAGTATCCATGGCCCGCTGCCGATGAACGACGTGTCCCATCCCCCTGCGTAATCGCGCGGCAAAATGATGGCATTGTAGTTGTCAGAACTGACCAGGTACGGAAACCCTCCGGTGGGCGTGTCGAGCTGAAAAGTGACAGTGTAATCGTCGACCTTCTTGATGTTGCCTTTCTGCAAAACACCCTTGAAGACCGACAGCGCATTCGACTTCTTGTTGGTCGCATCGGCAATGCGGTCGAAGCTGGCGACGACGTCGTCAGCCGTCAACGGCTTGCCGTTGTGGAACTTGATGCCCTTGCGCAACTTGAACGTCCAAAGCGTCGAATCGGCGTTTGGAGACCAGCTGAGCGCCACCCGCGGTTCGAGTTCGAGGTTGTTGTTCGAGAAGGCCAGGTATTCGCCGGTCTGCCCCAGCAGCAGGAGCGAGCCCTGATTGTTGGCCAGGACGGGGTCGACCGCACCTTGCGGGGCCAGCACGCCGACCCGTAGCAACGGAGCCCGCTTGGCGGCTTTGGCGCCAGCCTTGGGCCCAGCCTTGAGCGATGTCGCCTTCTTGGCGGCCAAGGCGGGGGCGGCGATGAATCCGGCCAGGGGCAGGCTCATGCCAGCCACGGAGGCGGCCCGCAGGAAATCGCGGCGGCTGAGTCCGCCGCGACCCAGGTCGTCGACGATTTGGTTCTCACGCTCGCTTAGCCCTGGACGAATCGCGTCCAGACGTCGGGGGTTGATGATGCTCATGTGGTGGTCTCCTAGGTGAATCGGACGAGACGCCACGAATGAGCCCGAAAGCCACCGTATCGAACTCGCTGAAGTACTCGACAGTTTTAGCGCCGGTACCCCCAAAGTGTCAATCGAGAACCGCTCGTTACTGCATCGCCTAAGGATTTCGTAAGAACCACAAGCTTTCGATGTGAAGGCGTTGATGGAAACGCCGTCAGGGTTTAGTCATCCGGTCGCTGCAGCGGCGTCGCATACTGTAGCTATGAGACGATCCGCCCGAAAGCCCAACGCCGCCGGTTTCGGCCTCCTCGCCTTGATCACGCTGGTTACTTCGATGGTGGCCGTGGGGTGCGGCTCAAAGGCCAAGAACACACCAGCCCCGCCGACGACGGTCGTCACCGCCGAAACTGTTCCCGCTGCGACGTCGCCCGACACCACGGCGGCAGCCGCGCCGAGCGACTCGGTGGCGGCGCCCCCAGAGTCCGCGCCCCCAGAGTCCGGGGCCACCTCCATCGCCGCGGGCGGAGGCGCTGCGGGCGGGGGCACGGCGGTGGCCATCAAAGACTTCGCGTTCGCACCCGAGCCCATCGTGATCAAGGCCGGCGGCTCGGTGACATGGACCAATGGAGACAAGTTCGCTCACGCCATTCAGAGCGCGAACGGCAAGTTCAATTCGCCCAAGCTCGACAACGCCAAGAGCTTCACCGCGACCTTCACGACACCCGGCTCGTACCCGTACATCTGCGGCATTCACAACTCGATGACCGGCACCGTCACCGTGCAGTAGACACGCCGATTCGGGTCACCCTACGAAACGCCGTTCCAGCTCGTTGATCTCCGGGAGTCCGATGAGATCGGTGAAGTCGCCAAAGCTCATGAGCCCGTCGACAATGGTGGCCGGCGTCCCGGCCGTCTTGATCGCGGCAAGCGCCTCGCGCATCGCCGCCGTAGCCGCCAACAGCGTCGAGATAGGACAGATGATGAGGCGGAAGCCAAGTTGCGCGATTCGGTCGTAGGTGAGCGGAGGGGTCTTGCCCCCCTCGGCCCAGTTGAATACCAACGGGTATCCCGCCAACTTCTCGCACGCCTCCTCGATCTCCGCCTCTCCTTCCAACGCTTCGACGAACAACATGTCGGCGCCGGCCTCGGCAAAGCCTTTGGCCCGGTCGATCGCCGGGCCAAGACCTTCGACGGCCCGCGCGTCGGTCCTGGCGATGATGACAGTGTCGGGATTGCGACGGGCGGCCACCGCCGCTCGAATCTTTCCGATCGCTTCCGCCGCCCCGATCACCTGTTTGTTGTTCATGTGACCGCACTTCTTCGGCGTCACCTGATCTTCGAGGTGAAAGCCGGACACGCCGGCCTGTTCCCATTGTTGCACTGTACGAATCACGTTGATCTGATTGCCGTATCCGGTGTCCGCGTCGGCGATCACGGGGATGGTCGTGGCTGCCACCACGCGCCTCATGTTGTCGAGCATCTCGCCCTGATTGATTAGGCCCACATCGGGACGGCCCAACAGCGAAGCGGATGTGCCGAAGCCGGTCACGTAGATCACGTCGAAGCCCGCGTTCTCGATGAGGCGGGCCCCAAGCGCGTCGTAGCAACCGGGGGCCGTGAGCGGACGGGGCTGAGCGACAAGGTGGCGAAGGCGAGCGGCTCGATCGCCGGGATGGTCCAGAAGGTTCACGGTCAGAGCCTCCCAGACGACCCCGCCGACTGCGCCATTGCGACCTTCGGCTAGGCCTGGCGACGCCCCGCCCCGGGTCCGTCGACCGGAATCGCCTACCCCGTTGACTTGAGTGGGTAACGTGAGGGGGTGATCGATCGCCGACGGATCCGGTGAGTTCGCAAAGCCCATTCCGTCTGCTGCGCGAGCGTGACATCGCCCTGTTCTGGGGCACGGGGGTCGTCTCCGACGTCGGCACGTGGATGCAAGCCGTCGTCATCGGTGCCCTCGTGGCCCGGGTCACCGGACGAGCCTCGTCGACCGGATTGGTGATGGCCTCGGCGTTCCTCCCGCAGATGATCGGCGCACCCATAGGCGGGATCCTCGCCGATCGATACGACCGTCGCCGGGTGTATGTGAGCGCTTTGCTCGCGCAGGCGACGGCCACCCTCGGCCTCGGAATCGCCATCGCCGCAGGAGTGCGAGCGACGGCAGCCCTGTCGGCCATGATCATGCTCCAAGGCCTCGCCGGGTCGATCGGGCAACCGTCGGGAGTGTCGGTTCTTTACGAACTCGCCGGTCCTCAACACGCCGCCGGCATCGCCGCGTTGGGGGCTACGTCGTGGAATTCTGGGCGCATCCTCGGTCCGACCCTGGGCGCCCTGCTTGAGCTTTGGCTCGGGACGGCCGCGGTGGTGATCGTCAACGGGGTCACGTTCGTCGCGCTCGCGGTTGCTATCGCGTCGATCCGACGCAGCTTCACGGTACCGGCCCGTCCTCGGGCCTCGGTCCTATCCGAACTCGTGGGTGGCGGACGGGAATTCTGGGAGCATCACACCGCTCGCTTCGTGTTTATTCGTCTCGCCCTATTCCAAGCCTTCTTCATAGGCTTCGTGGGCCTGATCGCCATCCGCGCCCACCAGCTCGGTGGCGACACGAGCCTCAATGGGTGGATGAGCACGTTTCAAGGTCTGGGGGCCGTGATCGGGGCGACGACAGTGTCGATATGGGTGGGTCGTTTCGGCCGAGTGCGCACCTACCTCACGAGCGTCTGCATCGGTACCGCGGCCTTGATCGCCTACGGGTACACCAACGTCATTCCCGCCGCCATCGTCACCCTCGCAGTGCTAGGAGCCTGCACCTCCACCGTATTCGTAACCCTCAACGGCGCCCTTCAGCGAGACATGCCCAATCACCAACGGGGCCGATTCAACGCCATCATCCAGGCCTCGAACGGAAGTCTGTTCACCGTGGCCGCGCTTTCGCAGGGGCGCCTCGCCGATCACATCGGGTTGGCCCGAGTGTTCGCCCTTGCTGCGCTCATTCACTTCGCGCTCGTCATGGGGCCATACCTTCTCCACCCGTTGCGCTTTCGAGTACTCGATCATCCGGTGGTGCCGATAGAGGGTCCGGCCGTTCACCTACCGTCGAGGCCGTAGCCTCGGCGTCATGTCGTCGTCTTCCAACGTCTACACCCATGGCCATCACGACAGTGTGTTGCGTTCGCACCGCTGGCGAACAGTCGAGAACTCTGCGGCCTATCTGCTGGCCTGGTTGCAACCCGGCGCATCGCTCCTTGATGTCGGCTGTGGACCGGGCACCATCACCGCCGACCTGGCCG
>JANYDT010000217.1 GCA_025359845.1 Acidimicrobiia bacterium
TCGGTGATCGCGACAGTGATCACGATCTCGAATCGGGGTCGGAGCTGAAGAAACGCGCTCACGCAACGGGTGCCTCCGCTTGAAGATACGCCCGCCACGCGTCGGTCTCCCACACTTCGACGCGATCGCGGACGCCGACGTAGGTGACTGCGGTACCGGGCCCGATGGTCCAGCGCTTCCTGAGAAATTCCGGGATTGTGGCCCTACGCTGACTGTCGAACTTGAGCTTCGCCGCACTGCTCATGAACGTTCGAAGTTCGCGCTGGGCGGCGGGATCGTCGGCTGTCTTGGCGTCGATGGCATCGGCCTGCTTGTTGAACTCGATCTCGGGCCATACGGCCAACAGCCCGTTGCTAAGCAGCGTGGCGTACGGTTGCATGTCTCTAAGCTCGCCATAAACAGAAGGAAGGGTCAGACGGCCGTTGGCGTCGATCACTCCCTCTTGCTCACCCGCAAACGCCATCTCGTCTACTCAGTCCTTGCTCATGCAACTCGGAAGTCATTACGTCCCACGTCACCGTTCGAGTCATTACGTCCCACGTCACCGTTCGAGAAAGCCACGCGCGTGACGCTCTTAACGAGATCTCGGCTGAAAATTTCTCCTAGGCTCCCCTGGGGCACTCAAAACCATACCATTCCCCTCCATCACTCACAAGAGGCAATTTTTCCTAGTGTCGGATTTCGTCAACCTTGAGGACCACTTCTCTGGGGCCGGCCCATCGCCCCTGAGCAAACTCGACCGAATTGCCTTTCCAGGGTCGTTCAACCCGCCTACCGTTGGTCATTTAGCCATGGCCGAGGCCGCATGGAGGGCATCCGGGGCGACCGGTGTGGACCTGGTCGTATCGAGCGTTGCGCTCGGGAAGGAATCGACGACGAGACCAACCATCGAGCACCGATTGGAGGTTTTGGAGTCGGTCGCGGCCACGAGACCCTGGCTCGACGTCACGTTGACCGACCTCCGATTGCTGGCCGATCTCGCCGCAGGCTACGGATGGTTGTTGATGGGCGCCGACAAGTGGACCCAAATCAATGAACTCCAGTGGTACGACGGATCAACGAAGGCAAGGGATGCCGCGTTGCGGCGACTGCCCCGCCTTATCGTCGTGGGACGCGAGGGCCATGGCGTCGAGGCCGACGCCACCTTGATGCCAGCCGACGCCACTCTGATGGATGTGCCCGACGCCCTCGGCGTGTCGTCGAGCGCGGTACGCGACGGCGATTGGGGTGCCGCCGCCCCGGAGGCCCGAATCTTCGCCGAACGGACAGGAGCCTGGATCGATCCCGACCGCTACGAACGCTTCATCATCGGCCGAGCACGGCCTTGAACAGGACCGTCAACGCCCGATCGATTGCTCCCGGCGACGTCGCGGCGGCCACGCTATCCAAGGAAATCACCGCCTCAGGAATACCCAACGCGGCGCACAACCGCGCCGGCTCCCACGCGAGCAGGGCGCCACACTGAAACAGCGCGCCTTCGCGCGTCCTACGTTGGCTTATGCCCACCACCTTGCGGCCCGCCACCGTGACTTCCCCTGGCCCGAGGCCGGCGAAGCAAACCGCGCTCGAGTGCTGAGAGCGCACCATGGCGCCGCGATGGACCTCGGCCTCTGGAATGGCCTCCGCCCAGACCGCGCCGATCCACCACATCGCCCGGCCTACGTCGCGCTCGGCCAATTGATGGCCGTGAGGGATCACGATGTCGACCCACACCATGGCCTCGTCCAGCCATACTGCCCCTCCCCCGCTTCGTCGACGCACGACATCGACGTGTGGGGGCCTGATCGACACCGCAGCGTCGGGTTGCGAGGAGCCGAGCACGATCGCCGCCTGATCTGGTACGAGCACGCGAACGGACGCACGGTTCAGTGAGGGCGGCTCGAAAAGCCGAACCGCCGGACCGCGAACAATTTCAGGATGCGGCGGGATCCCAGGCAGCGAGATCGGCCAGTCGCGGGTCATTCGAGAACACTTCCGGCACCGAGGTAGGCAAGGCCAGGCGCTTCTGAATGCGCTCGACGTCGGCCAGTTGATTCCACAGCACGAGCGTGACGACGACGCCCGAGGCACCGGCTCGGGCGGTGCGACCGGCTCGATGCAGATAAGTCTTGTGATCGTCGGGCGGATCGAACTGCACAACCACATCGACACCCTCGATATGCAATCCCCGAGCGGCCACGTCGGTCGCCACCAGCACCTTGACCTGACCGGCGGAGAACTGGCGTAACGCACGATTGCGGCGGTCTTGACTGAGGTCGCCGTGAATGGCGCGCGCCGATACGTCGAGCGCCTTCAGGTCGTCGGCCAGGCGATCACACGCTCGTTTGGTGTTGGTGAAAATGACGGCCCGCTCGGTCGGCCCGACGATCGCCGCGGCGACTTTCACCCGGTCCATGTCGTGCACTTTCAAGAAGTGGTGCACGCTCGAGTCGACTGTCGATATCGTGTCGGTGACACCGTGGCGGACCGGGTCGTTGAGGTGGTGCTTGACGAGCGAGTTCACATCTGACCCGAGCGTGGCCGAGAACAGAAGAGTTTGGCGCTCAGGCGCCATCTTGCGCATCAGCCACTCCACCGGCGGGAGGAACCCCATGTCGCACATGCGGTCGGCCTCGTCGAGCACGAGATATCGCACTGCATCGAGGAAGATGTCACCGCGGCCAACGAGGTCGATCAGGCGGCCGGGTGTGGCCACCACGATATCGGCGCCCTCGCCCAAAACTGCTCTTTGGCGCTCCATCGATGCCCCCCCGTACACCGAGAGCACCCGTAGGTTTCGTGATTCGGCCAACCACGACAATTCGCCCTCTACCTGTGCACACAGCTCGCGAGTCGGAACCAGCACGAGTGCGGTCGGCCGATTCGGCTCGGCTCGTCCGACGCGCAACACCAGCGGTATACCGAACGCCAGCGTCTTTCCGGAACCGGTCTTCGCTTGACCGCACACATCGCGGCCTGCCAATCCGTCAGGAATCGTGTGAGCCTGAATCGGAAATGGCTGATGGATACCTCGCTGGTCAAGGGCCCCGATGAGTTCTGGAGGCACTCCGAGCGAGGCGAACGTGGGGGAATGTTCGCTCATGCTTATCTTCTTGAGCGCAATCCTACCGGTCACCGCACCTTGCGGCGCGCACATTGCCAATCAGCGACAAGTCGTGCCGTTCACCACCGGTTTCAACGACACGAGGTACGAGTTGACCGCGTTGCGGATACACGGAGGGCCTGACAGATACGCCGTGTGACCATCGTGGACGTAGGTGAGCAACATCGAATCAGGAAGGCGCTTCGCCACGGACTGAGCCCACACGTAGGGAGTGGCCGGGTCATCGGTGTTGCCGATCAATAGTGCGGCGGGAGCGCCCCTCGGCACCAATGTGGGGAGCCCTACGGCTGCGACCGGCCAATAGGCGCACGGCGCGTTGTACCAAACGGCCGCCGGACCGAACACTGGCGCCAGTCGGGCTATGCGTTGCGCCTCGGCGACAACGTGTGCCGGTTCTCGGGGCGTCGGCAGATCCAGGCAATTCACAGCCAAGTTGGCCTCGTTGGTGTTGTCATAGGTGCCGTCTTGATGACGATCCACATAATTGTCGAAGCGTTCCAGAGCCGGGCGGCCATCACCCTGTTCAGCGGCGGCTAAGAGTTGCGCCAGACGGGGCCAACCCCGCTGGGTGTTGTAGAGCTGCGAGACCACTGCGGCGGTGAGTTCCGCCGGACCCAACCAGCGCGACTCGACGCGAATCGGCGACGCATCCACCTTGGCCATCAAGGCTTCGAACGCCGCTGCCGGATGTCCGCCAGTTTGGAAGGGACATTTCGGTTGTCGCGAACAGTCGGCGAGGAAAGCCGTGAGGTTGCGGTCGAAGCCCACGGCCTGTTGCTGGTTGCGGTCGTCGAGAGAAACGGCGGGGTCGAGGACGCCGTCGAGCGCGTAGGCCCGCAGGTGCTGGGGAAACAGCTGCGCATAGGTCAGCCCGAGCACGGTGCCGTACGAGAAACCCAGGTACGTGATCGTCGGGTCTCTTAGCGCGGCGCGGATGCGGTCCATGTCGCGTGCCGTGTCAATCGTGTCGACGTGGCCGAGGGTTTCGGGATTGTTCGCCCCACAGGCTTGCGCCAATTCCTTCGCCGCCTGTTGAAGCGCTTCGACCTCCGAATTATCGTCGGGACTGGGATCGAGGTGTTGGATGCGATCGAGGGTTGTGCCGCTGACGCATCGAATCGGGCTGCTAAATCCTACGCCGCGAGGGTCGAACCCGACGATGTCGAAGCGGTCGGTGACCGAAGGATCCAAGATCCGGCCGAGGAGTTGAGCGAACACGATTCCGGATGCTCCGGGTCCGCCGGGATTCACGAACAACGAGCCGATCCTGCGCTTCGACAAGCGCGCCCTGACCCGAGTGACTGCGATGGCAATGGTCCGTCCGTTCACCATGGCGTAGTCGAGAGGAACTCGCAGGGTCGAGCATTGGGCGACGCCGGGCCCGCATGGCCGCCATACGAATGTACCCACTCCTTGGCTGTCGGGGGAACCGTGGCTAGTCGGTGTTTGGGCGCCGGCTGGTGGACTCACCATGGTGGCACCGGGAACTCTGCCGACGACGCCGATCACCACCGCAAGGGCAAAGATCGCCGCGCTCGCGCGACGCGCGCCGGTCACGCCGAAATGGCGGGCCCGCCGATATACGGCTCCCAATCCGGGCGCACGTTGCCAATCGCAAACAACACCCAGGTGAGCGCCTGCGGCGCCTGCGGGCGACGGCGCAACACCATGGCCGTGTGTTCCAGGAAGAGATCACCCTTTTTCGCGTTGCAACCCCGACACGCGGCCACCACGTTTTCCCAAACGTGTTGCCCACCGCGCGAGCGTGGAATCACATGATCGATGTTCTCGGCCGGGGATGCGCAGTACTGGCAGCGATGATTGTCTCGCGCGAACACCGTTCGCCGATTCAACGGAACCCGGGACCGGAATGGGACCCGAACAAAGTGGATGAGACGGATTACCGAGGGCGCTCGAAAGACCGTGCGCTCGGAATGGAGATCCCGATCGGCACTGGTCACGACCTCAGCCTTCTCTTTGAGCACCAAGACGACCGCGCGCTTGACCGGCACCACACACAGTGGTTCATAAGAAGCATTGAGCACGAGCGCTCCGGCCATAGAGCAAACCTAGCCGAGAGCGTCGTTGAGCTGGGCGTTGTTTACCCATGAAGCTTCGTTAGCACTTCGTTAGCGCAGTGCCGACCGATTGTGTCGGCACCACTCCAAGTACCGGACGACCTCGTCGGCATGACCAGCGGCGCCCGTACCCGAACTGGTCATCGACCGAAATCGAAGGTAGTCGGGCGGGGGTACCGGACGCGGCGGCCAACGCCGCCACCACCCATTGGGCAGCAGACGAATGGCCACCCGAGCGGCTGTGACCCAGAGCGCGGGCCGCACCGCAAGGGCCCAAGTCCACGACCGCAAAAGATGAAGACGGGTTGACCCAACCGTCGACATCTCATTATTCTACCGGGCCAAAAGGGCTCGTACGGTGTCGATCGAATCGGCTTCGGCCGCCGTCTTGTCGTCGCGGTAGCGTTTGACCCGGGCAAACCGCAAGGCTACTCCACCGGGATAACGCGACGACGCCTGGACGCCATCGACGGCAATTTCAACTACCAGTTCAGGACGCACTTTGAGGGTGATTCCGCTGCGGCTGTGTTCGCGCGCCAGCAGCGCATCGGTCTGCCATTGCAGCACGGAGTCGGTGAGTCCCTGGGCCATTGCATCGTCGGCGAAACGCTGGGCCGCGACAGCATCGCTTGTGGAGAGACCGGGCACGTTCCTTCCGGGGGCGATGCGCGCCAAAGCGTCGATCCTGTCGACGAGCGGTTGGTCGAGCAGGTCTCGACCGTCAAGGTGCAAGATGTCGAAGAAGAACGGGCGAAGGGCCACCCCGTTGGAGGGCGCAAGACTGGAAAACTCCGCCATCGTTTCTTGAAAGCGCTCGGGGCGATCTTCGAGGCCCCAGCCCAACACCTCGCCGTCGAGGATCACCGACTGCACCGGGAGCGACTGCAGTACTTCGACAACTGACGGAAGGCAATGCGTCACATCGTTGAGATTGCGGGTGAAGAGCCACACCTGATCGCCGTTGCGGTGGGCCTGAATGCGAGCGCCGTCGAGTTTCCACTCGATACGGAAAGGGCCCTCTCCCGTCATCGCGTCCGCTACCGATGCGCTGGTTACCGCCAACATCGGCCGCACCGGTCGGCCCACTTCGAGAGCCACGCCAGCCAATGCCGCACTACCGCCGTGACGAGCGAGAACGGCGACACTGCCGAGAGCACCCGTCAGCATCCAGGCCCGACGAACCGCTTCGATATCGACGTCCGCGGCTCGGGCGACAGCCTCGGCGACCCGCGCTTCGAGTGCGCCCTGACGGAGTTTACCGGCCAGCAGCCGAACGAGAAACACCCGCTCCGCGGCCGTGGCCATGGCAAAGAGTTCGGCCAACGCGGCGGCGCGAACCTCTCCGGAACCGGGGCCATGAGTCCCCGCGATCGTGGCCAAACGACTGTCGACGGCCTCAAGCGAAAGCTCCGGCTGGTCCGCCTCCGGCCCTTCGATGGCGCTGACTGCGGCCCATCCGACGCCGATGCGGCCCTGCCTCGGTTCGCCACACAGAAACGCGATGGCGATCGCCAGCCGCTCAGACCCCAGATCAAACTCGAGATCAACGTTGGCCCCTTCGGGCTCGGCCGCCGTCCGCAAGGCCGCAGCCAAGATATCTACCTTGGCCCGGCGAGACCTGGTGGCCGCCACCGCGCGAGACGCCTCGACCACATCGGCCAGCAACATTGCGCCCAACTTAGGACACGGCGACCCTCGGCACAACGCCCGCGATGACGTCGGTAGGATGACGGCTCGTGACGAATACGGCCTCAGCTCAACCGGCTCCGTCGGCTCCGGAGGCCGAACCCCTGGAGGGGCCTAACTCTACGGAGGGGCCCGACTCCGATCATCCTTCCGAAAGAGGGTCGGGCTTCGGCGCCGGTTTTGAGGCGTTGTGCCAGAATATGGCGCTCGTCCTACGAGGCAAACGCCCACAGATCGAACTCTCGGTGTTGACCTTGTTGGCCGGAGGCCACCTCCTAATAGAAGATGTGCCAGGCGTCGGAAAGACCCTGCTGGCCAAAGCGCTCGCCGCCTCGATCGAAGGTAGTGCAAAACGGGTGCAGTTCACCCCCGACCTCTTGCCCGGCGACGTCATCGGCGTGACGATCTACGAACGCAAGACCGGGGAATTTCGCTTCCGCCAAGGAGCGATTTTTGCCAACGTCGTATTGTGCGACGAGATCAACAGGGCTTCACCCAAAACGCAGTCAGCGCTGCTTGAAGCCATGGAGGAGCGCCAAGCGACGGTCGATGGCGTCAGCCACCCGCTGCCCGATCCCTGCATGGTGCTGGCGACCCAAAACCCGATCGAACACGAGGGCACCTACCCATTGCCCGAGAGCCAGCTTGATCGGTTTCTGGTTCGGACCAGCCTCGGCTATCCGAGCCGGGCCGACGAACTCTCCATTCTCGACACGCATGGCGACGATCGGGCGATGCGCGAATTGCGGTCGGTGCTGAGCATCGACGAAGTGGTGAAGATGATCGCGCTCGCGCAAGATGTGTACGTTGCCCCGGCCCTGAAGGGGTACCTGGTTGATGTCGTCGACGCCACGCGTCGCCACAACGACGTGCGGCTCGGCGCTTCACCACGCGCCAGCCTCGGTCTGCTGCGTATGGTCCGGGCCCGGGCCGCTTCGCAAGGTCGCGAGTTTGTCGTTCCCGACGACGTGCAAGCATTGGCCGAGCCGGTCCTGGCCCATCGAATTTTGTTGCACACCGAGCGCCAAGCCGATCATCAAGCCGATCTGGTGGCGGAGGCTCTTGCCTCGGTACCCGTCCCGACACGAAGAAGCTGATGCTTACGCCGCGAGGATGGGGATGTGCAGCCTTGGCCGCATTGCTCCTCGGGGCGGGACGCACGGTCGGAGTGGTCGAGTTGTCGGGGCTCGGAGGGGCCGTTTTCGCCGTGATCCTGGCCTGCCTGGTCGTGGTGTGGCTCCGGCCGCTTCCTCCCATTTGGCTCGGTCGGGCCACCCGGACACCTTTGGTGGCGGTCGGCGAGACCGCTCGGATTCAGCTTCGCGTCATGAACCGAGGTTGGCGGCCTTGCCCAATGCTGCTGCTGCGCGACCACGTCGACGGCGGCGCCCGCCGCGTCGGCGTCTGGATCGCCCCGCTCGAGGCCACCGAACGGCGGGTAGGCGCCTTCCGGCTTCCGACCCGCCACCGGGGACGGTTGCGCCTCGGACCGGTCGAAATAATCCGCGTCGACCCCCTCGGTCTCGTCGAGCGGGTGATCTCGCGAGGTCCCAATGGCGAGGTCGTCGCCCATCCGGCCATCGTCGAGATCGACGACACCTTTCTGCCCTGGCGTTCCGCCGCCGCCCAAGCGCGAAGACACATCGACGGTTCCGAGTTCCACGGCCTTCGGGCCTACAACCCAGGTGACGACCTGAGGCGCGTGCATTGGCCGTCAATGGCCCGAACCGGTGATCTCCTGGTTCGCACCGACGCTCCGGCCGATGTTGCGCGACTTGTCTTGATTCGAGTGGATACCAGCCTGCTCGCCTATAGCGACAAGTTATCGTTCGAGCTCGCCCTCGGGGCGGCCGCCAGCTTCGTGCGGGCGGCGGCGACGCCAAGCCTGCACGGCCACCAAGTAGTGCGATTGCAGTTGGGCGACCAATCCATCGTGGTGGGCGAGACGCCGGCACTACTGGCCCTTACCGACGCGAAGACGACCGGCGGAGGCGCATCGGCGGCGGGCGCAACCGAGGGCACGGTTGCGGTCCTCGGCCCCAACGCAACTCCCCCATGGGCGAGATCGGCCGACCTCGTCGTTCGTATCGTTTCGACGACCTCGACCGAACCCCAACTCGACCGAGAGGTCCGCATCGGGCATCTGGGGCAACTGTCCCATCGATGCGTAATCGGGCGAGCCAGGCCGTGAACCGACTCAAGAGCATTCGAGGTCTGGTCGTCGCCCCTCCTCGTACGCGTCGATCGGGCGACACGGCAGTCGTGCTCGCACTAGCCGCCTGCACCGTGGTTGCGGGCGCCGGTATGCGCCGGCTTTTCACCGACAATCGGGCCACATTGCCGATAGTTCTCGCCGCCCTGATCGCGCACGCGGGCGCCTGGGCGGCTCGACGATTGCGCATCCGCACCGTTTGGGCGGCCGCCGCCTCATTGGTCGTCACCGCCCTTGTGGCGGCCCAGGCGTTGTTTGCCGGTACCACTCGCCACGGGTGGCCGACCCCTGCCACTCGACGAACTGCGTCAGAGGCATTCCGGAAGGGGGCCGAAGCCTTTCTTGACGCCCGCCCGCCGGTGCAAGCCATCCCGGGGTTCATCCTGTTTGGAATGGCCGCTGTCTGGCTGGCGGCGTGGATGGCCGACACGGCCGCAATTCGCCTCCGACTGGTCGCCGAAGCCCTCGTGCCTTCAGCCGCCATCGTGGTGTTCACCGGAGCAATGTCGCCGAGCGGAGGGCGAACCGCGCATCTCGGCACGTATGCGATGAGCGCGGCTGCCGTTGCCATTCTCGCCAATCGTCGGTCGCGCCGTAATACCGCCGAGTGGTTCGGGGCGCGGCTCCCAACCCGCCCGGTGGGCTCGGTCGCCGGTATTGGCATCGCCGTCGTGGCCGCGGCCACCGCGCTTATTTTGCCCCACGCACCAGGCGTCAGCGAGCAAGGACTGGTGACGTGGCGGGCCGGCGACCTTCACGACAAACCATCTCGCGTCACGGTCAGTCCCCTGGTGTCGGTGCGCAGTCGATTGGTCAACCAGAGCGACCGCGAGCTCTTCACCGTGACCGCATCCGAGCCCGCCTACTGGCGCCTGACGTCGCTTGACAAGTTCGATGGGGCCCAATGGTCAGGCAATGGCCGCTACCGCAAGACGGGCACGAAGTTGCCGGGTCCCGCCGCGCCGGGCGCTCCCCTGGTGCAGGAGTACCAAATCACCGGTCTGAGTTCGGACTGGCTCCCCGCCGCGTATCGAGCGCGGGAGGTCGAAGGTCTCACAGAGCAGGACCGCCCGACGTTCGACACCGAATCCGGATCGCTCCTTTCGCCTCGCGCCACGGGAGCCGGCTACAGGTATCGCGTGACCTCCGCGATCCCCATCCTCGATGCGCCCGAACTCGGCCTGGCGAACGAAGCCAAGGGCAACACCGACCTTCCCCCGAACTTTTCACAGGCCGTAGTGGACCTTGCGCGACAAATCACGACGGGCGCGACAACCCCCTTCGCGAAGGCGCAAACCCTGCAGGATTTCTTTCGGCGAGACTACGCATACGACACGACAGTGGCGCCGCCGTCCGGGCCCCGCAGCGTCGAAGACTTCTTGTTCAAGACTCGGCGCGGATATTGCGAGCAGTTCTCCAGCGCATTCGCGGCCATGGCCCGATCGTTGGGCTTACCCACTCGAGTCGCCGTTGGATTCACCCCTGGCGTGTTGATCGACGGCGTTTTTCACGTCGCCGGCCGCAACGCTCATGCGTGGCCCGAAGTGCTGCTCGGCGGGATCGGATGGGTTGCGTTCGAACCGACGCCGGGCAAGTCCATTCCCGGCGGAGAGGGCTACACCGGCGTCCCTTACGTTCCCGAGACGGCGTCACAGACCGTCGCGACCACTACTCCGGCCACTACCGTCACGGCCTCGCCGCCCACCACCGCAGCTGCGCCCCAATCTCGTTCCGACCCCGGGTCAGCGAGGTCGGGCAACCATCGCGATGTTTGGCTGCTGGCGCTCGGCGCCCTATGCCTCATGGTGGCCGTCGGCCTCGGGGGCGTCGCCGTCGCTCGGCGCGTCGGACAGCGGCGGCGCCGAAGCCTGACTCAGGCGGAGATCGCGTGGGAAGCCTCCCTCGACGAATTGTCGTGGCTCGGCGTCGCTCCTCGCGTCGACGAATCCGGTCCGACCTTCGCCATCCGGGCCGGTCGCCAAATCGAAACGGCGGAAGCCGAGGCGCTAAACGCCCTGGCCCATGCGGTCGATGCCGCCCGGTTTGCGCCAGTCAGGGCGGACCAGGCGAACACGCGAAGCGTGTCGGTCACGAACGAGGCGCGTCATGACCTCCCGAAGCGCCTCCACTCTCGCACCCGTCGGCTCCCTGCCCGAACGCAGGCCCGCCGACTGTTGGACCCTCGCCTCAGATCTCGTCGGTGAACGGCGGGTCGCCCCGCTCGGGCTGCATCGGTCGTCGACGCAACGGAAACGGGGGGGTCACCGGGCGAGCGCGGGCTCGACGAGCAAGCGCGACCAGGCGCGTCTGCAGAACCTGGCGGACCCCCAGTGTGAGCCAAACACCGCTCGCCACCATTATCACGAAGCCGGCGAACGCCACCACGACGAAATGCTGAAAGGTCAGCAAGACGATCACCAAACCCAACGCCAGCCCCCCCAGAGCGGGCCAGGGTCGAATCGCCACCGGCGGCGGGGGCGATGATCCGAGCCGTTGCGCGAGTTCAGGTTCCGTGTCTCGGAACTGGCGTTCAATTTCGGCCAGAACCCGCTGTTCGTCTTCAGAGAGCGGCACCGTCGACTATCCTTTCACACCCCGTGCGTTAGTGGGTCACTTACCCTTGGCGATGGTCGCTCCCCCGTCCCAGCGTTCAAGAGTGCTGATTCGGTCCCCACCGTGTGTCGCCCGTCGTCTTCACCCTAAGACCCGATTCGGCCACCAATGCCGCCGGACCGACCGCGGCGTCACCGAATCGACTCCGGATTTCGTCGATCGCAACCGCCACCCGTTCCTCGGTTTGCCTCCGCGGTTTCTGGTCTTCGCCAGAAGGCTGCGAGAATAGGTCCAACTGTTGCGTCTCGTCGGCTTTGCCTGCGGTCCTCGGGTCGGTCAGGTTGACGACGCTAACGCCGAGCAATCGAACTCCGAGCGACTCGACGTCGGCTCGCAACTCGGCCTCCTCCAGCATCGCGATGGCCGTGGAATAGATTATCGGCACCGTGTCGACGAATCGATCGACAGTCTTTGAGCGCGTGATCGTGCGAAAGTCCGCAAAACGAACCTTGAGTTGCACAGTACGCCCTCGCACCCCCGCTTGGCGCATGCGCCGGGCCACGCTGTCGGCCATGCGTAACGCTTCCGGGGCCAAGCGCGCCGTGGTGTATCGGTCTTCGGCAAAGGTTTCTTCGTGGCCGACAGACTTCAGAGGACGTTCGACCTCGACGGGACGGTCGTCGAGGCCCCACGCGAGGCCGTGGAGGTGGCGACCGTTGACTGATCCCAAGGCTCGTATCACGACATCTTCGGGAAGCCGGGCCAGGTCGCCGACGGTCTGCACGCCATAGCGGGCCAGACGAGCGAATGTGGCCGGGCCAACGCCCCAAAGGGCTCGGACCGGTTGCGGATGCAAAAACGCAATCTCCTGTCCGGGTTCGACCACGAACGTTCCATCGCCGACTTCGCCGTGGTTCGGCCCTATCGGTGGTTTCGCCGCTTTGCTTGCCAGTTTGGCGATCAATTTGCTCGTCGCCACCCCTACGCAACACCACAGGCCGGTGGCACTACGGACTCGAGTACGGATCTCAAGCGCGATCGCGGGCCCATCGCCGAACAATCGCCGGGCGCGGGTCACATCGAGAAAGGCCTCATCGAGCGCGATGGGCTCGATGAGCGGTGTAACGCCGTCAAAAACTTCGTGGATTTGGCGGCTGTACTCGGCGTACACCCCATGGTGGCCAGGGACGAAAATGGCGTTGGGGCAAAGCCGCCGGGCGTGCACCGACGCCATCGCCGATCGCACCCCAAACGCTCTGGCTTCGTAACTACAACTCGCTACTACTCCACGCGCACCTGTCCCTCCGACGATCACCGGCTTTCCGGCCAAAGTTGGGTCGAGGAGTACTTCGACCGCGGCGTAGAAGGCATCCATATCGACGTGCAGGATCGTCCGCAGCCACGGGGCAGGGTCGGGCGCGCCGGACGGCGCTCCTGGCGAGACCGGGCCGTCCCCGATGGTCACAGACGCACGACGTCCAGCGCGGTTCGATCCGCGCCGGCGATCGCGTACCGATAGGGCCGATGGTCGTGCCACGGCTCGCTCAGCCACTCCCCGAGCGGCTCGCTCACCCACTGCGCGGAACCGGCCAGGCGAGCCCGGCTGTGCTGTTCCGGCGCGAAGGACGCATCGACCACGATTCCGTCGGGATCGTTGATCTCGATCTCGCCACTCCAAGTCACTGCCCGATACGTCTCCACCCGCATTTGCCACCCCATCCCCGGAGCGCTGGCCTCGACGCTGT
The DNA here is from genome assembly GCA_025359845.1 of Acidimicrobiia bacterium. Classification (GTDB taxonomy): domain Bacteria; phylum Actinomycetota; class Acidimicrobiia; order Acidimicrobiales; family JANYDT01; genus JANYDT01. Next base: position 13,378 of record JANYDT010000217.1, read on the forward strand.
AGACGATCGGACTCCAATCATGCACGACGATGCCGCTTTCTTCCACGACCTCGCGGGACAGACCGTCAAGGGTGACTTCGCCCGCCTCAATCACGCCGCCGGGCGTCGTCCAGTCCGAATGCCCTCCGCGGCGCCGGTTGTGGACGAGCAGCAATTCGCCGTCGCGCTGAATCAGGGCCGCAGCCACGGTCCAGCGGCGAATGCCATCGTTGTCGGGTTCGGGCACGTATCCCTGCGCCATCCTCGAAGTATGCCCCGTCCGCGCGCCCTCTCGGATCATTCCGTCCCCCTCACCCTCTCGGACCATTCTCCCGCGCCCCTCGGATCGCCACGCGTACCGGCCGTGCCACAATCGCCGTGTGCACCGAAACGCCATAGCCGTCGCCGCGGCGGCCCGAGCCCTGGGCTTAGACATCGATGTGATTGAGTTTCCTGACGGAACCCGAACTGCCGAAGACGCCGCCGCCGCCATCGGCGTCACGGTCGGCCAGATCGTAAAGTCGCTCGTGTTCGCCGTCGGGGCCGACGCGACGGCCGCTCATGGCACCTCTCCGGGCGAGACCGTTGTCGCCTACGTGAGTGGCAGCAATCAGCTCGACGAACTCGCACTCGCCGCCGCCACCGGGGCCGAGCGGGCTTGGCGAGTCGACGCGAACGCAGTACGGGCCGCGACGGGTTTCCCCGTGGGGGGTGTGCCGCCGTTCGGCCACGTCACGACGATGCGGGTCTTCGTCGACGAAGACCTCCTTACCCACGAAGTGGTTTGGGCCGCTGCGGGCACTCCCCGCCACGTGTTCGCTCTCACATCCAAGCAGCTCCTCGAGACCAGCGGAGCGATCCCGGCCAGATTGGCGCGCCGATGAACGGGCCCCGCCCACGCCCAGGCAGGCCGACGGGTCGGCGCCCTACCGGCATTTCTGCGCTGCCTTCGCCGGCGGCTCGTGGACTTGCGTTCGCAGCCATCATGGTCTCGGGAATACTCGGCTCCATCATCGGGTACGGCGTCATCAAGGTCCAGTGCACGAACGGGTGTGGCCGCTGGCCGGAAGTCGGGGCGATTCTCGGAGCGCTATTCTTCGCGGGAGGGGCGGCCGTCGTCGCGGTGCTGGTCTTACGGGCCTCGGGCGAATGGCGGCGCATCGATCTCGACAGTCCGCCCGATCTCTAGAGCCGTAGTCGGCGGAAAGACTCGGCGAAACGGACTCCCGACCGACGACCGGCGTCGGCGGCTCGTTCGCGCATGGCCTCCCGAAACCACTCTCCGGGTTGTTCGACCTGGCTGGTGTGGC
>JANYDT010000230.1 GCA_025359845.1 Acidimicrobiia bacterium
GGGAGCGCGGCCGCGGCGACGCGGGGATCGGGGCCGGCGTTGTGAACGCAGTCCGAGAGCAGAATCGCGAACCGCTCTCGGGCTTGGCTGCGGTGCAGATGGGCGGCCGCCGCGGCGAGGCCCACGTGGACATTGGTAAGTCCCTTGCGAGGAAGTCGCAACAGGTCGTCAAGCGCGGCGAGCGGATCGACCGGACGCCCTGGCTCGGTGAGCAGCGCGCAGTCCTTCCAGAAGGCCACGATGCTGAGGTCGTCGTGGCGTAGCTCAGCCGCCAGTGCCCCCACTACGGCGCCCACGATCTTGGCTTTTTCGCCCTTCATCGAGCCCGAGATATCAACGACCAAAGCCACGGCCCGCCGGATGGAGCGACGCTGGACGACCACGACGTCGTCATCCTCGATGTCGGTGAAAGTCCGAACGTCGCGCTGGCGCTCGACGAGGACGTCGATGGTGGCATCGAGATCGATGTCGTCGGTGTCGCCGTCGAAGGGCCTACGCAGCCGACGGGGTCCGCCCCGTCTTGTCATCGTGTCGGGAAGGGGCCGGCGCAGGCGCAGGCGCTGGGCCAACTCTCGGGCCGCGAGGCGGATCTCTGGGTCGGGGTCTTCGGTCAGCAAATCTTCGAGGGTGACGACGTGAGCCTCGTCATCGGGGGAGCCGTCAGCCTGGCCTGACGTCGGAGGGGCCGCCGGTCCGGTTTCGCCGTCCCCGTCGGTCCGGATGGCCATGGCCGTGCCTGTGCGCGTGAACATCATCGGAGCGGCGTCGAGGGTTTTGGGTTTGCGCCGCAACGGCTCGCGGCGACGCGGGTGATCGAGCGGGAGTTCGACGATGTTTCCGGCGTTTCGAGCTCTTCAGCCGGGCTCGAGCCTACGATCGGCGTCGGCGAAGTGCTTTTCCCAGATGGTGCGCAGGACGGCCTCAGGGTTTGCGGAACTGATCTCGTCGAGCTGAATCCGTCCTGACAAAGCGACGACCATGGCGTCCCAGATCACCTCGGCGTACGGTTGCTCGTCGTCATTGTTCTCAAGCAGGTAGGCGGCGATCAGGGCCAAGTCGATGGCGCCGCGCACGCTGCTGCCCTGGCGGATCTCGGGATGCGATCGGGTGGCCCGCATGAGGGCGACGGCGTCTTCGGTAACTCCGTCGGGTATGGCGGTATTCGACCCGGGCGCGGTTCCGACGGCCCGGAGTTCGACGATGGCGACCTCTTCGGCGTGGGACTGGTAATCGACGGCAATCCGACACAGCCGGTCGTGCACGCTCATGCCGATTCGGGAAGTGCCGATGTTGTCGAACGGGTTCATCGACGCCACGACCCGAAAGCCGGGCAGGGCGACCACTTTGCCGACTCGTGGGATGTGAATCTCCCGCTCGGCAATGGCCGTGAGCAGCGCGTTGAGGGTGTCTTCCGGCGTCCGGTTGATCTCCTCGATGTACAGAAACCCGCCCGACTGCATGGCCTGGACCAATGGACCGGGGACGAACGTGTCGGCCGAGAACCCGTCGCGCAGCGCTTGAGCCGGGCTGTGATGACCCACGATCCGGGCCGAAGTGAGGTCGGCGTTGCCCTCCACGAACACGAGCGGCACCCCGAATCGGGCCGTGATCTCGCGCAGCAACGTGCTTTTGCCGGTGCCTGGCGGACCTTCGAGCACCACATCGCGACCGGTCGAAAGGGCGGCGAGAAGTAACCGGTGCTCGCGGGCACGGCCTACGAGTGCCGTGCCGGTGTCGTGTTCCGATGCTTTCACGGGCGCTACGTCTAGCAGCCCCTGAGGGCACGCTCTGCCCGTTGGCGGTCGCGCTGGGTCAGGGAGCCAGGATCGCGTCGATGGAGGCAAGGTCGTCGTCGGTGAGGGTCCACGACTGCGCCGCGGCTGCGTTGGCGCGCACCTGATCGGGGCTGGTTGCGCCGGCGATGATCGTGGCGACCGCCGGCTGCGCGGCCAACCAGCACAACGCGAGATCGAGGATCGTGTGGCCGTGATCGTGAGCGAACGCGTCGAGGCGCTGGACGACTCGGAGACGGTCGTCGTCGATGAACGCGCTGGCTCGGCGCCCCCATGCCTCGAGCCGGCTGCCCGCCGGCAGTGGCTGCCCCAGCGTGTACTTGCCTGAGAGGACGCCTGATTCGAGCGGAAAGTAGGGGACGAAGGCGATGTCGAGGGCACCACAGGCGTCGAGGACGCCGTCGCTTTCCGGGTCGCGCTTCAACATGCTGTAGTGATTCTGGACGGACCTGAACGGGGCGAATCCCTTTGTCGCCGCAGTTGCGTGGGCACTGGCCAGCATGTCGGCCGAGAAGTTCGAGCAACCGATCTCGCCCACTTTACCGGCGACGACCAGTTCGTTGAGTGCGCCGAGCGTCTCCTCGATCGGCGTGATCGGGTCGGGATAGTGCATTTGCAAATGATCGATCCGGTCCATGCCGAGGGCGGTAAGGCTTCGATCGCAAGCCTCGCGAACCCAGCTGGCCTCGCCGGCGTGCCGACCCTCCGGTACACGCGACGGGCCTCCGAACTTCGTGGCCACGATTGCCTCGTTACGGCGCGTCTTCAGTGCCACTCCGAGCATTTCTTCCGACTTTCCGCCCCCGTAGATGTCGGCGTTGTCGAAGTAATTGATGCCGGCGTCGAGCGCGGCGTTGACAACTTCGATGGTCGCCGCCTCGTCGATGCGCATCCCGAAGTTGTTGCAACCGAGGCTCAAGATCGAGACATCAAGGCTACCGATACGACGTGTCTGCATGTGGTGATGCTTGCGGAGTCACCGTCTGGGCGCAACTCCGGTGGGGGGACGGGAGCCCGTGACCTACGTCCGTTGGATCGAACCGAGTAGTCGCGATGCCCCAAATCCTACGGGCCGGTCACGGCCGCGAACAAGCTGTGGGAGGCGTCGTCGTTGGCCAGGCTCCACACCATGAGCCCGTACCCGTTGGCCACCGCCCAGACCCGTTCGGCGTTGATGGACCGGGCGTTGGCGTAGGAGATCCATTGCTTGGTCGTAGGGTTGTACCGGTAGGCGGCCTCGAGGTCGGGGGCGTAGTAGTCGGTGAACCCCTGGGCCGGTCCGAAACTCGCCTGCAATTCGCTGAAGAAGATCTCTTCGGGATCCCAGCGGCCCCCGGTCACGCGATAGCCGTCGCCGTTCGGTCCGGGTTCGACGTTGGACACCTTCTGGCCGTAGAAGCCCACTCCGGCGTTGAGCTTTCCGGAAGGGACAGCGCGATTGCGATACGAGGTGAGTCCTGGCTCGATGGCGTTGAGCGGAAACTCGCTGCCGGCGGCCACGCGTAGCCCAAAGGTGTGCTCGGTCAGGGTGTACCAGGGGCCGCCGAGGCCGTAGGTCATGACATTGAAGAAGTCAAGTGAAGGTGACAGCGCCGCGACGTCGAACGACCCGTCGATGCCGATTTCATAGGAGAACACCGCGGCCGAGAGCACGTAGGCCTTCTTCGTGGTCGCCGACAACTTGGTCATGGCGACGCGAAGATCGGCGGCAAAGGCGGTGAGCTGCGTTTTCTCGACGGCGTTGTTGGGCGCCTCCCAATCGATGTCGTAGCCGTCGAGATCGTTGGCCCGCAAGAACTCCATGGCACCGGCCACGGTGGCGCCGCGATGGGCATCAGAGGTGATCGTCGGGAAATCGCCAGACAAGCCCCCGCCGCCGACGCTGACCATTAGCTTCAGAGCGGGGTTGGCCTTGCGGAGTTCTTTCAGGGCCATCAGTCGCGTCGGCCATCCCCCTGGGTCGAGGGTCTCGGTGGCATAGGTCGTGGTGTTGGTCTTCACGAATGCGTAAATGACGTGCGTGAGGCGCATCGGATCGACGCCCGCGAACCGGTCGGCCATGTCGAACCGGGAGTACACCACGACTCGGGCGGGACGGCCAGCGGCGGGAATGGTCGAGGTGGTAGACGCCGCGGTGGTAGTAGCCGCGGTGGTCGCGCTGGTCGAGGAAGGAGATGCGGGCGAGGAGGTCGAGGAGGGCGAGGACGGCGCAGTCGTGATCGGGGCCGTGATGGCCGAAGTTACTGGCGCCGAAGTCGTGGGGGCCGCCGAAGTCGAGGCCGTAGTGGACGGGAGTGACGCCAGGCTGCCGGTCGAAATAGCGGACGATGCGAGGGTGGTGGCCTCACTGGGGGTGACAGTGCCAGGCGTCTCCGCGGCGGACGGCCCGTCGGCGATGATTGCGGTGAGAAGTGTCACGGCGGGGGCCGTCGACGAAGTTACGGGCCGCACGGAGGGGAGGGAGCCGCCGGTGGGCGGACGATCCGCCACGGTCGTCGTGGCGCTCATGGTCGCCAACGTGGTTGTCGTCGACCTGGCGTTCGTGGTCGACGGCCGGGTCGACGAAACCGTTTTCGCCGAAATGTTCTTCGGTGGTCGTGGCTTCGTCGCGGTCCGGGCTTTACGGATTGGAACCGCTTTTCGGGTTGCACTGGCGTTCAGGTTTGGATGGGCTTTCGTCAGCGCCGGCCGAGCCGCAGACGCAGAGCCGATGGCATCCGACTGCGTCCCCATCACCATGGCCGAACCGACCGCAATCAACGCAACCGACGTCCACATCCATGGCGATCCTCGGCGCCGAATCATTGGCTTTCGTGAGTCTCCACGCCGAGCCCTTCGACTTGTTCCAAGACGTCGACGTGGTCATTGTGGGAATGGGTAAAGCCGAGCGCCCGCTCGCGCTCCACGGTGGCCTCGGACCGGAAGGCAACGATATACGCGCGGCGCCACGAATCGGGTGAAAAGTTGCCACCAGAACCGTGCAGCACGCCCTCGCAATGGACGGTGATGTCGCCTGCTTCGATGGGTACAGAGCGCATCACGTCGTCGGGGCGCAGATCGGTTACGAGTGTGTGGCTCTGGTCGCGATCACCGTGCAGCGGGTGATGGCGGCGTACAGGTTCAAGATTGCTGCCGGGTAAGAACTGCATGCAGCCGTTCTCGGCTGTCGAGTCGTCGACGGCCAGCCAGCAGGTGGCCGTCCGCCGATCGTCGGTATCGATCCAATAGGCCTGGTCCTGGTGCCACCCGAACACGGCGTCGGTCCGGCCCGGCTGCTTGGCCAGCAACTGATCGAAGTCGATCACCATGTGTTCTCCGCAGAGTTGGGCCGCGATGCTGGCGGCGCGCCGCTCGAACACGTTTCCGACCCACTCCGGGTAGTACCGGCGTGGGAGCATCACGTTGACGATGGCGTAGCCGGACGGATCGGAGCCGTGCTCGCCCGTCGTCATGTCGTTGAAGTCTTTGCCGACAACGTTGATCTCGCGGCGCAGAAACCGGTCGTACACTTCCGAAATCGCCACCCTTTCCTCGGGGCTCACCACCGCCTTGAGGTGTACATACCCGTCACGAGCGAAGGCTCGCCGTGCCTCTGAGGTGACTTCGTAGTGGTCAGCGGTGACGATCACACCCGAAACTGTACCGGCGAGCCCCACCGCCGCGGGTCGGGCGAGGATTGGCCTCAGACAGTTCTTTGGGGACATGAATAGCGTAGGTCAGCCGGGAGTGGCAGAATGTTGCGCTATGCAACCACTGGTCCGGATTCCATGAGCATCCTGGAAGGGACGCCGAAAACGGCGGTTTCGCCGGCGCCGAGTGCGGCGACGAGCCGGGGCGGCTCTCTTGCCGGCGGTTCGCCTCCTCCCGGCTTGTCGCGGCCGGCCAAGTCGATGCGCGTCGTGCTCCTCGCGTTGCTGATCGCGACGTTTCTTTCGGCCCTCGACGCCAGCATCGTGTCGACCGCGATGCCCACCATCGTGGGCAAACTTGGGGGTTTCTCGAAGTATACCTGGGTGACGACCGCTTACATCGTGACCCAAACGATCTCCACCATGTTGTTGGGCAAACTGGGTGATCTATTCGGGCGCCGGGGTGTCTTCCTGTGGGGTATCGGCATCTTCGTTGTGGGTTCGGCGCTATGCGGGCTGGCCCAAAACATGAACCAACTCATTGTGTTCCGTGGCATTCAAGGCATCGGCGGCGGCGGCATCTTCGGCCTTTCGTTTGCCATCATCGGCGACCTGGTGCCGCCCGCCACCCGAGGCAAGTACTTCGGGTTCTTCACGAGCACCTTCGCCTTGGCCAATATCGCCGGTCCGCTGGTGGGTGGAGTGATCGTCGATCACACGTCGTGGCGCTGGATCTTCTACGTAAATCTCCCGTTGGGAATCCTCGCCTTGGCCATGGCCGCCTCGGCCTTGCACCTGCCGCCGGGGCGTCGCGCGCCCATCGATTTCGCCGGAGCGGGTTTGCTCATCGCTGCGATCACGGCGTTTATGGTCGCTCTCGAGCAGGGTGATCAACAGGGATGGAGCTCAGCCTTCACGGTGGTGATGTTCGTGGTCGCGCTCGTCGCCACGGTCGGCTTTATCGTTCGTGAGAAGCGTGCTCCCGAACCCATTCTTCCGATGCACCTTTTCAAGAACGACATTTTGCGCACCGCGTACCTGATGGCCTTTCTTCTGGGTTCTACCGTGATGGCGGTGGGTCTGTTTTTCGCCTTATTCTTTCAAGACGTCGGCTTCAATTCGCCCACCCGAGCTGGGCTTATGACGTTCCCCATGATGTTCGGAGCGACGATCGCATCGATAATCGTCGGACGTCGAATCTCCAGCAAAGGGCGATACCGAATCTTTCCGATCATTGGCGCGAGCATGGCGATGGTCGCTTGCATTCTCGCCTCCCGAATCACTGTGAATTCCTCCTATCCCTTCCTCGCGCTCAGCCTCGCGCTGCTGGGTCTGGGGCTGGGAACGAGCATGCCGCCGCTGTCGATAGCGGTACAAAACGCCGGTGATCAAAGCGACATCGGCGTGGTCACGGCATCCTGGAACTTCTTCCGAACGCTGGGATCAGCCGTCGGTCTGGCCGTAAACGGGGCGATGCTGACGATGATTATCGGATCGCAGTTGCGCCATAAGCTCGGTGCCGCTGGCGGACGGCTCTCGAACGTCGTGCGCGACCCTCGCAGTATCAAAGCCATGGCCGACTCGACGCGTCGCGCCGTCCAGGAATCGATCACCACCGGAATCTCCCGCATTTTCTTGTTGGGCGCGGCTCTCACCCTCCTCAGCGTTCTGGTCAGCTTTACCATGCGTGAGATCCCTCTACGTCAGCAATCCGGTGTCGAGTTGCGCGCGGCAATGGAGTAAACCGCCCTTGGGACCGCCTTGCGCGGCGGGCCTGGTGCCTTGCGCATCTCGACCCCACAAGTAGGCGATTCAGGCTTCTTTGGGAAGGGATTGCTCGAACTCGGCGAGCCGCTGGAGGAAGCGAGGGGAATCCACCAGGTGAGGGTAATGGCCGTGATCGGGCCAGATCTCGACGATTGCTGTCGGGATCAGTTCGGTGAGCCAAGCCCGGTAATCGGGCCCGGGATCGATACCGTGGAGGGCGAGATAGGGAACCGCGACGGCGGACCCGAAGGACCGCACAAGGGCATCGAGTTCGGCGGTCGAAGGGCCGATGAGCGGCGCCCATATGCCGAGAACGATCGCCTGAATCGGCCGGCGGATGCTCGCGATGCGGGCCGAATCGGCGTCCGATAACGGGCCCCGCATCGAGTCGAACACAGCCAAGATGGTTTGCCGGAACGTCGCCTCATCGCCTTGCAGCATTGGTGCCAGCTCGTTGACCGCGGTTTGAAATCCGACCAGATCCAGGGGCTGATCTACGTTGACGACCGCTCGACACGCGAACGCGGCGGCATACGCAGTCACGACGAGGCCACCCAACGAATGCCCGACGAGCACAGTTTCAGGGCCCATGCCTGCGCTGAGGGCGATCGAGTTGACATCAGCAGCGAAGGTCGCGAGATCGTAAGGGGGCGCGCTCCCGGAGCGCCCGTGGCCCCGGAGGTCGACCGTGACGACGCGATGGTTCCGGGTGAGAGCCCCGAGCAGCGGGTCCCAGGTGCGGCCCGATTCGGTGATGCCGTGAACGAGGATCAGAGGTGGGCCGGACCCGGCGATGTCGTAGGTGAGCAGGGTCCCGTCGACGGCGGTAGCGGTGGGCACGTCGTCACCGTAGCGGTGCGGCCGGGGCTCCGATCGGACTTCGGGCCGGTCGCCAAGTAGCGTCACACCCATGCCATCGCAGGTCGACTTTTCGGTGTTCGACGCCGACAACCATTATTACGAAGCCGAAGATGCATTCATTCGGCACGTGCCGAAAGCGCTTCGCAAGCGCTGCATGCAGTGGGCCGTGATCGACGGCAAGAAGCGTTTGCTGGTGGGCGGCGCGGTCAATCGATTCATTCCCAACCCAACCTGGGACCCTGTGGCCAAACCGGGCAGCCTTCAGGCCTATTTCAGGGGTCGCAACGGTGAAGGTGTCGACGTCAAGACGATGTTTGGCGAACTCGATCCGCTGTCCTCTCGCCCCGAGTATCAAGATCGCGACGCCCGCATGCGGGTGATGGACGAGCAGGGCGTCGAAGGTGCGTTGTTCTTCCCGACGCTCGGAGTGGGCATGCAACAGTCGCTGGCCGGCGACCACGAGGCCATGGTCGCGGCATTCAAGGGGTTCAACCGGTGGATGGCCGAGGACTGGGGTTTCGCGTACAAGGGCCGCATCTTTGCCGCGCCCATGTTGACCCTGGTCGATGTCGACGCGGCCGTGGCCGAAGTGGACTGGTGCGCCGAGCGGGGCGCCCGCATGGTCTGCATGGTGCCAGGACCGGTCCCCACCGCAACCGGAAGCCTATCGCCGGCCTGGCCGACGTTCGATCGGGTTTGGCAGCGGATCGAGGAACACGGCCTTGCGGTGGGTATTCACGGGGGCGATGCCGGCCACGGCGCTCACGTCAGTCGATGGCAGCCGACTGGCGAGATGGAGGCCTTTCGGGGCAACCCGTTCACCATGGTGGTCAGTCACAATCGCACCATCTACGACACCATGGCGGCGTTCGTGTGCCACGGGCTGTTCGATCGCTTCCCGAAGCTGCGAGTGGCCTCGATCGAGACGGGCGGCATGTATGTGCCTCCTCTCATCGAGGAGTTGACCTCAACGTATCGCAAGATGCCCCAAGAATTCCGCCGCGACCCTGTCGATTCGTTCAAGGAACACGTGTGGGTGTCGCCGTACTACGAAGATGACATCGCGTTGATCGCCGAATTGATTGGAGTCACTCATGTGTTGTTCGGTTCTGACTACCCCCACGCCGAGGGACTGGAGAATCCGACCGATTTTATTCATGACATCCCCAAGTTCGCCGCTGATGACGTGAAACTCATTATGCGAGATAATGGCTGGAGCCTGGTGAGGCCTGCGGCATGACTTCCTCTTCGGCCTCCACCTCCGCTGCGCTGCCGTGGCCGGCGGGCCTGGGTGTCATCGATACGATGATCGGCTTTCCGACCGACTTCGGTATGTATGACTTCATTCGAGCTCAGGCCAAGGATCACGACACCAAGGAGGGGTTCCAGTTTCCGGTCGAATATATGTTCAAGGCAGTGCCCAAAGACCTGTACGGGAGCGATGATCCGGTGGCCGTCACGCTGCGTGAGATGGACCGGTTCGGTATCGAACAGGGTCTGATCGGCGTTGAAACGGAGGTGGGCCAGACGGCCCTCAAGGCCCACCCGGACCGATTCATACCGGCCGGCAACGTCGATCCCAACGACGGCATGGACGGAATTCGCAAGATGATCAAGAGTTACGAATTATATGGGGTGCGGGCCTTCGGAGCATTTCCGGCCGGATTCAATCCGCCGGTGCCGATCAATGACAAGAAGTTCTACCCAGTATATGCCAAGTGCGTCGAACTGGATGTGCCGATCTTCGTGTGTGCCGGCGTTCCCGGGCCTCGTATCAAAATGGCGGCCCAACACGTCGAACTCATCGATGAAGTCATGTACGACTTTCCGGAGTTGGTGTTCGTCACCCGCCACGGCTGCGAGCCGTGGGAAGAATTGGCGGTGAAGTTGATGTTGAAGTGGCCCAACCTTTACTATTCGACCAGCGCGTTCGCTCCGAAACATTATCCGAAGGCCATCATCGACTATGCCAATACTCGTGGGGCCGATAAGATCATCTATGCCGGATACTTTCCTATGGGTATGTCCTTGGAACGTATATTCGGCGATATGCCCGGGGTCCTGTTCAAACCCGAGGTGTGGCCCAAGTTCCTGCGCGACAACGCCCGTCGAGTGCTGAAGCTATGACCGTGTCGGATGTTTCAACGACCGCAGCCGCGACCTCCGACGAGCCAGTTTCCTCAGCGGGCGAACTCGTAACTCATCAACTGGCGCCGGGTATGTTCGGACACCTCGACGAACCGGGGCCCCACCATGCCTTCTCCGAGCGATTCGTCGTACGAGGATGGGCGCTGAGCCAATCCGGGGGAGGGCAGATCACCGTCGTGGTCCGAGTTGACGGCACCGAAGTCGAGCGAGTGCCAGCCGACTTGGTGCGCGCTGACGTTGGCGCCGCCTTCGCCACGATCGACCAGTCTCACCGGGCTGGATTCTCCGCGCAGGTCGAACACGCCAGGCTCAATCCGACCGATCAGTACCGCGTCGAGGTTGAAGCGATCGGTCCGGAGGGCTCCGCCTCGCTCGCGGATTTCGTCGTCACGTGGATCCCCCCGGCATCGGTGCACCACGCCCGCGGCGACTACCGGGTGGTGTGGGACTCGGTAGCCACGAACTTGGGCGACGCCCGTGTATCAGTGTGTGGATCGCCCGACGATGACGAGTGGGAGCGCACCGGCCAGGTGAGCGCGGCGACGATCGCTCAGGTCACGTCGATGACCGTCAACGACCGAGTACTCGAGATTGGCTGCGGGGCAGGACGGGTGGGACTCCATCTCGCCCCGGTATGTCGCGAGTGGGTCGGCGCCGACGTGAGCGCCAACATGCTCGACTTCGCCCGCCAATCGCTAGCCGACTCGGGCCTCCTCAACGTGGCCTTTCAGCAGTTGCAAGGTTCCGACCTACGGGCGTTCGCTGACGCCACCTTCGACGTCGTGTACTGCACGGCCGTTTTCATGCACCTCGACGAATGGGACAGGTTTCGCTACGTGACCGAGATGTTCCGGGTGCTCAAGCCGGGCGGGCACGTGTACTACGACAACATGAGCCTCGTGGGCGAAGAAGGGTGGGCCCTGTTTCTCGAACTGGCCAACTACGACCCGGTCAAGCGTCCGCCCAACATCTCGAAAACGTCGACCCCTACAGAGTTGCGTTGGTACGGCGAACGAGCGGGCTTCGTCGACCTCGACGTGTCGCTCGGCCCGCTCTGGATAACCGTCACCGCCGTCAAACCGAGATGATCGGGCGGCGAGTGGATACGGAAACGTCGGGCGAATGCGAGGCCGTCCTCGGCCATGGGGTGCGGCTGTTCTGGCGCGAACTGGGCAATCCCTCGGGCGTGCCCATGCTGTGGATCCACGGTGGTTCGGTGGAGGACTCCTCGATGATGGTGCGTGATCTCGCCCCCTTTTTCGACCAGCTGCGGGTGATCCTGCCCGACATTCGTGGCCACGGACGGTCGGCCAGATTCGACGACCCGGCTGAATACACCTGGGCGGCCAAGTGCGTCGACGTGGTCGAGCTACTCGACCACCTTGGCATACAGCGGGCGGTGTGGGGCGGAAACTCGATGGGAGCGGCCCTGTCGCTATGGGCGGCCATCCATCAACCTGACCGGGTGCGGGCCGTGGTCGACATCAGCGGCCCGCCCGAGCCGGTGTCGCGTCACGACGCGACGTGGTGGGCCGAGCAGCGGCCGCTGGTCGCAGCCGGTCAGTTCGCGGCCTACTACGAGGCCAACGTGTTGCACCGCTCCGGCCCAGCCGCGTTGGCGTCTTTGAAGGCTCGACCGGAGCGCTACGCGGAGATTGTCGAGTTGCTGCATGGGCACACTGTCGCTTCCTTTCTAGCGCTGCTCGACGAGACGTACGCCCGGCCGGGGTGGCTCGATCAATGCAGTCGTATCGAATGCCCAACGCTCGTGATCGGCGGCTCGCTCGACGCGTTCCCCGATGAGGCCCAATCCCGTCGGGTGGCCGACGTCATCGCCGGGGCGCGCCTGTACATGGTCGAGGGTGGTCCCCATTTTCCGAATCGGACGCATCGCGCTGAGGTGCAAGGCGTAGTCAGGGCGTTTCTTACCGATATCGGCGTGCTGGCCTAAACCCTAAAGGGACCTAACCTCGTGTGGGCCGGCGCACCCACGACTACGCGGCGAGAAATTTGGCGATCGTCGGGTACGCGGTCGGGTCCTGGAGCAGAAATAGGTGCCCGCCGTCGCACATCACCAGTTCGGCACCGGGAATGCGTCCGGCCAGGCGTTTCATGTTCTCGGGCGGGGCCTGGTTGTCGTAAAGGCCGCCGATGCAAAGAGTCGGTATCGAGAGCGCAGCCAAATCGGCCCACACGTCGTGGTGTTGGCGGGCTTCGAGCTGGCGGCGGGCACCCATCTCGGCATACGGATCGCCAGCTTGGAGTTGGGCCTGTTCGGCCGCCCGCGTGAGCATCCATCCGAGCCCCGGGACGATGGTGGGCGGATCGGTCGTCATGTCGTTGCGGGAATCCATTATCGGCATGGTGATCCGGAGTCGCTCGTCGGGCGGCAGGTCGTTGACGGTGAGCAGGTCGAACGACGACCCGCCGGCCCCACCCGAGGATGTGCAGGCCAAGACCAGTCGGTTGACCCTTTGCCGATGGCGCACGGCCAAATGTTGCGCCACCATGCCTCCGAATGACACGCCGACGACGTGGGCGCGGTCCCATCCCAGCGCGTCGAGCAGCGCCGCGGCGTCATCGGCGTAGTCGGCCATGGTGTAGTCGGCGTCGGGTTTGCTGGTCTGGCCGAGGCCGCGCTGGTCATACATGGCCACCTCGAAGCGTTGCTCCAGGACGCCCGTGCCTCGCAGCGGGTTGGCCCGAAGGTCGCCGCCGGTCCCGCTGATGAACAGGACGCGTTCTCCGGCGCCGTGAATCTCGTAGTACACGTTTAGATCGCGAACCGGAAGGAAGGGCATTTCACTTGCCCGATCGACGTCGCAGGGCCGCCTTGTAGACGCTCGGAGGGGCCGAGGACGGATCGATAGGGTTGACGTTGGTGCCCGGGGCCACGATCTGGTCGATGGCGTCGAGGGTGGCGGTGTCGAGTCTGACCTCAGCGGCGGCCAACGAATCGGTGAGCTGGGCGAAGGTGCGCGGCCCGATGATCACGGCACTCAACGCCGGATGTTCCAACACGAATGCGGTGGCCAAATGGGGAAGGGCGATACCGGCGGTGTCGGCCACAACCTGAAATCGACGAACGAGTTCGAGTCGTTGCTGGTTGATCTCCTGCTCGGGGTCGAACGCA
>JANYDT010000253.1 GCA_025359845.1 Acidimicrobiia bacterium
GTGCCCATGGTGGCGGCGGCGAGCATCAAGTTCCGGCGTGACTCCGACCGCGCCTATCTCGTGCTGCGTGACCGCATCGCGTCGACGCTGTCGTCGCTCCAGGAGGGCCTGTCAGGCGTCCGGGTGATCCAAGCGTTCGCCCGAGAAGAGGCCGAGACCGAACGGTTCGTGGCCCGCAATCGAGCCCAGTATCAGGCCAACATCGCGGCCACGAAGATCTCGTCGTGGTACTTCCCGGTCGTCGAGTTCTCGGGTTCGGCGGCCACGGCCATCGTGATCGGCGTGGGTGGCGTGCTGGTACACCAGGGCCGGGTGAGCGTCGGCACGGTGGTTGCGTTCGTGCTGTATCTCGGCAACCTGTTCGAGCCTATCCAGCAGCTCTCTCAGCTGTTCAACACCCTCCAGTCGGCCGGCGCGGCGTTGGCCAAGCTGTTCGGACTGCTCGATGTCCCCAATGATCTCGCCGACCGCCCCAGCGCCGTAGTGCCTCCCGACAAGGGCGCGATCGACGTGACCAACGTGTCGTTCGCCTACGCCGGAACCGACGCCTCGGTGCTGCGCGACGTCTCGCTCCACATAGCCGAGGGCGAACGTATCGCTCTCGTCGGACCGACCGGCGCCGGCAAATCGACGCTCGCCAAACTCGTGGCCCGCCTGTACGACCCGTCCTCGGGAACCATCACCTTCGGCGGGGTCGACCTGCGCGACATCCGCCAGCAGGCGCTGCGCCACCGCATCATGGTGGTGCCCCAGGAGGGCTATCTGTTCGCGGGGACGATCCTCGACAACGTCCGAATCGGCCGCCTCGACGCCAGCGACGCCGAGGTCGAGAAGGCGCTCCTACGCATCGGTGCATGGGACCGTTTCATCCGTCTGCCCGACGGCCTGCACACCGAGGTCCACGAGCGTGGGGCCCGCCTATCGGCTGGCGAGCGTCAGCTGGTGTCGCTGGCCCGCGCCGCCCTGGCCGATCCGGCCGTGTTGGTGCTCGACGAGGCCACGTCCAACCTCGATCCGGGCACGCAGGCCGAGGTCGAGGAGGCGCTCGAAGCCCTCATGCACGGCCGCACGGTCGTCGTGATCGCCCACCGTCTCTCGACCGCGGCCCGAGCCGACCGGGTAGCCGTGGTCGACGACGGAGGCCTCGCCGAGCTCGGCAACCATGACGAGCTGGTCGCCCTCGGCGGCCGCTACGCCGCGCTGTATGCCTCGTGGACGGCCGGCCTCGCGCCGCAGTGAGGGCGGGGCCGCTAAGCCGAGCGCGAAGTCGCCCGCGCCCGGGAGCGAGGGAGGCGCCGACAGGTATTTTCGAGAAATTGCGTCTTCGTCGTATGTCTGGGCTATCGGTGCGCTCCTTCTCGGTGAACCAGATCGGTTCACACGACCGAGGAGTTGTCGGGCTCGTACTCGCCGAAACGGCAAGTCGGATGCTCGCTGGCGACTTGCGCGAAGCGATGGCTACGGGAGCCGAGAAGCTTCTCGAGGTGGGCATGGGCTGACCGCCGGCCCGTCCGCCGTACCTCCCCAGGGTTGTTACTATCTGGATAGGAGAAACTCGGTCAGGAGACCAACCATGAAGATCGACGAACTTGACCTCGGAAAGTACAAGCTTGGCTGGAACGACGAGGAGAACTACGTGTTCAAGCCCAAGCGGGGCCTGAACCGCGAAATTCTCGAAGAGATGTCGTGGATGAAGGGCGAGCCCGAGTGGATGCGCAAGTTCCGCCTGCGTTCGTTCGAAATCTTCAACCGCAAGCCCATGCCCAACTGGGGTGGCGACATGTCGCAGATCTTCTTTGACGACATCTACTACTACATCAAGCCCACCGATCATCAGGTCAACGCCTGGGACGAGCTGCCCGAAAGCGTCCGCATCACGTATGAGAAGCTCGGTATTCCCGAGGCCGAGCAAAAGTATTTGGCCGGGGTCACCGCGCAATACGAGAGTGAGGTTGTTTATCACCGTAATCGCGAAGACCTCGAGGCCACAGGAGTCATCTTTTGTGACATGGATACCGCGGTTCGCGAGTACCCAGAGATCGTCCAGCGGTACTTCGGTTCGATCATTCCGCCGGCCGACAACAAGTTCTCCGCGCTGAACTCAGCGGCCTGGTCAGGGGGAAGCTTCATCTACGTCCCTGAGGGTGTCGAGGTGGAGATGCCGCTCCAGGCGTACTTCCGCATCAACGCGGAGAACATGGGCCAATTCGAGCGCACGCTCATCATCGCCGACAAGGGCTCCAAGGTGCACTACGTCGAGGGCTGCTCTGCGCCGGTGTATACGAGCGATTCGCTGCACTCGGCCGTGGTCGAATTGATTGCGCTGGAGGGCGCCCACATCACCTATTCGACCATCCAAAACTGGTCGAACAACGTCTTCAACCTGGTCACGAAGCGCGCTCGGGCGGAGGCTGAAGCGCGGATTTCGTGGATCGACGGCAACATCGGCTCCCGCCTCACCATGAAGTACCCGGCCGTGTACCTCATGGGTCCCAAAGCGGTAGGGGAGGTTCTCTCGGTGGCCTACGCGGGTGAGGGTCAACACCAAGACACAGGAGCCAAGATGGTGCACGTGGCGTCCGAGACTACGAGCAACGTCATCTCCAAGTCGATCTCCAAAGACGGAGGCCGCACCTCATATCGCGGTCTGGTGCGGGTCGAGGAGGGTGCGGACAACGTGAAGAGCCATGTCCAGTGCGACGCGTTGTTGCTCGATGACACGGCCCGCTCCGACACCTATCCGTACATCGAACGCCACGCCGGCGTCGTCAACGCCCAACTCGGTCATGAGGCAACAGTGTCGAAGGTCGGCGAGGATCAACTCTTCTACCTAATGTCACGGGGGCTGTCGCGTGAGCAGTCCATGGCCATGGTCGTGAACGGCTTCATGGAGCCCGTTACCCGTACTCTGCCCATGGAGTTCGCGGTTGAGTGGAGTCGCCTGGTGGAGCTGCAAATGGAGGGCTCGGTCGGGTAGCCCTTACGGTTCACCCGACCGATTTCCCCTCAATCGCCGATGGGGTAGACGGCGGCGCAGTCGAGCACGAAGACCAGGCCGTCGCCTGGGCCCGGTGTTTTCGCTTCTTCGCGAATGATGGCAACCACCGAGGCCACTTCTTCGTCTTCGACGAGCAGGTCGATGAGCAGTTTGTGCTTCACGGTCATCGTGAAGACCACTCCCCGGTACTCGCCGCTCTGTTCGGCCTCGCTCCCGTGACCGCGCACGTCATGAACCATGATGCCCACGAAGCCGGACTCGGCCAATTTATGTTGGACGGGGTCGAGTCGTTCGGGGCGGATGACAGCCTGTACGCGTTTCATGCTCCTACCTTTGTACGAAGTCGGGCGGCGACGCCGTCATTGGCGGCGTGTGTCGTGATGGGGTCACCGGGAGTGACGAAGACCGACCCTTGGGCTTCGAGGAAGTCGGGATAGGCCATGGCGCCCATTTCGGGGAGATCGAGGCCGGCGATTTCGTCGTCGGCGAGGCTGCGCAAGCCGACGGTCTTGTCGACGATCTTGAAGAAGGCAATACACATGACACTGCAGAACACAATGAGGACTACAGCGTCGGCGATTTGGGCCATGAACTGGCCTCCGTCGCCGTAGAACAAACCTTTCACGTTGCCGGCTACTCCGTTGAGGCCGCCACCATAGGTGCCGTCAGCGAACAGGCCGAGCGCGAGCACGCCGAAGATTCCACAGGCCCCGTGAACGGCGATGGCGCCGACCGGATCATCGATCTTGAAGACGTTCTCCACGATGATGACCGTGTAGACGACCACGAATCCCGAAATGATTCCGATGACCATGGCGGCCCATGGAGCCACGAAGGCGCACGGCGCCGTGATGGCCACGAGGCCGGCGAGCAGACCGTTGCAGGTCATGGATGGATCGGGCTTGCCGAATTTTTTCCACATGATGAACATGGCGGCGAGGCAGCCGAAGGCGGAGCTGATGATCGTATTCACGATGACGACGGTCAAGCGAAGATCGGTGCCGGCAAAGGTCGAACCTCCGTTGAAGCCCATCCAACCCACGAGCAAAACGAACGTCCCGAGAAACGCCATCGGGAGGTGGTGGCCAGGAATGGCCCGAGGATTGCCGTCTTTATCGAACTTGCCGATTCTCGGACCCAACGCCTTGGCGCCCCAGAAGGCCGCCACTCCACCCATGGCGTGCACGACGCCCGAACCGGCGAAGTCGAGCGCCCCATGACCCCACTTGGGTCCGAGCGCGCCGAGTTGTGAGAGAAAGCCGCCGCCCCAAACCCAGTTGCCGAAAATGGGATAGAGAATGGCGGAGGCAAAGATGCCCCATACGCAGAAGGCCTTGAACTTGAACCGCTCGGCCATGGCCCCGGTCGGGATCGTCGCCGTGGCATCCATGAAGACGAGTTGGAAAAAGAAGAAGCCGAGAATGGCCACGTCGTAGGCGTGTCCCGTGAGGAAGAAGCCTGACTTCGACAACACGTTCCACTTTCCCAAGTGGATCGGATTTCCTAATTTCGTCAGGCCTAATAGGCCGGATTGATCGGTCGCCCCGAACATGAAGGCGTATCCGCACACGAACCACCCGACCACCCCCAGTGCAAAGATCACCAGGTTCATCATCATGGTGTGGGCGGCGTTCTTGGCCCGGGTGAAGCCGGTCTCAACCAGTGCGAATCCGGCTTGCATGAAGAGCACCAGGACGCCGCCCACCATGAGCCACGTCACGTTGATCGAAGTGCGGTCCTTGGCTATTGCTTCGGAGAGGACTCGTGAGACGTCGCCGGGCGCAGTGTTCTTGGCGAGAACGGACTCGGCTCCGACCGAAGTCCTGGAGCCATCTCGATCGCCGTTGGCGGCCCATGCCCCGCCGCCCACCGCGCCGAAGACCAAGAACACCGAGAGACAAGTCACGCCCAGTCGACCTCGACGTACGGCGCGGGTATCGATCGATGCGGTACCTCGCAGCTTGCGTTGTTGTCGTCGGTACATCACTGGTAGCAGCATCGAAGCCGCTAACAACGACATGAATAGGGGCTGAAGGCCCATGAAAATTCCACTTCCTCTCCCAAGAATCGAGCGTCGAGTAGCTCGTGGTGAAGGATGGCCGCAACGAGGATATGGCAGGGGTCGAGCGTGTTAACAACGTGTAACGACTCTGTTCATCGGCCGGTTGGCTGTTCCGTCCGCCTGTTTCACGAGTTGGGATCGAACGCCCGATCGTCATAGTCGCGACCCCTCGGCGGGCGGTTCTATCGTGGCGCCATTCGAACGCAGACGCTCTCCGAGCGATTCAAAACCTGGGCCGCTGACAAGCCTGTCATCGGAGCATTCCTCACCGTCCAAACGCGGATGAAGGAAGTCCGGGCCAACGCTCTCGTCAACTCGATCGCGCTGCGGGCGTTCCTGGCTTTCATTCCCCTTACCCTCGTCGGAATCGCGGTGCTCGGCTTCGTCACCCGAGGCGACCAGCACCTCCAGGCGCGCATCGTCGAACGGTTGAAGATCACCGGTTCCATGGTCCAAGACAGCATCGACGCCGCCGGCAAGAGCCGGAAATCTGCGAGTGTCATTGGCTTGATCACGCTGCTCTGGAGCGGACTGGCGGTGGTTTCGGCGATTGCCGACGCCTGCAATGCCTTCTGGCAAGTGCGGTCGCGTGGACCGCGCGACCGTTTCTTGGGGATTGTCTGGCTGGTCGGCAGTGTCTTGATTCTGACGGTTGCGTCGGCCGCGGTGGGCATCGTGCACATCGTGACGATCCCCTTCGTCGGTCTCGGCGCCGGCCTCGCGGTGGGAATGGCCGCGGGCACGGCCTTCTTCTGGGTCACGCAGCGAATCATGACCAACGTGAAGGTGCCAGCGGGGGCGCTGCTACCGGGATCACTCGTCGGGGGGGCGACGTTCGCCGTCCTTCAACTGGCTGGGGCCTATCTGATCCCAGCGATTACCGGTTCCGCGTCGGCGCTGTACAAGTCGGTCGCCGTGGTGATCGCGACCTTCACTATCTTGCTGCTGCTGGCCCGCCTCCTGGTCATGAGTGTGGCGATCAATGTCATCCGGTGGGAGAAAGCGCACGGGACCGTGACGCTCAATATCCGAGCCCCGGCGCTACCGGGTCGCGCTTGGGTCGTCACCGACCGAGGCGGACAGCATTAGTAAACCGGCACGGCGGTACGCACGGAGTGTGAATCGGTGCCACCATGGGTGCATGCCGATGCGGGCCGAGTGCAAACACTACGAAACGCGATCCTACGATGGTGGGGAAACGGTTCGAAAATGCAACCTTGACTTAGCTCCTGACGCGCCGTGGCGTTGTCCTGAGCATTGCCCAGGTTTCGAACGGCGCTTCGCCGACGTGGGCTGGGACCACGGATCTCTCATCACGCCGCCCACTCCGCCTGAGCCTCCGGGACTCGACGATGGGTCGGCCTCCGCCCTGCTTGACGAGGCCGAAGACATTGTGCACGCGGCGTTGCCGGCCGCCCTGGCCGACGTCGACGGTCGGCGCGTCGGAATTGTCGAACACGACGAGCACCAGGCGGGCGGCTGGTGGCGCAAGTTCGGGAGGCGCCGAGGGCCAAGCCCGACCGAGTGAGTCCTCTCGCTCTCGATTGGGGCGCGGGCACCGCGTATTGATCTTATCCGGGCCGGCCTTATCCGGGTTGAGCCAGGCCCACGCGGGGATCGCTCCACCACGCCGTAGCCCACCGGTCGCCGGGCACTCGAACTTTTACCGTGGTTGGGCCCGCGACGAGGCCGACCACTTCGTCAGACGATGGAACCGCGACGATCGCCACCCGTCCAATCGTCCCGATTCCGAGGTCACCCCAAATCGTCGGGGTCAGGGTCGACGTACCGTCTAGGTGGACAACTTTGACAGTCGTCACCTCCGGTCCCACGAACGCGACGATGAATCGGCGGCGCATGGGCACGACCCAAACCGCCCGCATCGAGTCATCGGCAGTGTTGCTTGGCGCGCACGGCACGGCGAAAGATCGTCGTCCAAAGCGTACGAACGCGCATGTTCCGGTGGTCGAGAGTCGATCGCGACCGATCGGGGCGTCGAGGGCCCAGGCCATTTCGTCGAGCGTGCCGCCCACGATCTTGCGGGTCGCCACCGGGGCAACGGTGGGCCAAGTGAAAAGGGGGTCGCTGTGCAGCCACTCGCGGTGGGGCCGCACTGCGGTCCGGCCCAACTCCTTACCTTTGGCGTCACGCGCCACCACCACGAGTGCTCGGTCACTCACGGGGGCTTCGAATGCGAACGGACGGACCGGCGTGTCAGCGACGGCGCTAGAGCTATTGAGAGTGGCGTGGCCGATGACCGTGCCCCTGGGCGTGATCACCTCGATGGTCGCGGTGAAGTTCGGCGCAACGCCCAAGACCTCGACGCCGCCCGTCGCGGTTACTCCCAAAAGGTCAGCCGCAAGAGGCGAGGTTGGGCTGCTACAAATGGTGGTGGACGTGGTCGAAGCGCCCCGGACTTGATAACAGCGATCGCCCAAAGCGTCGATGGCCCACGGCGAACCCGAGACCGTCCCGCTCTTCAGCGGGGTTGCGACCGCCGTTCGTAAAGAATCTGGCACCTCGTCGATTCCGCTCAGGTGGCCGACGACCGCCGACCGCCAAGTGGCCTCGTCGACCGGGCGCAGCGCCGCGATCGCCGCCACTGCGGCTTCGTCGGTCGCGGAATGGGTCACGGCCACGACTAGCGAGTTGGTCCCTTCCTGCCACAGCGCCTCGACATCGCCGGCACTCCCGCCGGGAAGTCGAGCGAGCCGGACTTTTCGGGTGGCGACATCGTTGGTGGTCCACATCGCCGCGAGCATGGCCAGTAGGGGTGGGTCATAGCGGAAGACTTGGGCCACCAGTCGTTCGTCGGAGGCCGACTGCAAGTTTTCGGTGGTCCAGGCCGCGCTCCAGGCCGGGCTCATGATCTGGCTGGGAGGCCCTTCAGCGACGAGCTGCAGGCCGGGCTCGGGCTCGATGATGAGGCGGCCGGCTACGAGGGTGGACCGTTCCGCGATCGACTCCGCCACTGCCACAGAGGTCCACGATCCATAGGCGGCGGCCCAGAGGTCTTTACCCGCTTCGAGCCAATGAACCCCGACCCCGTTGAGATCAGACGTCAGGCCCCGGAACGGCAAGGGCGGATCTAGAAGGACGTCGGCCTTGGTCTTGTGCACCGTTAGGGACTGCGCGGGCACCGTCACGGCGTAGGAGCCCGACGGCGCGCTGAGCGTCACGACCACTCGACGGCCATGTGTGTCGCCCCAAATACGCACCCAACCCTCGACCGGCGCCGCGGGCAGTTTGGGAGACTGGACCACGGTTTCCAGGTGAGCTTTTGGCGCATCGTAAAGAAAGCGAGGAACCCGAGAAATCGGCCCGCTTGTAGCCGGGGTGGAAGAACGATCGGTGGCCCCGGTCACTGCGCCGTCGGAAGCGGCGCGATTGGCCGATGGGACGCTGGTCGTGGGTGCGGCTTGCGCCGCTACGGGCAACAACGTAGCCAGGAGGGCTAGCCCCGCGACGAGTCCCATCGTGGCGACACTTCGGGGCGGGTGACGGCGCATCGGGGAACCTCCTCGGGTCATCGTAGGATGTGTACTCCGCCAACGCATTCATCGTTCGAAGGAATCCCTCTGCAAGCCCTCACCCTCGACCAGTTCGGCCCGTTTCCCACCGAGGCCGAGGAGATCTGGCGTTACTCCCATATCAATCGGTTCGAGCCTGGACGCTACGGCACCATCGAACAGGTTCGTAGTGTTATCGACGCGCCCCCGTCGGTTGGCCAATCCGGTGACTCGGCTGCAGTCGGGCACGTGTTGCCCGATGACACCGATGCGTTTACGCGGTTGGCTCGCGCCGGCATCACCCGGCCGATAGTGCTTGACGTCGCTGCCGGCGTTTCGGTGCCCGAACCCGTTCGGCTCACCCATCACGTTGAAGTTGACGCTGCGGTCGCCGTCGGAAGGGTGGTCATTCGTCTCGCCGCCAACGCCGACCTGACGGTCATCGAGCGGGTTCATTCGACCGACGTCGACGCGTTGTACCTGCCCATGGTCGAACTTGAGCTGGGTGAGGGTGCTCGCCTGCGCTATGTGACAGTGCAAGAACTCGGTCCCCGCGTCTGGCAAGTGGCGATGACGGCCAGCCGTACGGCACGCGACGCTTCGTTGCGTTCGATGGCGGTCTCGTTGGGCGGTCGTTATGCCCGGTCCCGTATCGACGCGTCGATGATCGGTCCTGGCGCGTACAACGAGCTACTGGCCGTATATTTCGGCGAAGACGAGCAGGTGCACGACTTTCGTACAGTGCAACGCCATAGCGCGCCCCGAACCACGAGCCAACTTCTGTTCAAGGGCGCGGTCGAAGATAGGGCTACATCGGTGTATTCAGGGTTGATCCGAATCGAGGCGAACGGGAAGGGCAGCATGGCCAATCAAGCCAACCGAAACCTGATCTTGTCGCCCGACGCAACGGCCGAGTCGGTGCCCAATCTCGAGATCGAAAATAACGATGTCCGATGCAGTCACGCTTCGGCGGTGGGCCCGATCGACGAAGATGAGCGGTACTACGTCGAGAGCCGTGGAGTCTCGCCCGAGGCGGCCGAACGACTCATCGTGCTCGGATTCTTCGGTGATCTCCTGCAACGCATTCCTGACCCCGTCCTGGTCGAACAACTCGGCGACGCCGTCCAGGCCAAGTTCGAACGAAGGAGCCGCCGATGACCCGGCCCGAAGCAAGCGAGCACGCCACCGAAGACGTGCGGATCTGTGGGTTTGGCGAATTGGTGCCGTCGTCGGCTCGTCGCTTCGTCGTGAACGGAAAACCGATCGCGGTGGTGCGGATTGTCGATGACCTCTACGCCATTGGCGACACGTGTAGCCATGCCGAGGTGTCGCTCTCGGAGGGCACGGTGTGGGCTGATGAGTGCGAACTCGAGTGTTGGAAACACGGCTCCGCGTTCTCGCTTCGCACCGGTGAACCACAAAGCTTTCCCGCCACCCGTCCCGTCCCCGTTTACGCCATTCGCCATGACGGCGACGACGTGATAATCGCCATGCCCGTTGGTGACCCGTCATGAGTTTGGTCATCAAAAACTTGGTGGCCGGGGTGCACGGAAAGCGCATTTTGCACGGATTGTCGATGACGGTGGGGGCTGGTGAGGTCCATGCCCTCATGGGGCCTAACGGGTCGGGCAAGTCGACGCTCTCGCACGCGTTGCTCGGGCGCCCCGGTTACGTGATCGAGTCGGGCACGGCCACCCTCGATGGGACCGACTTGTTGGCATTGCCCACTTGGCAACGGGCTCGGGCCGGTCTGTTTCTCGGAATGCAGTATCCAACGGAAGTGCCTGGAGTCGGGCTCGTCGACGTTTTGCGAGAAGCCCTTGGCGCGCCCGAAGCCGACATTGCCGCGGCCATGCGGGTCGAGGCCGAACGGATCGGGTTCGATGAACGCTTTCTCGACAGGGCGCTCAATGTCGATTTGTCGGGAGGCGAAAAGAAGCGCAATGAGACGGTGCAATTGGGGGTAATCCGTCCGAAGTACGCCATCCTCGATGAACTTGACTCAGGGCTCGATGTTGATGCATTGCGGGCCGTCAGCCGCCGAGTGAAAGAGGCGACGCAGGAGTTCGGTCTCGGGGTGCTCGCCATCACGCACTACAACCGGCTGCTCGCCGAGCTGACCGCCGACGTCGTCCACGTGTTCGTCAAGGGCCGCATCGTGGCCAGCGGCGGTCCTGAACTGGCGGCCGAACTCGAAAAGACTGGGTACGAACCCTACGCAACGGACGCTGGCGACGACGACTCGCAGGCGGGCGGCCTGGACGACTTGTTCGGGTCGCCGTAGAGCCTCGTATCCTGTCGGCTATGCGACGACTCTCATCCGACCTTGCCGTTGCCCTATTTGCGGTGGGGCTCCTCGGGCCGGCGGCTTCAGCCAAATCGGTCAGCGTGACCCTGCAGCCGAGAGGCACGACGATGATGACGGTGCGTCAGCCGCTCAAGAAGACCGGCGAGTGGGCCGTGAAGGTGCGCATGTCGAGCGACGGAGCGAAGGTCGTCAAGATTCGGGCACGCCGGGGCAATGGCGTCTCGTTCTCGGTGCTCAACACGACCAATTCGGCCGACACCGCTTCGTGCAACGGAGCCGCCGGAACGCTGTTCTGCGACCAGATCACCGTCCCCGCCGTTCCGGCGCCTGGCACCTGGACCTTCACCATCAAGAACGCCGGGAGTCGACCGACCACGGTCACCTTGAACGTGACTTGGCGCGCCGTTGGCGCGGCCGGCTGAAACCCGTCGGAGTGGGTCAGTGCGCCGCCGGGAGCGTGGTCGTCGACGCTCCCACGACCACTGTGGAAGTGGTAGCTGAGAGCGTCGACGTCGTGACCGAAGCCTCAATCGTCGTCGACGCCTGAGCAACGGTCGTCGGCGCCTGCGCAACTGTGGTCGGCGCCTGCGCAACTGTGGTGGGAACTTGGGCAATGGTTGTGGGCGTCGGGGCGATCGTCGTTGTGGCACGCGGCGGCGTCGTAGAGGAGGCCCCCGCGCCGGATTTCACCAGCGTCGACGGCGTGGATCCTGTGACAGTCGTCGTCGTCGCCGCGCCGATCCCGGCGACCGTCGTGGGCGCCCCGACAACCCCGCCGGCGACCGTGGTCGTGGAGCCGCCAGGAATCGTGAGCGAGGGGTCGGCGGTGGTGGATGGCGCGGTCGCGTTGGGTTTGAGATCGGTGGGTGCTTTCTCGCCGAACGGCACGGGGGCCCTTTCGCCGCCGAAGACATAAACGGCGGTGCCGTTCGCGACCTCGTTGGGAAACCATTCCGCCGACGGCATTGGTATGCGGACGCAACCGTGTGATGCCGGTGTAGAGGGAACGACCGGCGCTCCATGGAAGGCGATGCCGCCGTTGAAGTACAGCGGGTTATAGAGGAGGCCGAGCTTCGATTCTCGCCATCCGATGATGCGACTGCGAATGCGAAACGATCCACCGGGCGTAATGGCCTTGTCGCACACCGTCTTGCTCGTATCTGGGTCGGTAACGCAAAAGTCTTTGCCCGAGCCCGACGAAATGGGCAACAACTTGAACAGCTCGCCCCCTTTGTACAAACCGAGAAACTGTTTTTTCAGGTCGACTTCGATCCGGTTCTGGCCGCCCGTCGGAATCATCGGCGATGGGTTGGTCGCAGTCTGAAGGGCGGCCAGCATCGAGTCGGTGGCCCGTCCGGTGCGAGGAAGGTCGTTGACCTTCTGGAAACCGATTACCGCCTGGAGGGTCGTGTAATCAAACACGCCCGTTAACTCAACGTCGTAGTGGAGTTCGGCCAGTCGGGTCTGCATGGCGAGCACGGCCGCGCCCCGCGCCCCTTGCCCAAGACCGGAGAGACTCCGCGGCGCGCTTCGGGCGGGCTTCTTCGTGAGCACCGCCCTTGGCGCCGGCCTCTTTTTCGGTGCCGCCTTAGCGGTGGCTACCGGCAGCGGTGGGCCGAAGACGCGACCAGATGATCCCGGTTTCGGGTCGGCACCGGCAGTGTGGGCGAACGCGAAAACTAGCGCGACGGCGAAGGCGCTCGATAAGATGCTCCTGGCGTGGTTCGATGTTGGCGACATGCGTCGCGGGTTCTCCTTGGGCTCGCCCTTCGGCAAGGGCGATCGCGCTTCGGGGTGAGGGCGACAAGTCCATTATGGACGACGCCGGACGTAAGTCGCGCCGTGGGTTGTGACGAAATTCATGCCCTGACCAAAGTGGGTCTAGTGTTGGAGTTGCTGCGACACCGAGTGCGTCATCATGATTCGCTTTGTTCGAAGAGATCGATGGCCGGTTTGTGCTGGGGGGCGTGAACCGGCCATCAGATCTCCTCTGCAGCAGCGCAGAGCCGACCCTTAGGGCACCCTTAGCGCCAGGCCCTTACCGAGCGAAGGGCGTCCAACCCAGTTCGACCAACGATCCGAGATCGTTCACCTTGACGCCCGACCCGCTCACCGTGACGAGCCGACCGGCCACCACCAATGACCGCCGAATCGGCGACGGGGAAAAGAAGCCGCCCGGAATAGTCGTGGGAATTAGGCCTGGCGGAGGACTGGGGGACACGGTGCTGGCGGACACGGTGCTGGGGGGCGGTGCGGCCGGCGGCTGGGTGCTGGGGGACACGGTGGCCGGGGGCGAGGTGGCGGGGGGCAAGATGACGAGCGTGGTGGTGGGCTGCCCGACCGGGCTCGGCGGCACCGGAAGCGGCGGTCCGTTGGGCACGATTACGGGCCCGGGTGGTCGGATAATCAGCTGCGGATGCGAGATGCGGCCCTTCTCGGTGATGGTGTTCTGACCAACCGTCGCCACGACGACGTCACTGCGGAATTGTTCGTTAGGCGCCTGCGGATATTGGTTGGAGGGCACGACGACCGAACGGGTTGGCGCCCACCATAAGAACGCATGATGGTCGGACTCGGCTTCGCTCTGACTGCCGATGGGCAGTGTCGCCAACTGTTGCGGGTTGTTGAGATCGCGTACGTCGAACAGTGAGATCTGGGTGCCTAGGCGTTGCCCGGTCGACGTCGCGTCCTGTCCGATGCCAAGCATCTGGCCGTCGCCGATCGGTTGCAGGTACGACGAAAATCCGTTGATTTTGAGTTGCCCGGCCAATCGCGGCGTCAACGGGTCGCGTAGGTCGATCACATACAGGGGATCGGTTTGGCGGAAGGTAACGACGAATCCGATGTCGCCCACGAAACGCACGGCATAGATGCGCTCGTTTCGGCCGAGACCACCGAGCGTGGCCACCTCGGCGAGAGAGCGGCCGTTGCGGCGCAACACCCGGACTTGACTCTCCAACGTGCCGCCGAACCCGGCATCAGAACTGGTGGTGGCGACCCGCAGATCGCCGTTGAACTCGCTCATCGCGAACTGGTTCAACAGCGTGCCATCCACTGAGCCGCTGGCGAGATAGGCGGCGCCGTCGGCGGGCGACAGGTCGAACGCGTGGATCACCGTCGTGGCTGGCAGCTGACGGAGGGGCCGAAGCAGGCCCGCCGGGCGTCCGACGGCAATGGGGATGGGGATCGGCCCTCCGTTGAACGCGTACCGCTGCGTGCTCACATAGAGGCGACGACCCGACGCATACACCACGCCTCCGCTGCCGACGACTCCCGCCGATCCAATCGCGTCGACCCGCTTGGCGTCGGTGTTGAGATCGAGCATGGCCGTCCACGTGATGGCAAAGCCTGAGAACTGGGCCGGTCGACCGATTTCGCCACACGCCAGCGCTTGGCGCACCGGTGTGATGGCGCCCGTTCCATCTTCGCGGTAAGTGCGGGGTAACCAAGCGGAGATTGGCGCCCGGCGTACCACCCGCTTGTTCTCGTTGATCGCGGCGACCACCGATTGGTCGGTGCCTTCGGTTGGGGTCACGAAGCCGAGCCGCTGTCCGAAGCCCGTCTGTAATACGACGCGAGCCCGGTGGTCGATGCTGCGCAACGCCACGAGTTGGCCTTCGAGATGGGTGCGCGTCAACAGCGCCGGGGCCGCGGGGTTGGAGACGTCGTAGAGCGACACGACAGCTTCGGGCCCGACTTGGGTATACAGCGATTGGGCGACGGCCAGGCGGGGTCCATCGAGCAGCATCTGCGCTTCGCCCGAGTTCGGGAGCAGATCGGCACCGCCGAGTTCTTTGTTGGCCACGGTGTCGACGATCCGGAGCCGGCCATCGACGACCGAATACACCAGGCGCCCGTCGTTCTCCACGATGTCGCCCTCGTCGACGTTGGCCTCCTGGGTGTTGGTCGACGAGGAGGCGCCGCTGGGAGTGATGGCGTTAGCGGCCGCGATCGTGTCGGAGGCACCGGTGAACGGCTGCGGCACGCCCGGCGCGGCCGACACAGCCACCGAAACCGCCGCCGAGGGCGCTCCGTTCACGGCCGGGGCGGCCGTGGTCGCGGTGGCCCGAGAGGCGGCGGAGACCGACTTTCTCTGGCCCCCGAAGTTGATCAGGCCGCCCGAACCGAGACCGTATGGTCCGATGGTCGGGAGCGCTTCAGCCCGCAGATACGCGACCAGCCGGTCACACGAGGTGAAACGTTGCCAGCTCACATTCGAAACGGGGGCCTTGGTAGCGGCTCCGGCGATCGGCGTTACGGCGACGAGGCCGAGCGTCACGCTGAGAAGCAGGCGACTTCGGACTCGAGAACGGGTCGATCGGAACATGGGTCGGTCCTCCCTGAAGGTTCGGCGAAATAGCAAAGGGACAACAGTTGGACGATCAGACCCATCGATCCGGTTCCCGGTTACTTGACGAACTGGTCGAGCCCCTGAGCAAACGTGTTCCAGGCCAGAGTTGCGCATTTGATGCGGACAGGAAACTTGACGACACCCTTCAGAGCCTCGAGGTCGCCCAGCTTGATGTCGGGAGGAGGTGCGTCGGGATCGTGGCCGGGTTCGTGGATGCTCATCATCGCCTTGAAGGCCTTGATAACGAGCCGGGCGTCCTTGATGGATTTGCCCTTCACTGCGGCCGACATCATCGACGCGGAGGACTGGCTGATTGAGCAGCCCTGCCCGCCTATCTTTACGTCGGTAACGGTGTCACCTTCGACTTGGACATAGACCGCAATTTCGTCGCCGCACAACGGGTTCACGCCGTCGCTGCGATGCGCCGGCGGCACCTCGAGGGTGCCGCGATTGCGCGGATTCTTATAGTGATCGAGGATGATCTCGCGATAGAGGTCTTCGAGGCCCGGCATGTGCTCTGTGCTCCTATTGCTTACTTGAAAAAGTCGGACGCGGAGCTCAACGCTTCGGCCAGCGTGTCGACATCGTGACGCTCGTTGTATACGTAGAAACTTGCTCGGGCGGTGGCCCCGACACCGAGCCGGCGCATCAGCGGCTTGGCACAATGGTGCCCTGCCCGTACACACACACCCTGCTGATCGAGTACCTGGCTGATGTCGTGCGGGTGGACGCCTTCGAGCGCCAGCGACAGCACCCCCATGCGAGCGTTGGGGTCGCGGGGGCCGTGGATCTTGAGACGGTCACCGAAGCGGGCTTCGAGCACATCCATGGCGTACCCCGTGAGGTCGATCTCATGGGCGCGGACGTCATCGAGCACCAACCCCGAAAGGTAGTCGCAGGCCGCGCCGAGGCCGATTACTTCGGCGATGGGCGGCGTGCCGGCCTCGA
Source organism: Acidimicrobiia bacterium (assembly GCA_025359845.1). GTDB lineage: Bacteria > Actinomycetota > Acidimicrobiia > Acidimicrobiales > JANYDT01 > JANYDT01. The sequence goes on from JANYDT010000253.1 coordinate 16,177, forward strand.
ACTTCCAGGGCAGTTCGTTGGGCGTGAATCCATCGATGTGAACATCGGTGATCATGTCGCCGCCGCCGAGAAATGGCGGTATCGCGTCGAGCAGTGATTCTCGGCCCCACAACACCCCTACGCCGGTCGGTCCGCACATCTTGTGTCCGGTGATACCGGCAAAATCTACGCCCATCGCCTGCAAGTCCATCGTCATATGCGGGGCGAGCTGCGCCGCGTCGCATACGGCAATGGCACCGGCTCGGTGGGCGGCGTCGGCCAATTGGCGAACCGGGTTGATGGTGCCAAGCACGTTGCTTGCGGCGGTGAACGTAAAGACCTTCGCTCCATCGAGGAGCGTGTCGAGGTTGGAGAGGTCGAGGTGCCCGTCGTCGGTCACGGGTACGTAACGCAGCACCGCGCCCGTCCGAGCAGCCAGCATTTGCCACGGCACCAGGTTGGCGTGATGCTCCATCTCGGTATAGAGGATGGCGTCGCCGGGGCCGACGTTGGCGTTGCCCCACGACTGGGCCACCAGGTTGAGTGACTCCGTCACGTTCTTGGTAAAAATGACCTCGCGCTTACTATTGGCATTGACGAAGCGAGCGAAGATGACGCGGGCGCCTTCGTAGCGTTCGGTGGCTTCTACGGCCGTTGTGTACACGCCGCGGTGCACGTTGGCGTGGGTGGTTTCGTAGTAATTGTCCATAGCCCGTAGGACCGCCCACGGCTTTTGCGACGATGCGGCGGAGTCGAGATACGTGATGAGGTGCCCGTTGACGATTCGTTCCAGGGCCGGAAAGTCGCGCTTGATGCAATTGGCGTCGAGCGTCATGGCAACGCTCGCCATGCGTCATATCCCTCGCGCTCCATGCGCTTGGCCAGCTCGGGGCCGCCCGATTCGACTATGCGTCCGTCGATAAGGATGTGCACGAAGTCGGGTTCGAGGTAGTCGAGCAGGCGCTGGTAATGGGTGATGAGTACCACGCCAAGTTCGGGACGGGCGTTGCGCACCGAGTGGACGCCTTTGGCCACGACCCGCAAGGCGTCGATGTCGAGGCCTGAGTCGGTCTCGTCGAGGATCGCCAGTTCCGGTTCGAGAATGGCCATTTGCAGGATCTCGTTGCGCTTCTTCTCGCCGCCCGAAAACCCCTCGTTGAGGTAGCGGCTGGCGAACTCGGCGTCCATTTCGAGGCGACCCATCCATTCCATGATCGACAGGCGCAGTTCGAGAACCGACAGGTCGATGCCTTTACGCGCGGAAAGTGCCTGGCGCATGAAGTTGACTACCGTGACGCCCGGGATCTCTTCCGGGTACTGGAAAGCCAGGAATATGCCGGCCTTGGCCCGGGTGTCGGTGGGCCAGGTGGTGATGTCTTCTCCGTGGAGCAGCACCTGGCCGGATTCTACGACGTACGTCTCGTTACCCATCAAGGTGTTGGCCAGCGTCGACTTGCCCGACCCGTTGGGCCCCATGATGGCGTGGATCTCGCCTTTTTGGACGGTCAGGTCGAGGCCGCGCAAAATAACGTTGCCTTCGACGGTTACATGGAGGTTTCGGACCTCGAACAACGGTTCCACGGAGCCCATTGTACTTTGCACTACGGCGGTAGTGGAAAGTCGGTCTCGGTAGTCGCGTCAGGGCCGTTGACGGGTCGGCGACTGGTCATGGGAAGGCAGCCCTGACTCGTCGCCCGACGCCTGTGCCCTCTATCGTGGGCCACCATGCGCGTGAGCTTCTGGATTCCGAACAGTATTTCGTGGGACGAGACACTCGCCGCCGGCCGCAGTGCGGCAGCGATGGGTTACAGCGGACTCTGGTACGCCGATCATTTCATGCCGATGGCCGCTACGCCGGCCGATGGCCCCGTACACGAGGCTTTCACCATGTTGGCCGCGCTGGCGGCCACAGTGCCCGACGTGCGGATCGGATCGATGGTCACGGGCAACACCTACCGAAACCCCGCGGTCATGGCGAAGCAGGCAGTGACGATCGATCATATTTCGGGCGGGCGGTTCATCTTGGGCATGGGCGCCGGTTGGCAGGAGAACGAGCACGTCGCCTACGGCCTTGACTTCGAGACGTTCAAGTGGCGCTTCGATCGCCTTGAGGAGGCGCTGACAATTATCCGGTCGCTCACCACCCAGGCCCGTACGACGTTCCTGGGCACGCACTACCAAATGAAAGATGCACCGCTCGATCCGAAGCCGGTGAGAGGCACGCTTCCGATCATCATCGGGGGGCAAGGCCCGAATCGATCGCTGCCGTTGGTGGCCCGCTTCGGCGATGCGTGGAACATGTGGGGGACTCCGGCCATGATGGCCGAGACCGGAGCCATCCTCGACCAGCGCTGCGCCCAGATTGACCGCGATCCGAAGTCGATCGAACGGACTGCCGCGGCGTTGGTGTTCGCCACCCGCGACGAGGCGGTTCTGGCCAAGCTGCGCAGCCGCGACACCGGCCGTCCCACCCTTATCGGCAACCCCGCGGAGTTGACGGAAGAACTGGCTGCGTATGAGCGCGCCGGTGTGCACGAGCTGATCGTGGCCGGGTTCGCGTACCGGACGGCGCCCGAGCGCGAGGATGCCCTCGGGCTCATCATGGAGGCGTTGCATGGCCTTTGAGCCATCTGACCCGTCCGGTAGCCAGCTGGGACACTCGGGTGACCCGCCCCGTAACCAGGCGCACGAGTGGGTCAGTTTCGAGGACCCGAACGAGCGGCGTACGTGGGTCTTCGATGTGACGTGGCTGGCCAGTCGCTACACCTGCATATGGGGCCGGGGCTGCCAAGGGATCTATGACGCACCGACCCCTGAGCGGATGGAGGGGTGCTGCTCGCACGGGGCCCATTTCACCGACGGCGACGACTTCAAGACCACCGAGAAGTCGGCCAGGCTGCTCACAGTTGCGAATTGGCAGTTCAAAGCGAGGGCCGATCGGACCGGGTTTTTCACCAAGCAGAAGGACGGGACGGTGAAGACCAGGGTGGCCGACGGGGCCTGCATCTTCTTGAACCGTCCCGGTTTTTCGGGTGGTCCGGGGTGCGCATTGCACGCCGCTTCGTTGGTCCGCGGCGAGCGGCCGATGGACGGCAAACCCAACGTCTGCTGGCAGCTCCCCTTGAAGCGTGACGACCACGAAGATCAGTACGGGCACGTCACGTCGACCATTCGGGAGTGGAAGCGACGAGACTGGGGGTCCGGCGGGGACCGGTTCGCGTGGTGGTGTACCGAGTCGCCCGACGCCTACGTGGGTAAGGCGCCGCTATGGCAGCAATTGGCCGACGAGATTACCGGCATGGTCGGGCCGGCGGTCTATGCGATGTTGGCGGGATACTTCGGGCATCGGACGAGGCGCGTGTGGCTGCCTCACCCGGCCGTGCGGGCACCGTAGATCGATCCGAGCGCGGAGGCTATAGCGACGGTGCACCAGTGAACTGTCGTGACGATCGCAGTCTAACCAGCGGCCAGGAGGAGGGTATGAATCTCGGTCGGGTCGGGCCCGTGGTGGTGGGTTACTGGTTGGCGCGGCCTCGTTCTTGCACCGCGGCGCGCTTCGCGGCGATTGCTTCGGGCGTGACGGAGCGCATATGGGCCGCGGACAGCTCGATTTCGTGGCGGCGGCCGTCGGCGAAGTTCATGTCGAGACCCTCGTCGTAGCAGCGCTTCATGCCGGCCAATGCGGTGCGGTCGGCGCCGGCGATGTCGGCAGCCAGACTCGTCGCATCGGCCAGGAGGTCCTCGGGTGCCACGACACGGTTCACGAGTCCCCACCGCTCTGCGGTGTCGGCATCGAGGAAGCGTCCGGAGTACGACATCTCCTTCGCCCGGCTGACGCCGATGAGTCGCGGCAGGCGTTGCGTGATGCCCCAGGTGGGCAAGATACCTACCCGGGCGTGGGTGTCGGCGAAACGGGCCGCCGATGAAGCAATGGCCAGATCGCACGCCAGAACGACTTCGAATCCTCCGGTTATTGCGACGCCGTTGACTGCCGCAATGACAGGTTGCGGGCAAGCCCGGATGGCACCGACCATGTCGAGGTCGTCGGCGGCCAGCCGCCGCGTCGCTTCGCCACGGTCCTTGCCCGATTCTCCGCCCAACTCCTTGAGGTCGACGCCCGCGGAGAACGCCCGTCCGGCGCCGGTCAGCACGATGCAACCGACCGAGTCGAGTTCGCCGGCCAAGGTTCGGAAGGCGTCGACGGTAGCGGACCGCAAAGCAATGGAGAACGCATTGAGTTTGTCGGGTCGGTTGAGCGTCACTGTCGCGATCTGACGAGCGGCGTCGCGTTCGATGATGACGAGGTCGGTCTCAGGCATCGGGTGATCGTAGCGAACCGCGCACGGGGATGCCCCACGCGTGCGTTCATGTAGCAACTGGGGCGCGCCGTGTGTGGGTGAACTGCTACAGGAACGGAAGCTGAGTCAGTTCCACTCCGGATTGGGGGTGCGAGCCAGTGACGCGAGTACGCCGCCCTGGCGAGCTACGACCCGAGTCCACAGTGTTTTCGGTTGGGGGTCGAAGGGATCGCCCGGAGCGGCGTCGACCACGATCCAACCGCCCGTTGCGATCTCGCCGTCGAGCTGCTCCGCTCCCCATCCCGAGTAGCCGGCGAATACGCGCAGGTCGGTGATGGCGGGCATCAGCATTGGATCGCGCTCGAGATCGACAGTTCCGAGGTCACCGAGAGCGACCGCGACGCCTTCGGTTGGCCCGGTCACCCGGACGAGTCCCACGGCCGCGTTGAGTTGGACGGGCCCGCCGCTGAATACGTTCGCCGGCCACGTGCACCGATCTTCCCAAGCCGGCAGGACGGTGCTGACGGGCACTTCGGAAGGGCGGTTCAGCACGAGTCCGAACGCGCCTTCGTCGTTGTGGGTCAGCACGAACACGACGGCCTCGGTGAAGTTCGGGTCGCGCAAGGCCGGGGGTGCGACGAGGAGCCGTCCAACTGTGGAACTCATGGCTGGCACGCTACTGAGTCGTGGATGGGTGCGGCGGTCGCCGCAACCAACTCGTCGTAGAGGGGATGGGAGATTCGTGGGTGGCCGAGTGGCCTGTCGTAGGTAAGGATGGCCACGATGGAAGCCGTGCGTGTGGGTCTGTTCGTGTTCGGCTACCCGGTGTCGATTGCCGTCATAGCGCGGTGGGTGCCGGTGGTGCGCGAGCGGCGGGTTCGGTGGTTCGTCGTCCATCAAATCGCCGTATCCGCGATCGTCGCGGGATGGGCTCTGCGCCACCAGTGGTCGGCCGTGGCGATAAACGGATCGTGGCTCGTGACCGCCGCAGTCTGGTATGTCTTCGGCCGTCCACACGCTCGGCGCAGCCAAGGCCGATCATGACCATTCGCAGGAACCTGATTGGTGGCTTTCTCTTGGCTTCGTTCGTCCTAGCGAGCGCACGCGTCAATGCCCTTCCACCGCCGCCACCGATAACGGCATCCAAATTGGCGCCCGTCCCGTCGATCTTAGGTAACAAAAACGCCCCTCCGACACCGCGACTGCGACGCAAGATTTCTATTCGCAACTTTCAAATGGTGACCCCTCGATCGGGATGGGTGCTCGACACCGACCGCCTATCTTGGTATGACGAATCCATCGCCACTACGACATCCATCGCCCCCTCGGGAGTCGATCCAGACCGGATCGTGGCGTTGACGATCGACGCGACCGGCAGCGGCGTTCTGGCCTTTATGAACGACGATGAAAGGTCGATCAGCACCATGAAGACCGCTACTTTCGGAAAGACTTGGTCGGCAACGGGCGTGACTTCGCTCACGTTGATGTACAGCAGCTTTGACATCGCATCGTCTCCGGACATGTCTATTCGGCCGCAGGCACTCAGAACGCAAATTTCTCCTATGGAGAACTCTTCGCCCTGGAGGGAGCCCAATGGGTTCGACGAGGCGTTACGCCGGTCGCAGGTAAACTATCGGCCATTGATGGGAGAATCTGGCTCAATGGGGGCTCGGATCGCAGCCATCTTTACTCGTCAGTCGACGAAGGAAAGACGTGGCACGAGGAGACATTCGCGGGTGATCGGCAATACGGGCTGCCCCGGTCCAGCGACAAGGCCCACGCGTCAGTCCTCTCGCTCCTATTCGACGAGCCTGCCGACTCCAGCGTGTGGACCGACTGGGTGACCGCGGATGGTGGAGCGACCTGGACCGGGCGCAGCGATCGACGCGTCACGGGGCGTTCGCACGTGCGGTTCGGCGCTTCCTTTGCTGACGGCAGCGCGACCCTCGTGACAGGGACGAACGATGTCGCCAGCTTCCAAGCGAGCAAGCCACTAACGCTCACGGCGTTGGGGCGTGGGGATCCGCTTGGCTTCAGCTTCGTCGACCCGAAGAACGGTTGGTTCGGGTTCAGCACGACCACTTGTATCGGCAAGACCAAATGTGTGACGAACGAGAAGCTGGTGACCACCCACGACGGCGGAACTACCGTCGTGCCACTCGCCCTATGAAAGGACTAACACCCTACGGAGTTTAGGCTGCGGTCATGTATCGAAAGGTGTCGGCATCGCAATTTCATGAGCGGCCGGATATGGCGGATTGGCGAATCTTGTTGCGGCGGATCGAGGCCGGGTTCAAAGCCGCGTCGTTCGGGGCGGCAGCGGCGTTCGTAGGTCAGGTCGCGGCGGCGGCCGATGCCGCCGATCACCATCCTGACGTCGATCTCCGGTATCCGGGTCGGGTCCATATAGTCCTCACGACCCATGCCCAGTCCGGGCTTACCGACGCCGACGTCGAACTGGCCGTCGAGATCTCTCGCCTCGCCGCGGAAGGGGGCCTGGTGAGCGAACCGCAGTCAGCCCTCTCGGTCGAGGTGGCGATCGACGTATTGAATATCGAAGCGGTACGACCGTTCTGGAAGGCGATCCTCGGGTACCTCGATGAGCCGCCTGCCACCATCGGCGGTCAGATCACCGCGCTCGTCGATCCGCGCCGGATCGGGCCTGCGTTCTGGTTCCAGCCGATGGATGTCGCCCGGACGCAACGAAACCGGATTCATATCGACGTCACGGTCCCTCACGATGTCGCCGATCGGCGCGTCGCCGCCGCGATCGCGGCAGGCGGGCGTTTGGTCAGCGACGCGCACGCACGGTCGTTTTGGGTGCTTGCCGACCCCGAGGGAAACGAGGCGTGTGTCTGCACATGGCAAGACCGCGATTGACGGCTGACTCGGCGATCTTGCGATCAGCCGATCTTGCGATCAGCCGACGTAGCGCTCGTCGTCGATTGTGGCAAAGGCTCGAATGGTGAAGGGGCCGGAATCGACCCTTGAAGGAAGCACCGCACTGAAGCAGAAGCCGGCCACGCGAAGCGCGTCGAGGCCCCGCAGATTGGTGACAACCGGCACTCCTGCCTTAAGGAGTCGCATCTGAGCCGGCGTCGCGGGGTCGGCGGTCTTATCAAGGGACGCAGTGTCGATACCGATCAGTCCGGCGCCGCCGGCGAGCAACGCCTCAGCCGCGGCGATGGTCAGATGGGGCTGAGGGTCTTTGGTTGCGGCCCGGTCTTGGAAGCCTGTTCTTATCAGCACCGCGACGCCCTCGAAGTCGAGTTCGCCGATACGGCGCAGGTCGACCGCCCCGTCGGGGTCGATCCGAGCGATCCGGCCGGCGCTGACGTCGACGCATACGGCGGGCATCTCTGCCAGTTTCACGCGTAGGCCGGCGCCCGGGCCTGAGCCGACCGAAGGGGCGGTGAGCGTGGTTCTCGTCGCTCCGACGCCCAGGTGTGTATAGGACAAGTGTGTGTCGCCCAAGTGCGGATAGGAGAGGTCGATAAGTCGGCGGGCCATGGCAGAGCCTCAGTCTCGCGCCAAGGGACCACACCGCGGGCTAAGCTCTCGGTACCGTCACGTCGGTCCTGTGAGACCGATACGGAAAGGAGCCAAGTGTCACCCCATCCTTCTCCCTCGCCGCCCGCTCGGGGCGGCGTTTTTGTTCTCGACGCGGCCGCCATCGGACGGGCCGTTCGCCGTATGGCTCACGAGATCGTGGAGCGCAACCACGGATCCGAAGGGGTCGTGATCCTTGGTCTCGTCAACGGCGGTGTGTGGTTGGCCGAAGCGATCGGGGCGGCCTTGCGAGACCTCGGCGAGGACGTGCCCGTTGGCAAGATCGACGTGACCTTCCACCGCGATGACATCGGCTTGCGGGCAGTGCGTCCGGCTCGAAGTGAAGTCCCGGTCGAAATCGATGACAAGACGGTGGTCTTGGTCGACGACGTGCTGTTCACCGGGCGCACCGTGCGGGCGGCCCTCGACGCCCTTCGCGAATTCGGTCGGCCTCAAGCAGTGCAGCTGGCCGTCATGGTCGACCGGGGCCACCGGGAGTTGCCCATCCGGCCCGACTTCGTGGGCAAGAACCTGCCCACGGCCCGAGATGAAGACGTAACCGCAACGATCGACGGAGTGGTGATCAGCAAATGACCGCTCGTCACCTCCTCGACATCGAGTCCCTCGGCCGAGACGGCCTCGACCACCTACTAACCCTGACCGACCGCTTTGTCGAAGTGAGTCAACGACGCGTCCCGAAGGTACCGGTCTTGCAGGGCAAGACCGTGGTCTCGTTGTTTTACGAAGATTCGACCCGCACCCGCCTCTCGTTCGAGACGGCCGCCCGCCGCCTCAGCGCCGATGTCATGACGTTCAGCGTGTCGACCAGTTCGGCCAACAAGGGCGAGTCGATCCGGGACACTGTCGAGACCATCGAAGCCATGGGCATCGACGCCATCGTCGTGCGCCACAAAGCCGCCGGAGTACCGTGGCAGATTGCTGGGTGGACGGGCGCATCGGTGGTCAATGGCGGCGACGGTTGGCATCAACACCCCACGCAAGCTTTGCTCGATTGCTACACCATTCGCCAACGTCTCGGCGGTCTTGAAGGGCGGGCGATCGCCATCGTGGGCGACGCCAAGCATTCGCGCGTTGCTCGGTCGAATGTCGACGCCTTCACCGCCCTCGGGGCCGACGTTACCCTCGTCGCTCCCCCCACGCTGCTGCCGGCCTCGCTCGACGCGTGGCCGGTCAAGGTCGAACATGATCTCGATGCAGTGCTGCAACGAGTCGACGTGGTGTATCTGTTGCGCATGCAACTCGAACGCCAAGAGGCCGGGCTCGTGCCTTCTTTGCGCGAGTATTCGACGTTCTACGGCCTGACTGACGAACGGGCCCGCACGTTGCGCGACGACGTCTTGGTGATGCATCCCGGACCGATGAATCGCGGCGTCGAGATCGGGGCGACGGTGCCCGATCGACCCAACACCGTCATCACGCAGCAGGTGGCCAACGGTGTCGCCGTTCGCATGGCCGTCCTGTTCGACTTACTCGCCGGCGGTGTTCTGTGAGCGCCCGTTCAGGGAGGATGAAATGAGCGCGGGAGCGCTCGCCATTCGCGGCGGATCGTTGGCCGACGGGACGCGCGCCGATGTCGTGATCATCGACGGGGTTGTCGCGGCGATCGCCGAGAACGCCGAGATTCCGCTTGACGCCGCAGTGCTTGACGCGTCGGGATGCATTGTCGGGCCAGGCCTCGTCGACCTTCATGCTCACTTAAGGGAACCCGGTAACGAAGCAGCCGAGACCGTCGAGACCGGGTCGCGGGCTGCGGCGTTGGGCGGTTACACGGCCGTCGTCGCCATGCCCAACACCACGCCGACGATCGACTCTGCTTCGGTCGTCAACCTTGTGCGCCAACTGGGGGAGCGGGCCGGTCTAGTCGACGTGTATCCGGCCGGCGCCATCACTATCGGGCGGGAGGGCCGCCAGATGGCGCCGTTGGCCGAAATGGCGGCGCTAGGCGTGCGGTTGTTCACTGATGACGGCTCCGGCGTGCAAGACAACCGGCTTATGCGCCGGGCCCTCGAATACGCTTCGGCGTTGGGGGTGACGCTGGCGCAGCACTGTGAAGACTCTTCGCTCTCCGAGGGAGGGGTGATGCACGAAGGAGCCTGGTCGTCGAAGCTCGGACTGCCGGGGCAACCGGCGGAAGCCGAGGAATTGATGGTGGCGCGCGATATCGCGCTTTGTCGACGCATCGGTTCACCGGTCCACTTCCTTCATGTGTCGACGGCCGGGTCGGTCGAACTCGTGCGACGGGCCAAAGCCGACGGACTACCGGTTACGGCTGAAGCCGCACCTCATCACTTCACGCTCACCGACGCGTGCTTGGCCAACTACGACACGGTGTTCAAGGTCCATCCGCCGCTGCGGACCGAAGCCGACCGAACGGCCGTTCAGCAAGGACTGCTCGACTCCACGATCGATGCCATCGCCACCGACCACGCCCCGCACACCCCCGAAACGAAAGAAAGGTCCATGCTCGACGCCCCGCCAGGAATGCTAGGACTCGAGACCGCCCTCGCCCTCGCCCTCACCGAGTTGAGCCTCCCGATGCCGCGACTGTTCGCCGTGATGTCGAGCGGCCCGGCCCGCATCGCCCAGATCGCCGAGCGCCACGGCGAACTCGGCATTGGTCGGGCGGCCAACGTCTGTGTGATCGATCCGTCGGAGAGGTGGGAAGTCGACTCGCGCAAACTGGCCAGCAAAGCCCGCAACACTCCGTACGCCGGTCGGGTGTTGCAAGGTCGTGTTCGTCATACGGTCCGCAACGGCGTGGCGACAGTGAAGAACGGCCAGGCGCAGCGATGAGTACCGCGGCCGCTCGCGAGGCGTGTTTGGTCCTGGCTGATGGCTCCGTGTTCGAAGGCGAGGCCGTCGGTTACTTGCCACCCGACGGTGTAGCCGGCGGTGAGGTCGTGTTCAACACCGCCATGAGTGGGTATCAAGAAATCATCACCGATCCGTCCTATGCCGGTCAGGTCATCACCTTCACTTATCCCCATATCGGCAACTATGGCGTGAACCCCGAAGACGACGAATCTGTCCGACCTTTCTGTCGCGGCATTGTCGTGCGCGAGCTGGCTCGCCGCCGTAGCAATTGGCGATCGAACGAAGATCTCGAAGCGTTTCTCGTGCGCCATCGCGTTGCCGGCATCGCCGGAATCGACACCCGCCGACTCACGCGGATTCTGCGCGATACCGGCGCGATGAACGGCGCGTTCGGAACCGCCGACGAGTCGACCCTCAAAGCCGCGGCGCTTCACGAACGGGGGACCGACGGCCTCGACTTGGTCGGTGAAGTCACGACGGCGCAGCCGTACACGTACGGCGACGGCCCGTGGCGGATCGTGGCGTATGACTACGGCATCAAACGGACCATTTTGCGCCACCTCGCCAAGATGGCGACAGTGACCATTGTGCCCGGCCACACCACGGCCGAGGAGGTCATGGGCTATGAGCCGCATGGTGTGTTCCTCTCGAACGGACCCGGTGATCCTCGGGTGTGCGCCTATGCGGTACGCGAGATCGAGCATCTTGTCGGGCAGGTGCCGATCTTCGGCATCTGCCTCGGTCACCAACTGTTGGCCACGGCGATGGGCGGACAAACGATGAAGCTGCCGTTCGGCCATCACGGGGGCAACCACCCCGTCCGTCACGAAGCGACGGGACGGGTGTTCATCACCAGTCAGAACCACAACTTCGCGGTGGTGCCCGGCAGCGTCGCCAACGCTGATGTCACCCACATCAACTTGAACGATGGCGTCATCGAGGGATTGGCGTTTCGCGACGTCCCCGCGTTCAGCGTGCAGCATCATCCCGAAGCCGGACCCGGGCCGCATGAGTCGGCCGAACTGTTCGCCGACTTCGATGCGCTGCTGCGCAAGGTCCACGTCACCGTTGCTGCGGCGGGAGTCCACTGATGCCCAAGCGCACCGACATCGCGAGCATCTTGCTGATCGGCTCGGGGCCAATCGTCATCGGCCAAGCCTGTGAGTTCGACTACTCGGGCACGCAGGCCTGTCGAGTGCTGAAGGAGGAGGGCTACCGAGTCATCCTGGCCAACTCCAATCCGGCCACGATCATGACCGATCCGAGCTTCGCCGACCGCACTTATATCGAGCCGCTTGACATCGACATACTCACGGCCATCATCGCCCGCGAGCGACCCGACGCGCTGTTGCCGACGCTGGGCGGCCAGACGGCTCTCAATCTGGCAATGGAACTTTCGCACCGGGGAGTTCTGGAGCAATACGGGGTTGAGATGATCGGGGCCAATGCGGTGGCTATCGAGACGGCCGAGAATCGCGAGCAGTTCAAAACGGCCATGCTCGAAATCGGACTGGCCGTGCCGCCGTCGAGTTTCGCCTATGACATCGACGAGGCGATGCGGGTCGTCAACGACGTCGGGTATCCGATCATCGTGCGCCCCAGCTACATCTTGGGTGGGGCGGGCACGGGAATCGCTTTTGACGATGAATCGTTTCGCGATATAGCGATCCTCGGGTTGGCCGCATCTCCTATCAATGAAATCCTAATCGAGCGGTCCATTGCCGGATGGAAGGAGTTCGAGCTCGAAGTCATGCGTGATCACGCCGACAACTGCGTCATCGTTTGCTCGATCGAAAACTTCGATCCGATGGGGGTCCATACCGGTGATTCGATCACGGTGGCGCCCATTCAGACGCTTAGTGATGTCGAATATCAGAAAATGCGGGACGCCGCTTTCGCCTGTATACGTCGAATTGGCGTCGACACCGGCGGATCGAATGTCCAATTCGCCATCAACCCCGACGACGGCGAAATGGTCATCATCGAGATGAACCCTCGCGTGTCGCGCAGCAGCGCCCTGGCCAGCAAGGCCACCGGATTCCCGATAGCCAAGATTGCCGCTCGACTAGCCGTGGGCTATACCCTCGACGAGATTGCCAACGACATCACCGAGTCGACGCCGGCCTGCTTCGAGCCTTCCATCGACTATGTCGTCACCAAGATTCCGCGGTGGGCCTTCGAGAAGCTCCCCGGCAGCAGCGGCGTGCTGGGCACCCGCATGCAGAGCGTGGGCGAGGTCATGGCCATCGGACGCACCTTCACCGAATCGTTCCAAAAAGCGTTGCGATCGTTGGAGCAGGGTCGATTTGGCCTGAATGCCGACCCCGTTGAAGCAATCTATTCCACCATGGATGATGACGAACTTGTTCGTCGAACAGGAATCGCGACGCCAGAGCGGGCTTTCTATGTCGGGGAGGCGTTGCGCCGAGGCGTGAGCGTCGAGCGGCTCTACGACGTGAGTCGGATCGATCCTTGGTTTCTCGACCAGATGCTCATGATCGTGGAGGAACGCCTCGCGCTTGAAGCCAAGACCATGACGGCAATGACCCGCCAGCAATGGCGACGGGCCAAGCGCATGGGCTTTTCCGACGCGCAGCTCGCCCACTTATGGGGAGTGGCCGAGGCCGACGTGCGCGCCACCCGGCACCAACACGGCGTGCGGGCCACATTCAAGACTGTCGATACTTGCGCGGCCGAGTTCGCGGCGGCCACGCCGTATCACTATTCGACCTATGAAGACACCGATGAGGTGGCCCCGGGCACGAAGCCCCGGGTGGTGATTCTTGGGTCTGGACCGAATCGGATCGGCCAGGGCCTCGAGTTCGACTATTGCTGCGTGCACGCCAGCTATGCCCTTCGCGACGCCGGATTCGAAACCGTCATGATCAACTGCAATCCCGAGACCGTGTCTACCGACTATGACACCAGCGACCGCTTGTATTTCGAACCCCTGACGTACGAAGACGTCATGAATGTGATCGAAATCGAGCAGCCGATCGCCGTGATCGTGAGCCTCGGAGGCCAGACGCCCCTGAAGCTGGCCGGGCTGTTGCCGCCGGCCCTGGTCGCCGGTACGAGCCCCGAAAGCATCGACGCGGCCGAAGACCGGGAGCGGTGGAACGCCCTTTGCCATTCCCTGGGCATCGCCCAGCCGCCGGGCGGCACCGCCACCCAGTTGAGTGAAGCACTGCGCATCGCGTCCGAAGTCGGCTACCCGGTACTGATCCGCCCGAGCTATGTGCTCGGGGGTCGGGCCATGCAGATCGTGCACGACGAAGCCGACTTGACGAGAGCCATGGCCGAGTTGGCCGCCGATGGAAGCCTCGGGCGTGAGGGAGGACTATCGAAGGATCGGCCCGTACTCATCGACCGCTTTCTCGACGACGCCGTGGAGGTCGACGTCGATGCGCTTCGCGATGCCACCGGTCATTTCGTCATCGGCGGGATCATGGAGCATGTCGAACAGGCCGGAGTGCATTCGGGTGATTCGGCGTGCGCCATTCCGCCGCCGTCGCTCTCGCGGATGGTCATTGCCCAAATCGAGGATCACACCAGACGTATTGCTGACGCGCTCGACGTGCGCGGCCTCCTCAACGTCCAGTTCGCGGTGCGTCGCGACGAGGTGTACGTGATCGAGGCCAACCCGAGGGCCAGCCGCACGGTGCCTTTTGTGGCCAAAGCCACCGGAGTACCGCTGGCCATGGTGGCCAGTCGGGTCATGGTCGGGGCCACGCTGGAGGAGATGCGAATCGAGGGACTGCTCAAGGCACCGGCGACGAGCGGCCACGTGTCGGTGAAAGAAGCGGTGCTGCCCTTCAGCCGATTCCCCGAAGTGGATCCCGTGCTCGGTCCGGAGATGCGCTCGACCGGTGAGGTGATGGGCATCGACGCAACGTTCGGGGTGGCCTACGCCAAGAGCCAAATGGCGGCGGGCAACCGGCTCCCGGTCAAGGGCACGGTGTTCGTTTCCTTGGCCGATCGAGACAAAGCGGCGGTCGTTCCGGCGGCAAGGGCGTTCGTGGAAGGCGGGCTGGAACTGGTCGCCACGGCGGGCACCGCCGCCTTTCTGCGAGCCCGCGGGGTCCCTGTCAGCCAGGTGGTTCGAAAGCTCGGCGACGCGTCGGGGGCCACGGGGCCAACGGCGTTGGAACTGTTGGCCGACGGCCGGATCGCCATGGTCGTGAACACCCCGTCCGGGCGCGGCGCGGTCAACGACGGGGCCGATATTCGCCGGGCCGCGACGGCGGCCCGGGTGCCCGTGCTCACCACCGCGGCGGCGGCGTTGGCCGCCGCCGTTGGCATGGCCGAGTGGGCCGAGAAGCCGTTCGCAGTGCGATCGCTGCAAGAATGGTTGGGGGCTGACCAGCAGCGGCTCCCGATCGGCTGAGAGGGCGCTCACGATGCTGAGTCGTTGGGGGCCCGGCGCCCGTGCGCGGTCGAGGGCTGGCGCCGTCGATCTCCGGGTGCGGGTAGGGACGCTTGAACTTCCGAACCCGATTATGACCGCCGCCGGCACCGCTGGTCACGGGACCGAATTGGCGGCCTATCTCGATCTGGGAGCGCTTGGCGCCCACGTCGTGAAATCGCTCTCGATCGAGGCGTGGGCCGGCAATCCGGCGCCCCGGGTGGCCGACGCCGACGCCGGAATGCTGAACTCGGTGGGACTTCAGAACCCCGGTGTGGCGGCATGGATCGCCGAGGATCTGCCGGCTCTCCGGGCCACGGGTGCGAGGGTCGTGGTCAGCATCTGGGGCTTTCGGATCGAGGACTACGCCGCCGCGGCGACAGCCCTCGCCGCGGTGGCCGAAAACTTGGCGGCTCTGGAGGTGAACGTGAGTTGTCCCAACATCGAGGATCGCCGCCACATGTTCGGCCACACGTGTGAGGGCACCCGAGACGTGGTAGCCGCCGTGAAGGCGGCGTTTCCGGATCGGCCGGTCTGGGCAAAGCTGTCGCCCAACGTCACCGACGTTGTTTCCATAGCCGGCGCGGCCCTTGAGGCCGGGGCCGATGGGCTCACCCTGATCAACACCGTCATGGGTCTGGCCATCGACCCGGTCACCCGCCGACCGCGACTGGGCAATGGAGGCGGGGGTCTCAGCGGCCCGGCCATCCGTCCTGTCGCAGTTCGGGCCATCGCCGACGTCCGGGCCGCCTTTGCCGACGCCGCCATCATCGGGGTTGGGGGAGTGACCAAGGGCGAGCACGCGGCTGAACTCTTGGTCGCCGGGGCGGACGCCGTACAAGTAGGGACGGCTACCTTCGCCGACCCTCGATCACCGGCGAGGGTGTTGGCCGAACTCACTGCATGGTGCGCCCGCCACGACGTCATGCGAGTGGCCGAACTCCGTTCCTACTAGGAGGCCGGTGGTGGGCCGCCTGTTGAAAACTAGTGGACGCTCGCGGAAGTAACGGTGCCGTATTGGCGAGTCCTCGGCGTCGAGGGCGAGGACGCAGGACGACGCGTTTGCCGTGCCCAACCGCTAGGACGAGGACGACGCCATTCCGCGGCGAGGGCCGCCAAGATGGCGTTGGAACTTTCGCGAGCGTCTACTAGTGACCTATGCCACCTACCTGGCCTATTGGGCCGCGAAATCGCGCCACGAGTCTTCGCCGCGCTCTGGATGGGGTCCGGGAGCCACTAGATTCTTCGGCCATGGCTCTCCCCCCCGCCCTGTCCCCGGAGGCGCGCGCCGCTGCGCTCGAGAAGGCTGCGGCCGCCCGTCGCTCGCGCGCTGAACTGAAGGAACGTCTCAAGATGGGCACGGTGTCGCTACGCGAAGTGCTGGCTTCGGCTGCGGGCAACGATGTCGTCGGCAAAACCAAGATGCTCGTGATCCTCGAAGCACTGCCGGGTATGGGCAAGGTGAAGGCCCGCCGGCTCATGGACACGATCGGTATCGCCGAAACTCGTACCACTCGTGGGCTGGGCGACAAGCAGCGGGCCGCGTTGCTCGCCGCGGTGGAACGCAAAGACGGCGACGAGTAGTCGAGCTGCGTAACTAACCAGCTCGCCCTGTGCGGTACTTCCACTCAATCGGCGTGGGTTGAAGCCTCCCGAGCCGCTCGTGTTCGTGGTGTCAGGGCCGTCCGGCGCAGGGAAGGGCACGATCGTCGATGCCTTGGTCGCAGCCGACCCAACCCTTTGGCTGTCGAGAAGCTGGACCACGCGGGCGCGTCGCGTGGGCGAGCCGCCCCATGCCTATCGGTTCGTCGACCGGCCGCGTTTCGAAGCGCACCTGCAATCCGGGGGCTTTCTGGAGTGGGCCGAAGTTTTTGATCACCTCTACGGGACGCCGATTCCCGCTCCGCCCGAGGGAGCCGACGTGGTCCTGGAAATCGACGTTCAGGGCGCGCAGCAAGTCCGGGCCATAAACCTTGCGGCCATCCTCATTTTCGTTGAACCGCCGTCGCGCGATGACCAAGAGGTCAGACTGCGCGGCCGGGGCGACGATGAGTCCGTGATCATGCGCCGCTTGGCGAAAGCGGCCACGGAGGAAGCTATAGGCGAGCGCATTGCTGATCACGTGGTCGTCAACGACGACCTTGAGCGAGCGGTCACCGAAGTGGCTGGTATCGTAGAAGCCCATCGTAAGGACCGAAATCGGTCCGTATCCTGAGGAGCATCGATTCATGGCCCAGCGCCGAGCAAGCATGATCCACCCGCCGATCGAAGATCTTCTCGACCGCGTCGATTCGAAATTTACCCTTGTCACCGTCGCCGCCGCTCGGGCTCGTCAGATCAACGGCTACTTCAACCAGCTGGGCGAAGGCCTCGGCACCATGGTTCCGCCGCAAGTCGCCTCGGTCTCGCGCAAGCCGTTGTCGATTGCGCTCGAAGAGATCGTGGCCGACAAGATTCATTACGAGCGCAACGTCAACCCCGAAACGGGTGAGGTCGGGGCTGAGTGACAGGGCCGTGCTGCGGCTCGAGGGCACTCGAATCGTCCTTGGCGTCAGTGCCGGCATCGCGGCCTACAAGGCCATCGAGGTATGTCGTCGCCTGGTCGACGCCGGCGCTCACGTAGCGCCCGTCCTGACGGAAGATGCATTGCGGTTCGTCACGAAGCTCAGCTTCGACGCCCTGGCCAGCGAACCGGCCTTGGTTTCGTTGTGGGACGGGCCCGACCCGAGCCCCCACACGCGGTTGGGGCAATCAGCCGATCTCGTGATCGTCGCTCCGGCTACGGCTCGAGTTCTGGCCAAGTACGCCGCCGGCATCAGCGACGACTTGTTGACGGCCACGCTGCTGGCCACCCGGGCGCCGGTTCTGGTATGCCCGGCCATGCACACAGAGATGTGGGAGCACCCCGCGACCCAAGACAACATCGCTACTTTGCGGCGCCGCGGAGTGCACGTCGAAGGCCCTGATGTCGGTCCTTTGGCGAGCGGCGACTTCGGCGCCGGCCGGCTGGTTGCGCCTGAGCGGATCGTCGACGCGGCGGTGCGGGTAGTCGGAATTCGCGGGTCAGCCCAAGATCTCGACGGCGTGCTCGTGCTGGTTACCGCCGGCGGTACCAGAGAGGCCATCGATCCAGTCCGGTTCATCGGCAATCGGTCATCGGGCAAACAGGGCTATGCCATCGCCCATGAAGCCACCGCGCGAGGGGCCGTCGTGACGTTGGTGACTACCGTCGATCTTCCTGCCCCCATAGCCGCCAAGATCGTTCGGGTCGAGAGCGCGGCAGAGATGCAGCGGGCGTGCGAAGCGGCGGCCGGTGCTCACGACGTGATCGTGATGAGTGCCGCCGTCGCCGACTTTCGACCCAAGCAAATCGCCGACCAAAAGATCAAGAAGGGCGACGACGGTGGGGTGCCGCTGGTCGAACTGGAACGCACTCCTGACATTCTCGCGGCGCTGGGCGCGAAGAAGCGGTCTCGGCAAGTAATTGTCGGCTTTGCGGCCGAAACCCAGGATCTCGTAGCCAATGCGATGGCCAAGCTGATGAAGAAGCAGGTCGATGTCATCGTCGCCAACGACGTGAGCGCGCCCGGCGTCGGCTTCGAGCACGACACCAACGCCGTGTCGATCTTGGCTGGCGATGGCACTCGCACGGACGTCGCCCTCACCGACAAACGTACGATCGCCAGGGCCGTTCTCGACGAAGTCGTCCGTATGCGTTCCTTGCACTAGCGTTTCGGCCTCGTGGCCAAGAAATGGACCTTCACTTCGGAATCGGTGACCGAAGGTCATCCAGACAAAATGGCCGACCAGGTCTCCGACGGGGTGCTCGACGCCATCCTGAGCGAAGACCCTGCAGGCCGGGTGGCCTGCGAAACGCTTCTCACTACCGGTCTTGTGGTCGTGGCCGGCGAAATCACGACCAACGCGTACGTCGATATACCGAAGCTCGTTCGCGAGACGGTGAAGGGGATTGGATACGACGACGCCAAGAAGGGCTTCGACGGCAACACGTGCGGCGTGATTGTCTCGATCGATGAGCAGTCGACAGACATTGCCATGGGGGTCGACAAAGCCCACGAAATGCGAACCGAGCACGACATCGACGCCGAGCTCGACTCCCAGGGCGCCGGCGACCAAGGGATGATGTTCGGGTTTGCGTGTGATGAGACCGCCGATCTCATGCCGCTGCCGATATGGCTGGCCCACCGCCTGGCCGAGCGCCTCACCGCGGTCCGTAAGTCAGGCCAGTTGGCGTATCTGCGCCCTGACGGCAAGACCCAGGTCACGTTTGACTACGAAAACGGTCGGCCCACGGCACTCCGGACTGTCTTGATTTCCACCCAGCATGCACCGGGTGTCGACCTCGCCGGCCAACTCCACAAAGACTTGCTCGAGCACGTCGTAAAGCCCATCGTGCCGGCTCAATTCGCGCAAGACAAGTACCGTTTTCTGTCGAATCCGACCGGCAACTTCGTGCTGGGGGGCCCCCATGCCGATACGGGGCTCACCGGTCGCAAGATCATCGTTGACACCTACGGCGGCGCAGCCCGTCACGGTGGCGGCGCCTTCTCGGGCAAAGACCCGTCCAAAGTCGACCGCTCAGCCGCCTACGCGGCTCGTTGGGTGGCCAAGCATGTCGTGGCGTCAGGAGCGGCGACGCGCTGCGAAATCCAGGTGGCCTACGCCATCGGTGTAGCCCGCCCGGTCTCGGTGATGGTCGAGACCTTCGGCACCGAGACGGTCAGCGCGGAGCGCATCGAAGCGGCCGTCACTGAGGTGTTCGACCTCCGCCCGGCGGCCATCATCCGCGACCTCGATCTGCGCCGACCCTTCTACCAACGCACCGCGGCTTACGGGCACTTCGGGCGTCAAGATCCCGATTTCACATGGGAGCACACCACTCGCCTCGACGCTTTCAAGAAGGCACTCGGCCAGTAGGTCGCGGCCCTCGTTAACGTGTCGCGGGTCGTGCGGGTCCTGCCCGACGAGCCCGCCATCGACAAGCTGTTTGACTATCTCGTGCCGGACGCGATGGGGCCCGCGGTCCGCATCGGCGCGATGGTGCGCATAGCGTTGCACGGGCGCCGGGTTGGCGGTTGGGTCATCGAAGACGATGTGGAGCCGTCCGTGGGCGACGATAAGTTGCGTCCGTTGGCCAAAGTTCGAGGTTTCGGGCCGCCGGCGTCGATTGTTGGACTGACCGAATGGGCAGCCTGGCGGTGGGCCGGGCGCCGCGCCGTGTTGCTCCGGGCCGCTTCCCCCAAGGGCGCGGTAGTCAAATTGCCGTCACCGGCGCGCAACCTGGCCGGTGCCCGTCAGGCCGCAGCCAGTGCCGACGACGAAGTGGCGCGGTTGGCCTCGGCCGCCTTGGGCAGGATTGGTCCGTCGGTCTTGCGCATTCCTCCCGCCCTTGACCCGTTTTCGGCGATCATCGAAGCGGCGCGCCTCGGCGACGTGCTCGTCATTGCGCCGTCGCAGGCCCGGGCCGAACTCATCGGCCGGCGGCTACGGCGCCTGGCCATACCGGTCGCCGTGCTCCCCGATGAGTGGGCTCGGGCGGCCGCCGGGGGTGGCGTCGTGGTCGGGGCCCGAGGCGCGGCGTGGGCCCCCAACGAGCCTCTTAGCATCGTCGTGCTAGACGAACACGACGAGGCCCACAAGGAGGAACGCCAACCGACCTGGCATGGGCGCGACGTAGCGGTTGAAAGGGCCCGTCGCGCTGGCATTCCCTGTCTTTTGCTGTCGCCGTGTCCAACGCTCGAAGCGCTGGCGTTGGCGGCGCCGGCCGCGGTCTCGCGCCAAAGCGAGCGGGCCGGTTGGGCCGTCCTTCAGATCATCGATCGAACCGGTGATGACCCGGCCCGCGCCGGGCTGATCAGCGAAGCACTCGTGACGCCCTTACGCACCGCCTCGACGGCAGTGTGCGTCCTTAACCGGACCGGTCGGTCGCGCCTCCTGGCGTGCGCCTCGTGCGCCACCTTGGCCCGTTGCGAAGTGTGTGACGCGGCGGTGCATCAGCCCTACGACGAGTTAGTCTGCGCCCGCTGCTCGACCGCGCGTCTCGTCGTGTGCCTGACCTGTGGCGGAGGCCGGTTCAAGAACGTACGCGCCGGCACCACCCGACTCAGAGACGACCTCGAGGTTCTGACGCAACGCCCGGTCGCCGAGGTCACGTCGGCCACCGGGGAGCTGCCCGAGGCTGGGGTGTACATCGGCACAGAAGCCATCTTGCATCGCATTGCGCGTGCCGATGTCGTGGCCTTTCTCGACATGGACTCGGAGTTGTTGGCGCCGCGCTATCGCGCCAACGAGCAAGCCCTCGCACTGCTGGCGCGCGCCTCTCGACTGGTCGGGGGAAGAGGGCCCGGACGGGTGTACGTGCAGACGCGACTGCCCGATCATGAGGTGCTGCGAGCGGCCAGTCTGGCCGATCCGGAGCGACTGGTCGAACCGGAACTGAGTCGTCGGCGAGGGTTGCGGTTTCCACCCTTCTCCGCGTTGGCGGTCATCTCCGGATCGGGCGCGCCAGAGTTTGCCGCGGCCCTTCGACCCAACGAAAACATCGAGGTGGGCGGCGGCGATACCGTGCTGGTGCGAGCTCGTGACGCGGCCCGTTTGGCTGATGCGCTGCACGGATTGGCGCGACCGAAAGGGCGGGTGCGGGTCGAGGTCGATCCGCTGCGCATTTGACTGAATTGGCCGACCCGAGCGGGTGTGAATCAGGTCAGCTACAGCTCGGCTGGCGGCCCAGCCAGCGAAGGGCGGCGATCAGGACCGGATCGGTCGGCGTGGCCAGTTGGGCCCAGTTCACCGTCACGCTCTCGTCGGGAATGATCGGCCCATCGTGGGTGCGACCCACGGCATCGAGGTCGAGCGCGTTGGTAACCGTGAGGCTGGCGCCGTCGTGAAGGACGCTGAGGATCGTGTAACTCGTCAGCCCGTAGGTCGGTTCACCAAACACTCGTGTCGATGGCCGACCGAGGAATGCGAGGGTCGTGGCCTCGGCCGCGCTGGCCGTGAGGGCGCTCGTCAGTACGGCTACCGGACGGCCGGGCCGGAAAACCGAAGGCGCCGGGGTAACGCCCAGTTCCAGGTTGGCGCCCTGGCGAAGCTCACCGTTTTGGTACGTGAACGCGACCTGCGACCCGTCGGCGAGCACCCGCCTGGCGAGCTCTCCGGCGGGCAACAGAGGGGCGACACCAGCCAGCATGGCGGCAATGTAGCCACCCTTGTTACGGCGCAGGTCGATCACCCAGCCGCAACGGGCGGCGGGGTCGAGGTCGGCGAGGAGTGCTTGGGTCTGTTGCGCAAAGGAACGTTGCGCTCCGGCGTCGCCGACGATGCCGGGCACATCGATGTACCCCACTTGGCCGGCCAATCGACTGCCGGTCGGAGTTGGCGCGGCCTGGGCGGTTGGAGCGTTCAAGGTTGATACGTCGCCTTTCGAGATCGTGACCGTGATCTTGCGCTTCCGGCGTGACAACGTGAGCGCCACTTGAGCCGGGAGGTCGCCCGCGGCATCCTTCTTGAAGCTCACCTCCCGGGTTGTGTGCGGGACGGGTCCGCCGCCAAACTGTTCGATTCGATCGCCGAGTTTCATCCCGGCCCTCTCGGCCGGGCCGCCCGTAGCGAGGCTCACGACGAGACGCGACGGCCACACCGCGACGAATCCGTAGCCCTGGTTCTTGCCCTGCGTGATCAACACTTGGGTGGCCGGCGGCCGAAACAACGCGTGCTTGTCGCCGGTGGCCTTGACGGCTTCGTCGATGATCGGATACGCGTCGGTGATGCTGGCGACTCCCGTCGCTTTATCCATGGCCCGAAACCGGATGGCCGCCATGTCGACCTTGTCGGCGTAAAACGAGTTGCGTTCGATGACGCCGAGGGCCTGATCGACATATTGCGCCGGTGTTACCGAAGGCGCCGCCATAGTGGTTTCGGTTTGCGCCGCTACCGGCCGGCTCGGACCGAGAGAAATGGCGGCGCACAGGGCGGCGGCGGCCAACGAGAAGAGTCTCGGCGTGAGGGGAAGCACGGGCCCATTCTGACGGGCTCAAACGTTGCCCCGTGACCGCCGTAAGCTCGCGCATGGCCTACACCGCCGATCGACTCATCCACGATGCCGATTCGCATATCATGGAGGTGCCGTCGTGGTTACGCGACCATGCCGATCCGGCGTGGCGCGATCGTCTGCCCGAACTCTTCGTGGCCTCGGTCGCGCCGGGCGAAGACTCACTCATCGATCAGTACACCGCGCATCACCGTGACCCCGAATACCGGGCCGCCGATGCCGAGCAGATCATGCTGCGCAAGAACTGGAAGGCCACTGGCTCGTTGGTGGCCGAAGATCGTCCGGGCGCTCTCGACCTTCTGGGGTTCGCCAGCCAGGCCGTGTTCAACACGTTCGCCAACGGAGTGCTCGTCAAATTGGAGCACGCCACCGATGCCGAGGCCGTCGACCGGGCCTACGGCGCAGCCACCGCCCACAATCGAGCGATCACCGAATTCTGCAAGGTGGACCCCCGACTCCTGGCGGTCGGGTATGTGCCGCTCATGGCAATCGACCGGGCCCCGGCGGCGGCGGCCGAAGCGGTTGCCTTGGGTTGCGACCTCCTCATGATCGCCAGCGCTTGCCCCCGTGACCACAGCCCGAGCCACATCGGTCTTGATCCCGTATGGGCGATCGCGCAGGACGCCGGAGTTCCCGTGGTGACCCATGTGGGTGGCGCGGGCCAGCTCCTTTCGCCCATGTACTTCAAGAACGGTTTACCGGCGGTTGCCGATTTCCACGGTGGTGCCGAGAACTTCCGTTCGGTCGACTACATGGCCATTCCGAATTGGCCGATGCAGACCTTGTCCACGCTGCTGTTCGACGGGGTCCTCGACCGGTTTCCGCGGCTCAAATGGGGGGTGATCGAGCAGGGCGCATCATGGCTTCCAGGTTGGATGCGCAACCTCGACGCCGCGTTCGGCGCCTTCCGCAAGAACGAGGAGCGTCTGCAACGGCTCAGCGCGCCCCCGAGCGAGATCGTGCGCCGACAAGTGCGGGTCACGCCCTATCCCCACGAAGACACGGGCTGGATCATCGAACAATCGGGGCCCGAGATCTGCCTGTTTTCTTCCGACTACCCCCACGTCGAGGGTGGCCGTCAGCCGCTGCATCGGTTCGACACGTCGCTTGCGTCGGTCAGCGACGGAGCCAAGCAGCGCTTCTACTTCGACAACTTCGTCGACCTGATGGGCGACACGCTCGTGCGTCACGGACTGCCGACGATGATGCCGGCGGGGGTGAGAGCGGCATGAGCGAGTACCGACGCGCCGCCATTGACCAAGGCCATGGCGCGTTCGAGAAGCGAGGATGACGTGACCGCGTCATCGATTTCGCCGGTTGATTCAGCCCCGGTTGAGAAGCCCAAGCGGGGTGAACTGACGATCCAGCAGTCGGGGCGGATCATTGGCGCCATGGTCGCGGTGCTGTGGGCGATCGAGATCATCGACACGATCGTGAATCACCGCTTTGATCGATACGGCGTTCAACCTCGGACGCTGAGCGGCTTGCGGGGCATTCCCCTGGCGCCGCTCCTGCACGCCAATTTTCGCCACCTGATCGGCAATACGATCCCGCTGGCGGCAATGGGATGGCTGGTGCTCGTCGGTGGAGTCCAGCGGTTGGTCCGCACAACTGTCGTGATCGTGGTCGTAAGCGGCATGGGCATGTGGTTGTTCGGGGGATCAAACACCGTCCATCTCGGGGCCAGCGGAGTGGTGTTCGGATACCTCGGCTACTTGTTGTTGCGCGGGGTGTTCTCTCGCAAGATCGGTCAGATAGCGCTCGGACTCCTCGTGCTCGTGCTCTACGGCGGACTCATCTGGGGCCTGCTGCCGACGCCGAGCGGGGTGAGCTGGCAGGGTCACCTGTTCGGTCTCTTCGGCGGCATTCTGGTGGCTCGCATCGAAGCGCAACCGTCGGTACACGACGAGACTTCGGGAAAAGTCATCCCCACGACCGTCGTCTGACGCGCTGCCGGAGCTTTGTTCGACGGGTTGGCCGGCTGTGCACCGCGCTGTCAGACTGCCGTCATGAAGCCTGAGATTCACGACTACGAAACAGTTCGCTACGAGCGCCTTGATGGTGACGACGCGGGGATTGCTCGCGTGGTGATGAACCGCCCGCATGCCCGCAACGCGCAGAACGTGCAGATGACGTATGACCTCAACGACGCCTTCGATCGGGCCGCGGGAGATGACGCGGTAAAGGTGATCATCGTTTCGGGCGAGGGCCCGCATTTCTCAGCCGGCCACGACTTGCGTGACCGCGCCAAGATGACTGACCACGAGACCGTTGGTACCTGGTGCGGGTTCGAGCTACCGGGCCACGAGGGGTACATGGCCCGGGAGGAGGAGATCTACCTCGGGATGTGCCGGCGGTGGCGCAACCTTCCCAAACCGACGATCGCCCAGATCCATGGCCGCACCATCGCCGGCGGTCTGATGATCGCTTGGGTGTGCGACCTGATCATCGCGTCCGATGACGCCACGTTCGTCGATCCGGTCGTGAACATGGGGGTCAACGGGGTCGAGTGGTTCGCCCATCCGTGGGAACTCGGGGCCCGCAAGGCCAAGGAGTTTCTCTTCACCGCCGATTCGTGGACTGCCGAGGAGGCGCATCGCCTCGGTATGGTGAATCACGTTGTGGCCCGCGAACAACTCGCCGACTTCACCTTGGCCATGGCCCGCAAAATTGCGACCAAGCCGACGTTCGCCCTCAAACTCACCAAAGAATCGGTCAATCAAACCATGGACGCCATGGGTCAGGTCACGGCCATGAACGCAACCTTCTCGATGCATCAGATCGCCCACGCCCACAACATGCTCCGCTTCGGCTCACTCGCCGATCCCGCTGGCATCACGATCCACCCCAAAGCCGACACTTCCTCGCCGTGACGGTCAGGTAGGTCGTAGCCCCCGGCGTGTCTGTCGGTTCGCCCCGACGCGACGTTGACGATATCGTCAAGTAGCCGACCTGACGTCGTCAAGTCGCCCCATCGACCAGTGAAAGAGGTACGGAAATGGATCCCTCAGGCAAGAAGGCAGTGGTTGTCGGCGGTGCGTCGGGCATGGCTCGCGCCACTGCCGAACTGTTGACCAAGAAAGGCGCCACGGTAGCGATTCTCGACCGCGCCACGTCAGCTGGAGCTGACGTGGCGAAGCTGCTCGGGAACGGCGCCACGTTCCACCCGTGCGATGTGACCGACGCGGAGGGTACCGAAGCGGCGCTCGCGGCTGCGCTCGCTGCGATGGGCGCAATCCACATAGCGGTCAACACCGCCGGAGGCGGGATTGGCAGCCGCACCATCGGTCGCGACGGGCCGCATCCGCTCGACGCCTTCCGCAGCGTGGTGGAGCTGAACCTCATCGCCACGTTCAACCTCAACCGTCTTCAGGCGTGGCACATGAGCAAGAATGATCCCGACGAAGACGATGAGCGCGGCGTGATCATCAACACCGCTTCGATCGCCGCCTTCGAGGGCCAGATCGGCCAAGTCGCCTATACCGCGGCCAAAGCCGGTATCGCCGCCATGAGTTTGACCATGGCCCGTGACCTCGGCAGCTTCGGCATCCGGGTCAACGCCATTGCGCCGAGCCTTTTCGCCACCGGCGCGGTCGCTGGGATTCCCGACGAGATGGCCACAGCACTCGTGCGCGACGCAGCTTTCCCGAAGCGGATGGGCCGTCCCGACGAATACGCCAAATTGGCGTTGTCAATCATCGAGAACGCGATGCTGAACGGCGGCACGATTCGCCTCGACGCCGGTCAGCGGTTCGCTCCGCGCTGATCGACGGGCGACGACTTTGCCCGACGATGTCAGTCGCTCGGTTGATCGGTGGCGCCGAGCGCCGGGAGGCAAAACCGGAGAACTTCCGCGACAGCTTCGGCTTGGGTCGGCCAGACCGGTGTGCCGGCCACGCTCGCCTGTAGCAGGCCGCCCACGAGGGCTTGGATGGACCGGGCATGAGAATCCGGGACGGCACTGGGAAAGGTGCCGTCGCCGCGTCCAAAGCTCAGGACCGTAACCAGCGGGGCGCTCATTGCTTCCCGCACGCGTCGCCGCTCCGAATCGTCGGCCGCTCGTTGCGCCGCCTCGGAACTGAGAAGAGCTACTCGGACGGCTTTACGTCGGTCATAGCCGAAGCTGAGCATCTCGTCGACCCACGCCTCGAGTTTCCCCAGTGTCGAGCCGACTGCCGCCACACGCGTGGCGAGGCGTGCGGCGGCCCGTTCGGCCTCGCGACGCGCCATCTTGCGCAGCAGGTCGTCTTTCGAGGCGAAGTGCCGGTAAAAGGCGCGTGTCGATAGTCCGGCCTCTTGGAGAATCTCGGTCACGTTGGCGTCGGCCGAGGCGGCGCGGCGCATCACGGTCATCGCCGCATCAAGGATCAGCTGTAGTTCCGCGTCTGGACTGAAACGTCGCGGTCGACCCGGACGTACCGCCACTTCCGTTACGACAACTTCGTTCATCTTTTACGCATGGCAATGCTCACGAGTATGAGAATGTCATTTTCACTCCAGGTTGTCAAGTCCTGACCAGAGCTATCCGACGATCTTGCGTTCCCGAAGGTCCATGATGGCGGCGGGTCCAAACCCGAGTTCGGCCAAGATGGCGTCGGTGTGCGATCCGGCCAGCACCCCCGGTTTGGCTTGCGTGGCCGACCGGGAGAACCGTACCAACGGCGCCATGCGAGGGTGATCTTCGAACGTCGGATGGTGCACATCGGCGAGGTAGCCGCTGGCCCGTCCGAACTCCTGGCTCCAGTAGACGGACTCGACCGAATCGGTCGTGACGGCCACGCAGCCCACGTCGGCGCTCAGCATGCGGCGTTCCCAGTCGGCCTTCGACCGACGAGCGAACACATCGGCCAACACATCGCCCAAAGCGCCATCATGGGAGGAACGATCCGGCGCCGTGGCAAAGCGAGAGTCGGCGGCCAAGTCGAGTTCGCCGGCGAGAGCGGTCACCAGCTTGGGCCACTGGTGCTCAGCCGGGGCGGCGAGAAACACCCATCCGTCATTCGCGTCGTAGGTGCGATACAGCGCACTCAACCCGCGCATTTCCGCGTCGGGCACCGGCTCGGTCGGGCCTCCGCCGGAGCGCACGGCTTGGGCTGACATGGCGTGGGCTCCGGTGTTCAACATGGTCGTGATCAACTCCTGTCCCCCCGCGCCTCGGGCCCGGGCCAGCAGGCCGAGAAGTATTGCGGTGCCCACGCCGAGCGCGGCGAATCCGTCGGCTTGGGCATTGGTGATCGAGGTGGCACTGCTGAGTCGGATGGCGCCGTCGCGGATTTGCTCGATCGTCAGACCGGCCCGCTCGGGCACGGTGTCACCGACGTTGGTCCGACCGATTCCGACCGCCGCTCCGATGCTCGGCGCGTAAGCGGGACGGTGACCGTCGGGCGGGCCGACGCCATACCCGGGGGCGTTTAGATAGACGAGATCAGGGTTGAGGTTCCGCAAAGTGTCGGCATCGAGCCCGATCCGGTGGGCCACCCCAGCCCGATAGCCCTGAAGCACCACGTCGCTGCGGCGGGCCAAGTCGTGCACGATGGCGAGCCCTTCCGGCTTCGAGATGTCGACGCAGATGCTTTCCTTGCCTTGCATGACCTTGGCCCCCCCCGACTCGGGAAAGCTGATGATGGTGCGGATCGGGTCGCCGGCGAGCGGCTCGACTTTGATGACGCGAGCGCCGAGATCGGTAAGCAAGGTCGATCCATGCGGCGCCGCGAACAACAGGCTGAGTTCGAGGATCGTGATGGCTTCGAGGGCCAACGAAGGGGCGGCGCTGGATGTGTCTTCGTGAACCTTGATTAACGATGCGGTCGTCTTGCCCCACGCCGGCGTGTGTGCGTTGAGTCTGGGGGCCGGCCGATCGACATTGGCCGGCGTGGAGAGGAGGTGGACCAGCGGGCCGGGTTGTGTCACCGGGCCGCGTTCGACATCGTCGAGTGAGATCACCATGGCGTCGTGCGCGAGTTGGGGATGCTCGAGCACGGCCGCGCCGCGGCGGATCACTTCTGCGAAAACATCGGGATCGGCCTCGAAGATCTCTTGCCACTCGGCCAGCGTCTTCTGGTTGGCTGCGTCGAGCATCAGCTCCCAGAAGCGCAAGCGGCGCTCGGTGTCGGGCAAGAGAGGTAATCCGATCCACTCCGGATCGGTGAAGACCGAAGCCAGCCCCAGCGCCTTGATCAGGGCGGTGAAGAGCTTCGGCGCGACTTGTGCGAACTGGAGCCAATGCCCGTCCTTCGTCAATGCCACGAGAAGGAAGAACGTGAACGGACTGGTAGGAACGCCGTCGGCGTCGAAAGTGGCTGTCCGTTTGAACGCGTCGGGCCATTTGGTCTCGATGAGATGGTCGAACCACGCCCATGTGTCGAGCGAGCTGAAGGCCTGCGCGAGGCTCGTCTCGACCCTCTGACCGAGCCCGCTCGTTTCGCGTTCGAGGAGGGCGGCGAGCGTCCCGTGGAGGGCGACTTGAGAAGCCGAAAACGAACACCACGGCACCGTCACGAATGGGGGATGGGTAGTCGGCGCCATACGGTGAAAGGCCTGAAAAACGCCGAGCTTGGCGGCGACGAGACCTTCGTAGCCTTGAACCTGAACGTACGGACCGACAGACCCGAAGCCGGTGACCGAGGTGTACACCAACCGTGGGTTCAAAGCGGCGAGGGCCTCGTAACCTAGCCCCAGCCGATCGAGCACGCCCACGCGAAACGTGTCGATGAATACGTCAGCATCGGCTGACAGTTGGCGGAGTCGGTCGCGATCGGCCGCGTCGTGGAGGTCGAGAACCGTGCTCTGCTTGCCGCGGGCCCAGAACGGAAAGGCGGCTTGCTCGCGCAGCTTCGACCCAGAGGGCGGCTCGACCCAAATCACCTCGGCCCCGAAATCGGCGAACAATTGACTGATTTGTGCACCCACCCGGTTCGGCGACAGATCGATCACCCGAAGTCCACTGAGCGCTCCCATAGGGCGGCACTGTACTCAGATGCCGTGGCGCTCGGTTCGTGCTAAGCAGGCCCGCAAATTCTCGTTCAGAAGGGTTCAGCGAATGTCGTTGCAAGGAAAAGTCGCATTCATTACCGGGGTCGCTCGAGGGCAGGGTCGGGCGCACGCCGTTCGACTAGCCAAGGACGGCGCCGACATCGTGGGGATCGACATCTGCGAAGACATCGCGTCGATGGACTATCCGAACGCTTCGGCCGATGACCTCGCTGAAACCGTGGCGATGGTGGAGGCGCTCGACCGTCGCATTGTGGCCCGCAAGGCCGACGTGCGCGACTACGGCGCCGTCGACGCCGCGGCCAAGGCGGGAATTGCGGAGTTCGGTCGCCTCGACATCGTGGTCGCCAATGCCGGCATCGTGCGCCTCGGTACCGAACAGGACTTCTTGAAGGAGTGGCAAGACATCATTGATACGAATCTGACGGGCGTGTTCATACAGTTCGAGCGACAGTTCCGGCCATGATCGCGGCCGGCAACGGCGGCTCTATCGTCATCACCAGTTCGTCGGCGGGCATCAAAGGGACCGGCTCCGACAAGGCCGGCCCCATGGCCTACACCGCCGCGAAGCGGGGCTTGGTCGGGCTTATGCAGGTTTTGGCCAACGACTTGGCCAAGCACTGGATCCGAGTCAAC
This sequence comes from Acidimicrobiia bacterium, assembly GCA_025359845.1. Classification (GTDB taxonomy): domain Bacteria; phylum Actinomycetota; class Acidimicrobiia; order Acidimicrobiales; family JANYDT01; genus JANYDT01. Next base: position 46,940 of record JANYDT010000253.1, read on the forward strand.
ACCATCCATCCCACCGGCGTGGCCACCGGCATGACGATGAACGCGGCGATGCAGGCGCTCATGGCGCAGAGCGGCGGAGATCTTTCCGCGATGCAGAACGCTCTGCCGATCCCGATCCTTCAACCCGAAGACATCGCCAACGCGGTGGCGTGGTTGGTGTCGGACGAGGCGAAGTACGTGACCGGAATAGCACTGCCGATCGACGCCGGGTTCTGTGTGCGCTGAGCCAGCCCCCTAACGCCCGTAGGCTCGTGCCGGCGGGCGTGCACCGCTCTCATCCGGTTACGGCCGGGTTGGTAGTGACCGGGTCAGCGGGCGCGGCGGTGATGGCGGGGACAGGCGTGGACGGGGTTGCGGTGGTTGGCGGTGTTTGGGTCGGTGTTGCGGGCGGCGCCGGTTGTGGGGCGGGGGGCGAGGTGGTGGCAACG
>JANYDT010000017.1 GCA_025359845.1 Acidimicrobiia bacterium
CGGTAAACGCCCCGGCGCGCGAACTCAGGAAGATCGCCAGCCCGGCGATGTCTTCGGCCGTGCCCACGCGCCGTCGCGGGTTGCGGCGGGCGACTGCGTCCCAATCGGTGTTCTCGACGTCGCCGCCTCCGCCGACCCCGGTGCTCAGCATCCACGTGGGGAAGGGTCCGGGGGCGATCGCATTCACGATGATGTTGCGCCGGGCCAGGTGGGCCGCGAGCATCTTCGTCAACGAGTGCACCGCGGCTTTCGACGGCCCGTACGAGAACGTGTCGAACACCGGGTTCTTGATGCCGTCGACCGACCCGATGTTGATCACGCGGGCCGGATCCTCGGCCGTCGCCCCAGCCTCGAGCAGCGGCAGTAGCCGTTGCGTGAGGAAGAAGACCGCTTTCACGTTCGTGTCCATCACCTTGTCCCAACCGCTCTCGGGGAATTCGTCGAGCGGCGCGCCCCACGAAACACCAGCGTTGTTGACAAGGATGTCGAGGCGCGACTCGCGCTCCCGCAACGCCGCCGTGACCGCGTCGATGCCGGAGAGCTCGGCGAGGTTCGCCGGGAGCGAGATGCAGTCACCGCCGTGTTGCTCCATCAGGCGTTTGGCCGTCGCATCGCACGCCCCGGCCTTGCGGGAGCTGATGTAGACCTTGGCGCCGTTGGCGAGGAAGCCGGCTGCGATCATTTCGCCGATGCCGCGCGATCCGCCGGTGACCAACGCGACCTTGCCGGTTATTGAGAACAGCGACTCGATCTTCATGGGTTCCTTTCGATGGGCCGGTCGTGGATCCGCGCCCGACACTCTGACACGGCCCCGCATGCGCCAGTAGCCAGCGTGGGCCTGGGCGTGTCGATTCTTCGTTCATGTAGCCGGTGGAGCGCGGCCGGGCGCTGGTCTCCCGCTACATGAACGAAAGCGTGGGTCACCTCGAGGCCGGACGGTAGGTCTGCGCCAGCACGCCGCCGGGCAAGGGCTTCGATTCGACAAGCTCAAGTGACGTCTTCTCCGGCGACTCGGGATAGATACGCAAACCGCTGCCGAGCAACAGCGGGAACACCTGTAGGTGCAGCTCGTCCACCAGACCGGCGACCAGCAGGGCCTGGGCCAGCGTGCGGCTTCCGGCAACCAGGATGGGACCACCGTCGCCGCCCTTCAGCGCTGCGATCTGCGCCATCGCGTCAGCCTCGATGACGGTGGTATTGGCCCAATCCGAGGTGCCGAGCGTGCTCGACACAACGACCTTTTCCATGGTATTGATCTTCTCCGCCATGGGCCCCTCACGCGTCGGCCAAGCGCCGAAAAATGACTCGTACGTATTGCGGCCCAGAAGCAGCACTTCCGCCGCCAGTTGCTCCTCCAACTTGTATCGGCCGAGCTCATCACTGAACAAAGCGCCCACCCATCCGGAGTGCGCGTAGCCCGGCTCACCGCCCGGCGCCTCCATAACGCCGTCCAGCGACACGAACTCGGTGACGATCAGTTTTCTCATAGGTCTCCTCAGGGCACAACGCGGGCGCGTCATTCTCGATGGCGGTCGAAAAGCAATCCCCGCGAGACTACTTCCACCCAGATTTGGTTGCGTTGGGCAGACCTCGCGGCGATCTCGAACGACGGGTTGCCGGGCCGAGTTCGAATAGTGCGCACAAGGCCCGGAGCGTCCACTCCGAGTAGGCCTCGGGAGCCGGCACGTCGACCCCGACGGCATGTGCGACCCGAAGTCGATTGCGGTTGAAGCCGCGTGCGCTTCTCGGGTGACGACGTCGTATCCGCGCGCTGACCCCGCACCGCTCCCCGAGGCCTCATTGGATCGATTTGGCTTGTCTCGAAACACTCCGATGCAACCCGAGAAATAGGAGAGTGAAATATGAGCGTATTCAATGGCATGTTCCCCATCGTGAAAGGGAAGGAGGCCGCGGCACGGGCCTTCGCGGCTGAGGTGATCGGCGCACACAAGGCCGACTTCGTAGCGGTCCAAGGTCGATCGAAGACCACCCGGGAGACCTGGGCGATCCAAGAGACCCCCATGGGGAGCTTCATGCTGGTGTGGTTCGACGGCGATGTGGAGAAAGCTTTCACCGATCTCGCGTCTGACGACTCCGAGTTCGTCACATGGTTCAGGGCGCAGGTCAAAGACGTCACGGGCGTCGACCTCGGAGCTCCGCCCGAAGGACCGCCGCCCGACGTCCTGATCGACTGGCGAAGCTGAGAGTGCGTTGTAACATGATCGCTTTCGAGTAGCGCGACGGGCTCCGAGGCCTTTTCGCTTCAGGGTATTGCTGACCGCCGCCAACGCGGACGGTCCATCACGCACCTACAAATCGCCCCGCCGAACGACGGTCATCTCATCAGCATCGGGTCCTATACCTGCCCGGTAGCATCGCCCGCCATGAACAATGGGGTCCAGCGCCGAGAAGACGAGCCCCTCCTTCGAGGCCAAGGCACCTTCATCGACGGTTTGCGCGATCCGGCCCTCGCGGGCGCTTACCACGCAGTATTCGTGCGCTCGCTCGAGCCTCATGCCCGGCTGTTGAGCGTCGATACCAGTGACGCGGTCGCCCGGCCAGGCGTGATCGGCATCTTCACCGCGGCCGAGATCGACATTTGGCCCCTTCCCCCTCGGCTCCCCATGATGAACAAAGCAATGTACCGACCCATGTTGGCCGATGGCGTCGTGCGCTTCGTGGGTGAGCCGATTGCCGTCGTGGTCGCGTCGAGCGTGCCCCAAGGCGTCGACGCGGCCGAGGGAGTCATCGTCGAGTACGAATCGCTCCCGGCCGTCGTCGACCTCGAGGATTCCCAACGCGATCAGGTCCTGCTGCACCCCCACGCCAACACCAATGTGTCGTTCAAGTGGACCTCGCCGCCCTTTGCGACCGATCCTTTCGCGGCCTGCGACGCAGTCGTCGAATTGAGCGTGCGTCACCCGAGGCTGACGCCGGCGCCCATCGAACCGCGCGCCGGGGCCGCGGTCTGGACGCCCGAGGGTCGCTGTGTCTCGTGGGTCTGCTCGCAACGCCCGGCGGGAGCGAAGTACGTCATTGAATGCGCGCTGGGGCTGGAGCCGGGCACGGTGCGAGCCATCGCTCCCGACGTGGGGGGCGGGTTCGGAGCCAAGGGCGGGTACGGCTGCTATCCCGAAGATGTCGTGCTGGCGTGGACCGCTCGCCACCTCGCCCACGCCGTCCGCTGGTGCGAAACTCGCAGCGAAGCGATGGTGGCAATGGGTCACGGCCGAGCATCGACGCATCGCGTACGAATCGGCGGCATGTTGGACGGGACGATCCGGGCCTACGAGGCCCACGCTCTCCAAGACAGCGGCGCCTACCCCTCTATGGGTACCTTCATCACGAGTAACTTAAAGAACTCCGGAACGGGCGTCTACGCCATCCCGGAGGCTGTTGTCAGCGGCGTTTCCGTCGTCACCAACACGACGCCAACCGTTGCGTTCCGGGGGGCGGGACGGCCCGAAGCGGCGTGCGACATCGAGCGTGCCGTTGACCGCTTCGCGACCGCAATCGGAATCGACCCGGTGGCGGTCCGGCTGAAGAACTTGGTACCCGAAGACGCCTTCCCGTATACGAACGCCTTGGGCACTACCTACGACAGCGGTCGCTACGCAGAGGCGCTGAACCGGTGCGTGGCCGCCGGCCACTACGGCGAACTGCGGGCCGAGCAAACGGCTCGCCGGGCTCGACGCGACCCCGTCCAATTAGGCATCGGCGTGAGTTGCACCGTCGAAATAACCGGAGGCGGCGAGGGCGAGTCGTCGTCGCTGTCAGTCCATGATGACGGGTCGGTCACCGTGATAGTCGGCACCTCCCCTCATGGCCAGGGCCACGAGACGACCTTTGCCGATATCGTTATGAATGAGCTCGGCATCGACCGAAGCCGGATCACCGTGCTCCATGGCGACACCGACTTGTCGCCCTTCGGAGGCGGAACGATTGGGTCGCGATCCGCGCAATTGGGCGGATCGGCGGCGTACGGTGCGGCCCAGGCCGCGGTCCTTGTCGCTCGCCAACGGGCCGCCGATCAACTCGAGGCCAACGTCGACGACGTCGTCGCCGATGTCACGAGCGGGTCGTTTTATGTCGCCGGCGTCCCTTCCCGTTCGCTCACTTGGGCCGATCTCGGACCGATCGACTCCACCTGCGATTTCAAGCCGGTCGGCGGTACGTTCGCTTTCGGCGCCTGCCTCGCGGCCGTGGAAGTCGACACGGAAACCGGCGTGGTGACGATCCGGTCGCTCGTCGCGGTCGACGACGCCGGCACCCTGCTCCAGCCCATGATCGCGCAGGGACAGGTCCACGGCGGCTTGGGTCTCGCGGTCGCAGCCGTCCTGCTCGAAGAGATGGCCTACGGCGACGACGGCGAGCCGCGCACGACCAATCTGGCCGACTATCCGCTGATCTCGGCCGCCGAATTGCCAAATTTCGAAACCCTCGAAATGGAGACACCGTCTCCGTGGAATCCGCTCGGCGTCAAGGGGGTAGGCGAGTCGGGCACCGTGGTGGGCACGCCGGCCATTCACAGCGCCGTCATCGACGCGTTGAGTTTCTTCGGGGTGCAACACCTCGACCTGCCTTGCACCCCGGAACGGGTCTGGCGGGCCATCCATGACATGGCCTGACGCGCCGTTCTCGTCTCTACGACAGGACTCGACGACGGCCCCGTGAGCCCCTCCGAGCTCATCGCGGTGGTAGCCATCGTGGCTCTGGCCTCGATGGTGCAGGGCATCTCCGGGTTCGGCTTCGCGCTTGTCTCGATGCCCTTACTTTCTGCGGTAATCGGGGTCGAACGGGCCCTGGCCGTGCAGACAATCCTGGGGATCGTTGCCAACGGAACCACCGCGTGGAGCGCGCGAACATTTATCCTGGGCCCGACCGCGATACGAATCGTGCTTGCCTCCTTCGCCGGCATGCCTCTGGGATGGTTCGTCCTCGAGCACGTGGGCGCGAGGACGCTGAAGTTTGTGGTCGGATGCACTGTTGGCGCGGTCGCAGTGCTCTTGGCCACCCGCTTCCGGATCAAAGCAACGGGCCGTGGCGTCGATGTCGTGAGCGGCTTCATTTCAGGCATCTTGGCCACGAGTACGGGCACGAACGGGCCTCCATTGGTCATAGCGCTGTCAGCACGACAGTTGCCGGCCGCGCAGCAACGGGCAACCCTCTCGACGGTGTTCGCGATGGCCAACATCGTCGTCTTGGTGCTGCTGATAAGGAGCGGGCGGGTTACGCCGGGTGTAGGGGGAGCCGTTATGGCCGCCCTCCCCCTCCAACTGCTTCTCTGGTGGTTCGGAAATCGGGTCTTTGCGCAACTTGACCAAAAACGTTACGACGTCGTTGTCATTGCACTGCTGTTCGCGAGCGCAGCCGTCGCGATGGTCTCGGCCGCGCTGGCCTGAGACGACCGATCGACGCCACGCGCGGTGTTGGGAAGGACCGTATGGAGAGGTCGGGCGCCCTAAGCTGGCTCCCGACCTCTCCACGCGACTTCCGGGCGACGGCTACGGCTTCTTGTCGGTTCGATGTCGCAACGAGTCGATAAGGTCAGTCGCCTTATCTTTTGCCACTTCGATCGCGTCCTTCACTTTCCCCGCCGCCTTGTCGGCCTTTCCTTCCCGCCGCAGTTTGTCGTTGTCGGTCACCGCGCCGGCTGCTTCCTTTGCTCGACCTGTGACTTCGTCGGCCAGTCCCATGTTGCTCCTCTCGATCGTGTGGGCGACATGATGTCGCTCGTCGGGCCACAGCGGCCTCGCACAGCACTGGTGCCCGCGTCGGGCCCGATCCAAACCTGCGATCGTTCAAACTCCGAAGCCACCTCGGCTCAGCGGCAGTGAAGAGGCAGCGATTCAAGCTTCGGGAATGTTTCGCGTCGCCCGCCGTCGGGTAGCGCTAGAGCTGCTTCGATGATTGTTTCTCTCGCATACCCCAATTAAAAGATTTCTGGAATTCGTGGCCGACCTACTCTTGACCTTTCCCCTCGATGATGGACAAGCACGATCGCTGCGCGGCGAAATTCGTGTGTGGTGCGCCGGGCAGGGCATCTCGCAACCGCTCTGCGAAGACGTCAGTCTGCTGGCGAGCGAACTCTTCAGCAACGCGGTGCGGGCCTCGACCGCGGCTTCATTCATTGATGTCCGCGTTGCTCGCGAGCCTGGCGCGTTGACCGTCGCTGTTCGCAACTTCGGTCCGGGCTTCGATCTCGCATCCCTTCCTGGCCCTGGCCCCACTCGCTCCGGTGGGCGCGGTATCGCCATTGCGCGCCTGCTCGGATCGGTAACTGTCGATCAAGCCGGCGAATCGACAACCGTCAGCGTCGTTCTTGACGATACGGTGATCGATGGTGTCTAAGATTCAATCCGGTTCGATGAACCAAGTGCGGCACGCCCCTCTCGGCCCGGGAGAACTCGCCGGCATCGACGCCTGGTGGCGTGCCGCCAACTATCTTTCGGTAGGCCAGATCTACCTTCTCGCCAACCCACTGCTGCGAACTCCGCTCACGCTCGCTCATGTTAAGCCTCGCCTTCTGGGCCATTGGGGCACGACTCCCGGCCTAACGCTGTTGTACGCCCACCTCAACCGGGTCATACGGGCGCGCGATCTGAACGTCGTGTTCATCGCCGGACCCGGTCACGGCGGTCCGGGACTGGTGGCCAGCGCCTATCTCGACGGCACATACAGCGAGATCTATCCAGACATCGGTCTCGACGAAGAAGGGCTCGGCCGGCTGTGCAAGCAATTCTCGTTTCCCGGCGGCATCCCGAGTCATGCCGCCCCTGAGACGCCGGGCTCGATCCATGAGGGCGGAGAACTGGGCTACTCGTTGTCGCACGCCTTCGGAGCGGCCTTCGACAACCCTGACCTGATCGTCGCCTGCGTCATCGGCGATGGGGAAGCCGAGACCGGGCCGCTCGCCGCCAGCTGGCATTCGAACAAGTTTCTCGATCCCGCCACCGATGGCGCGGTCCTACCCATCCTTCACCTCAACGGCTACAAGATCGCCAATCCGACGGTGCTGTCTCGTCTCGCGCCAGGCGAACTGGCCAGTCTCTTGCGAGGGTACGGGTGGGAGCCCTACGAGGTGAGCGGCGATCAGCCGACCGACGTTCACCAGCAATTGGCGGCCACGCTCGACGCCGTGTGCGATGAAATTACCGACATCCAACGACGCGCTCGACGGCAACCCGGCGGGCACCGACCGAACTGGCCGTGCATTGTTCTGCGTACGCCCAAGGGCTGGACGGGCCCTGTCGTGGTCGACGGCGTGGCGATCGAAGGCACATGGCGGGCTCACCAGTTGCCGTTGGCCGTCGATACGAAACACCCCCAACACCTCGCTTCGCTCGAGGACTGGCTGCGCAGCTACCGACCTGAAGAACTGTTCGATACGAATGGGCGAGTGAATGCGTCGATCACGGCCCTTGCCCCTAGCGGCCAACGGCGCATGAGTGCGAACCCCCACGCCAACGGCGGCCTCCTGCTGCATCCGCTACGGCTGCCCGACTACCGCGACTACGCGCTCGTCGTCGAACAGCCGGCCGTCGTCATTACGGAATCGACCCGTCCCCTCGGCGGGTTCTTGCGTGACGTGATGGTCGCCAACGAAGAATCGCGAAACTTCCGCGTGTTCGGACCAGACGAGACGGCATCGAATCGCCTAGGTCAACTTTTCGAAGCGACCGGACGGACGTGGATGGGCGAGGTCTCCGACGCCGACACCGATCTCCGGTTGTCGCCGAGTGGTCGAGTGATGGAAATCTTGTCGGAGCATACCTGCCAGGGCTGGCTCGAGGGCTACTTGCTGACAGGCCGTCACGGAGTGTTCTCGTGTTACGAAGCGTTCATCCACATCATCGATTCGATGTTCAACCAACACGCCAAATGGCTCAAGGTCTCAAGCGCGCTTGCTTGGCGACCCGACATCGCATCGTTGAACTACCTGCTGACGTCGCACGTATGGCGTCAAGACCACAACGGATTCAGTCATCAAGACCCAGGATTCATCGACCATGTTGTGAACAAGAAGGCCGAGCACGTTCGGGTCTATTTGCCCCCCGACGCCAACACTCTTCTTTCGGTCATGGATCACTGTCTACGTAGCCGCCAACTGGTGAATGTGATCGTGGCCGGAAAGCAACCGGCTCTGCAGTTTCTGGATATCGACCAAGCCGTTGCGCATTGCGCCAAGGGTGTCGGCATCTGGGAATGGGCCAGCAACGATGCCGGTGGCGACCCCGACGTCGTCATGGCCTGTTGCGGTGACGTTCCCACCCTCGAGACGCTGGCCGCGGTTGACATCCTTCGCCGCCATGTCCCCCAGCTGCGCGTGCGAGTGGTGAACGTGGTTGACCTCATGGCGTTGCAACCGGAGGCTGAGCACCCGCACGGACTCACCGACCCACACTTCGACGCGCTTTTCGGCGTCGACCGCCCGGTGCTGTTCAACTTCCACGGCTATCCGACGCTCATCCACCGGCTCACGTATCGACGCCACAACCACGATCAGCTCCACGTTCGCGGTTACTGTGAAGAAGGCACCACCACGACGCCGTTCGACATGTGTGTGCTCAATCGGATCGACCGTTTCCATCTCGTTATGGACGTCATCGACAGGGTTGCCGCGGTTGGACCGGCGGGCGCGTACCTACGCGAACATATGGCCAACGAACTCGTCCGCCACGATACCTACATCCGTTCGGTCGGTGAAGATCTCCCCGACGTCCGCGAATGGCATTGGGAGGCCTGACACGAACATCCTCGTTGTCAACACCGGTTCGACCTCGGTGAAACTGGCGCTGTATGAGTCAACCCCCGGCCCTGCGCTCACGATTGAAGCGCCGGCCTGGTCGGCCGAGATTGCCGCCGCCGACCTCGGCCGTGATCGGGTCGCGGGTATAGAACTGGCGCTCAGAGCGGCCCCGATTTCTCTGGTCTCGATCGACCTCGTCGGCCACCGGATCGTGCATGGCGCGGATCGCTTCGTGGCGCCGGTCGTGATCGATACCGAGGTCGAGTCGGCCATAGCCGAGATCGCCGAGTTCGCACCCTTGCACAATCAGGCCGGTCTCGACGGCATCGCCGCAGCCCGACGCGTCGTACAACCTCACGTTCGCCACGTCGCAGTCTTCGACACGGCGTTCCATCAGTCCATGCCTGCGGCCGCATATGCGTATGGGGGCCCGCACGCGTGGCTCACTCAGGGTTATCGACGCTTCGGTTTTCATGGCATCAGCCATGAATGGGCCGCGCGTCGAGCCGCCGAATTACTGCGCCGCCCACTGGTCGAATTGCGGTTGATCACCTGTCATCTGGGGGGCGGCTGCTCGATCACCGCCGTGGACCGCGGCCGTAGCGTTGACACCACGATGGGCTTCACTCCTCTCGACGGACTCGTAATGGCCACCCGAGCCGGCTCTGTCGATCCCGGCCTGCTAATGCACCTCTTGCGGCACGGATCGACACCCGACGAACTCGAAACCATCCTTCAGCGCGACTCCGGCCTCTTAGGCCTTTCCGGGGTGAGCGGCGACCTTCGCAACGTCATTGCGGCGCGCGACGACGGCAACGAGAGGGCCCGATTGGCGGTGGATGTATTCGTACACCGCATCGCCTCCGGAGTCGGCGCAATGATGGCGGCGCTCGACCGAGTCGACGCGCTCGTCTTCACCGGGGGGATCGGCCAGCACTCCGCTGAAGTTCGTTCCCTGGTGGCATCTCGGTTCGCGTTCATCGGTGCCCAGATCAATTCCGACGACAACCGTCACATTACCGGCGACGTAGACGTTTCCGCGGCCGGGGCCAGGGTGGCCATCCTCGTCGTAAAGAGCCAGGAAGAATTGGCGATCGGGCGCGCCGCCAGTGAGCTTGCCCTCGCTCTGGCGTGAGCGACGGTCCGGGCAAGGCCGGCCGCGGTTCTAGGCGGTCGCCCTACAAGGTCCTCGTCGATCCGCTCGTGCGAACGGGTCGGGCGCCTCCTCCTCCACTCGCGTGATCGAAGGTAGGAATGGCTGGAAGAACGGCTAGGCGCCGGCGTATTGCCGGCGCGCTTGTGGCCCGTCGTAAGGCGAGGTGGGCACCCAGAAATGACAACGTCGATTCGGCCCCGCAGTTGCGATTGACCCCCTCGCCACTGAGTCCGTCGTGGCACGCTCCGGTTGTCTCTATGGCCATCGGCCGGCCCAGTCGGTTGGCCCCGAAGTACCAGTCATAGGCCTGTAGGGCATGATCACGATGCAGTCGATCGTTGGTGATTTCATATGCGCAAAGTTGGGCCTCCAAAAAGGCAAAGGCTTCCAGCGGTTGTTCGTCACCACTGGCCAACGGATCATCACTGCGCCCGAGACCGAGGTGGCCGGGAAAACGATAGTGGTCTCCTCTATCGCAGAGGCGGGTGTACCAGGCGAGCGTCTCAAGACCGATCTCCACGGCGTTGTCATCGTGCACGGCAAGACCGCCGGCCATAAGCGCATGAGGGAATCTCGAATGGTCGTAGCGAATCGTCGGCTCGAACCACTTCCAACCGACGGTGTGCGACGTGACGTAAGCCCGCAATAGTTGTTGCAGCATGGACTTCATGAGGGCAGGTTCGGCGGCGGAGGGAGCCTGGGCTTGGGCTATCAGCGCAAAAGCCTGGGGATGCAGTTCGTCGCGCTGAGGCCAGGCTTGCAGTATTGATTTCATAAGCGGTAACACGACGGGAGCACAACGGGCATCATCAGCGACGGCCGAGAGGCCGACCAGGGCGCGACCTACGTGGTCGCCAAAATACGGTTCGTCGACCCACTGTCGGTTCCAACTTAGAAAATTCGACAGGAGCGCACTGCCGGGTTGGTGGGCATGAGCGACAAAGGCCACGCTCCGCAACATCACGGCGTCCCAAGACGGATCTTGAGATACGAGGGCCTGGGCGACGGGTATGGCCCGCGCCACATCATCGACGCAGTAACCGCTTGACAGCAGCGGCACCATTCCGGTCGCGTGTTGGATGATGGCGGTGTCGTCAACCAGGCAACGGAGGTGGCCGAACCGCACTTCACGTGCGTGGGGCGGCGGTTTTGCCACGAGAGGAGCACCGCGGGCCGGGTGGGCCGACGGAGAGGCGAGCGACCTACTCGTGTCCCAAAGCTCCAAGGCCTCCGACGCACGCGCTTTTTGGGCCGTTTCAAGAAGGTCAGCGCACAATGCGGCGACCCGTCGGCCAATCGCCGGCCAGCGCATGGTTTCGCCGATCGCCGTCGATGCGTGCCGAGCCCGAGCCGCGGCAGCCGGATCATTGGCGAAGCGGAGTACTGCGTGCGCAAACGCCTCGGCCGAGCGATCCTCCACGAGAAGACCGGCACCGCCGGTAAGCTGGTCGCTGGCATAGAGGTAAGGGGTCGACACAACCGGGCAGCCTGCCGCGAGGGCGAAAGTCAGGGCCCCCGACACTACTTGCGAAAGATTGCGGTACGGCGTGACGAACACGTCGGTTGCGGCCAGCAGATCAGCGATCTCTTCTATGCCGAGGAAGCCATCCATGAAGACAACCCGGTCTTCGACTCCGCAACGGCGAGCCAATGAGATGAGGCTGTCACGGTATCGCTCCCCTTCCCGACGACGGATCTCGGGATGGGTCTGGCCGGCGATTACCAGCACCGCGTCGTCTCGCCTTGCGGCGACGATGGAGAGCGACTCGATGGCCAATTCGAGCCCTTTGCCTTCGGAGACCAGACCGAAACTCGACATCACGTATCGATCGTCCAGCGAGAGACGGGCGCGGGCGACCGCCGCCTTGGCCTCGTAGATCGCGGTGGGAGCGCCATGCGGGACGATCGCGACCTTTTCGCGCGTGACGATGCTTTGGTGCAACAGGAGCGCCCTGGCGGTTTCGGTGAAGACGGTCACAGCCGCCGCTCCGGCGCAAGCCCGCCGCAGGACGTCGATCTGCTCGGGCGTAAAGACGGGCAATACGGTGTGGAGGGTAAGGACATAGGGGACGTGAAGACCGTCGAGGAACCCCAGCAACAACTGGCCGTTTGCGCCCCCGTAGATGCCGAACTCGTGCTGCACGATCACGACGTCGGCGGCCCCGTTGACAACCTGAGCGGCCGACCGATACGACGCCGGATCATGATCATCTATGTCGACCAAGCGCTTGGGGTCGCGCCCGTCGCCCACGTCGGCGCCGACAGGCAAATCGATCAGCCGCTGCATGGCGACGATGGCCACCGATTCGACCCCTTCAGCGTCACGTAATGACACCGCCAGGTCGGCCGCGAAGGCCGCAAGGCCACACTGACGAGGGGCAAAGGTCGAACAGATGGCGACCCGCATCGGCTTCTCATTGGGATTTTGACTTCCATGGGGTATCGAGCGTGCTTGCATCTCCGACTCCGTTACCCACCTACGGGCGGCCCGAAACCGCGATTTCGTCGCAATCGGAGGTTTGGATGACACCGTCTCGGGGTAATTCGCTGTTTAGCCACGTCACCGCTCACCCGGATAGGAGTAATTCTGTTCGACGAGCCACCTTCGGGGCGCCCGATCTGAGCTAACGCTCCAGTCCAGGAGGATCATCTTGACTATTATCGAACCCGAAGCTCCGGCCACAGTCCGATCGGGGGCTTCAGGCCCATCGGCTTCGAAGATTCTGCCTTTGGGAGAAAGCCGTCGGCGCACCCTTCTAGGCTTCGTGGCCACCCGCCGTGTGGTCGAGATCATGCTCACGGTCCTTCTTGGCGTTGGAGGAGGGCTGTTGTTGTTCGGGGCCAACTTCGGGCTCGACATGGTGCATAGCCAACTCTCGGCCCAAGCCATAGTATTTCCCGAAAAAGGTCCGCAACTCGCCCCGGCCGAGTTTCCGGATTTGCAGCAGTATGCAGGCCAGAAGGTCGACAATGGTCCGAAAGCAAAAGCTTACGCAAACGGGTTCATCAAACGTCATCTGGCGCTCGTGGCTGAAGGAAAGACGTATTCTCAAGTCAGCGAAATTTCGCGGGCCAATCCTACCGACGCGAAGTCGGCCGGTCAAGTCGCCACGCTGTTCAAGGGCGAAACTCTGCGAGGACTTCTACTCTACGCGTGGGGGTGGTCGGTGGTAGCCACAATTGCTCTTTATGCCGGGATCGCGGCCCTCATCGGTTTCCTGATCATGCTCGTCGTCACAATCGGCGATTTCGTGGCCGACCCCAAACTCGCCGCCCATCATATCAGCAAAGACTAAACACTGGATATGGTAAACCGCTCGTCGCGAGATGTGCCCAGTGATGGTCACGTCGCGGCCGAACCACGAACGGCGCGGCCCGTGCTCAGTCGGGTCGCCTTCAAGTCGGCCGACTGGACCGGGTCGGTGCAGGCGGCCGCAGGACTGGTTGCGTTCTTCGCCGTGTGGACTATCGTTGGCGCGGCCAATTCGTTTCCGCGGTGGTGGGAGCTGACGCTGACCCTCGGCGTGCCGGTCGTCGCGCTGTTCTTGTTGATCGTCGTTCAACACACGCAGAGCCACGCCAACCGGGCAACTCAATTGAAGCTCGACGAATTGATCCGCGCTTCGGACCGTGCCAGCAATCGAATGATCACCGTGGAAGACGCGAGCGGATCAGATCTCGACCGGATTCATGCCGAGTTCTCGGAAAAGGTGCAACACGAATAGACTTAGAGTGCGGCTTCGCTGGGCGCCCTTCGACTTAAACACTTTTTCTTGAGAAGTGGCGGTTTTGCCACGGTGGCGAAAGGGTAGAAGGAAGTCATGCCGATGAATCACCGCGTCCTTGACACAGAGCCGTGTAGTGATCTCGAGGCCTACCAGAAAATGGGCGGAGGCGAAGCCCTCGAGGCAGCCCGTTTGGTCGAGCCCGACGCGGTGGTCGACGCTCTTCGCCGCAGTGGGCTGCGAGGGCGGGGCGGGGCCGGTTTTCCGACTGCGACAAAATGGACGAGCGTCATCGCCAACGCGTCGCCCGACCAACCCACGCCGGTCATCATCAACGGAGCCGAAGGCGAGCCGTCAACATTCAAAGACCGGGCCATCATTCGGGCGAACCCCTATCGGGTACTCGAAGGAGCGCTCATCGCCTGCGCCGTGCTGAAGTCTCGCGAACTGGTCGTGTGTCTGAAGCGATCGTTCGTCCGGGAGCGGGACCGTATGTCAGCCGCAGTCGAAGAGATGCGACTCGCCGGGTGGCTGAAGGATATCGACGTGTGCTTCGTCGCCGGCCCCAGCGAGTACCTCTTTGGCGAGGAAACGGCCCTGCTCGAGGTGGTCGACGGACGCCAACCATTCCCACGCGTCACCCCTCCCTGGAGACGGGGCATAGATGATGACGGCGATGGAACGGCAGCGCACGCCGAACTGGCCAGTACACAAGACACAGCCGGGGTCCCCGCGCTAGTTAACAACGTCGAGACGTTCGCCAACGTTGCGCTCATCGTGCGCAACGGGCCGGAATGGTTTAGGGAGGTGGGCACGCAGGAGTCGCCGGGCACGATCGTGTGCACGATCGTCGGTGATGTCACCCGCAACGGGGTCGGCGAGTTCGTCATGGGCACGCCCCTGGCGGAGGTGATTGAGACACTCGGGGCCGGTCCCCGTGACGGTCGCCGCCTCGTTGGCGTCCTACCTGGCGCGTCGAGCGCAGTGATCAATGAAACGCGTTTCGGTACGCCGCTTACTTATGAGGACTTCCACGACGCGGGCAGTGCGCTCGGATCGGCGGGCTTTCTTTGCATCGATGATTCCGCCGACCCGCTCCGCGTCGCCCGCAGCGCGGCCCGCTTCCTCTCGGTCGAATCGTGCGGGCAATGCACGCCCTGCAAAGACGACGGGCTCGCTGTGACGGCCCTCCTGAGCCTGGTGATTGCCGGTTCGGCGTCAGAGGCCGACGTAAAGGAAATCGGTAGCCGTCTCGAAACGATCACGAACGAAGCCCGTTGCAGCCTCGCGGCACAGCAACAGGTCGTGATTGGCTCGCTCCTCGCCTTGGGTGCCGAACTCCGCTCTGACTTCCGCCCATCGTCGGGCGAGCAGGGCGCGACGACGACCGACGACCCGGCCGGAGCCGAAGCACCGGCGCGGCGTTGCGTGCTCGCTCCGCTGGTTGACATCGTCGACGGAGCCGCCGTGTACGACGAGAGACAAGAGGACAAGCAGCCCGACTGGACCTTCGATTCCGTCGATTCGGGCGTCTATCCGGCGCAGAGACTGCAAAATGTGCCGTTGGAAACGCCAGACACGCACCCGTAAGCGTCCCCGAGACGGCATGGCGCACCTGTGCCAGCTTGTGAGCACCTACCCGCGAAGGCGGCGCATCTCATCTTCGAGGTGGAAAGGAGCGGGCGTGACCCTGACCTTGATATCGACGGCAGTCGCCCCTCGTGCACTCACGATCAGCGGATTCAGGTCGATATCAGCGATTTCCGGTATTGCCTCGGCCAGTTGAGCGACACGCTCGATAACCTCGCGGAGAGCCGTTACGTCAACGGGTGCCGAGCCCCGGAACCCGTTCAGCAGCTTCGCTGTTCGCAACGACTCCACCATCTCGGACGCGTCGCTCTCGGTCAGCGGGACAATGCGAGCCGCCCGATCGGCGTACAACTCCGCCCCTACACCGCCCGCGCCAACGAGCAACAGCGGCCCGAAGTGCCGGTCGTTGGTCACGCCCACCAGCATTTCGACGCCGGAGGCCGCCATCGGTTGAACGATTACGCCACCCATTTCGTCACCGAGGTGCCGTTGCATATCGAGGTATGCGCACGTGACGTCGAATTCGCTGTTCAGGCCGACGTGTACTCCGCCTCGATCGGTCTTGTGCACCAACGCCAGCGCCGCGGCCTTGAGCGCTACGGGGTACCCCATCTCGTCCGCCAACGCGATGGCCTCATCCGCGTCTTTGGCCTTTCGCACTGGGGCGCACGTGACCCCAGCGGCGCCGAGCAAGGCAACTGCATCGGCCGGATCGAGCCACCCGCCGTCGGGACGGTCCGCCAAGACGGCTACCACGAGCTTGTGCGCGGCGACAAGATCGAGCCCCTCATGGCGTGGAACCGTGGAACGCGGTTTTTCCAGCCAATGCTGTCGGTCGGCCAAATGCCCGATGACTTTGGCCGCGGCTTCGGGAAAGCGATACAGCGCGACGTTGATGGCGCGCCGTCGTTCGGCAGTGAGTTCGGGTCCTAACGAAGCGAGCACAATTGGCTTCGCCCTTTCTGAGGTCCGGCCGGTTTGGGCCAATTCGATTTGGGCGATCACCTCTTCAAGGCCACCCGCCCCAGCCGCAACGTGAGTGACGATGAGAGCGTCGACGGCGTCGTCGGCCAGCAACACCGCTAGAGCCCGTCCGTAGTCCGAAGCCGTGGCGGTGGCGATCATGTCTACGGGGTTCTCCACGGCTGCCGCGCTCGGCAGGAACGAACGGAGCGCGTCTTTCGTGGCCGCGCTCAAAGTGGCCAACACAAGTCGATTGTTCTCGCACGCATCGGCCGCGAGGATGCCGGGTCCGCCGGCATTGCCGACCACCGCCACCGACCGGCCGCGAGGCAGAGGGGCCTTGGCGAAACCTTCCGCCGCGTCGAAGAGCTCTTCGAGGGTGTCGGCCCGCGTAACGCCGGCTTGGCGGAACAGCTCATCGACGGCCACGTCGGAACCGGCCAAGGCCGCGGTATGTGATGCACTGGCCCGCGCCCCCGCCGCGGAGCGCCCGCCCTTGACGGCGAGGATCGGCTTCGAGCCGCTTACTCGGCGCGCAATCCGGGCAAAGTTGCGGGGATTGCCGAACGACTCGAGATACAGCATTATCACCGCGGTCTGCGGATCGCTCTCCCAATATTGCAACAGATCGTTGCCACTGATATCGGCCTTGTTGCCGACCGATACGAACGACGACAATCCGAGTCCCCGTCTCTGCGCCTCGTCGAGCGCGACGATTCCGATACCCCCGGATTGCGACATCAAGGCCACGCGCCCGGCTGATGTTTTGATGCCGTTCGGCTCGTGCAGGGCGAACGTCGCGTCGAGTCGCACCTCTGGGTCGGTGTTGAACACGCCCATGCAGTTCGGCCCCACGATGCGCATTCCGTGTCGATGGGCCAGGTCAACGACGCGGGCTTGGCGGTCCCGTCCTTCCGCCC
Organism: Acidimicrobiia bacterium; assembly: GCA_025359845.1. Taxonomy (GTDB): domain Bacteria; phylum Actinomycetota; class Acidimicrobiia; order Acidimicrobiales; family JANYDT01; genus JANYDT01. The sequence continues at coordinate 17,104 of JANYDT010000017.1, forward strand.
CGACCTCGGCGAATCCACCGGAGATGATTACGAGGCCCCGGACGCCGGCTTCACCACATTGCGCCACGACGTCTTCGACCAAATTCGCCGGCACCGCAATCACGGCGAGGTCCACCGGCCCGTCGATATGCGTAAGGTCGGCAATGCATTGCAGCCCAGCGATCTCACCAGCGTGCGGGTTGACAGGGTAGATCGTCCCCCGAAAGCCCGACGCGACGAGGTTCTCGACCAACCGCCGTCCAATGCTGTTCGCACGGGTGGACGCGCCGATCACGGCGACCGACTTAGGCGTGAGGATGGGCTCGATCGAGCGGACTACAGCGTGCCGGTCACGTTCGTCCCTGACCAGCACCGACTCCGACGTCGTCCCGATGGGAAAGCTCAGCTCCACTGCCGGACGCGAATCCGCGAACGGGGCCCGCGTCACCTTGAAGCCGACGCTCTTGAACACCCCCAACATCTCGTCGTTCTCGGGGAGCGTGAGTGCCATGAAACGCTCGATGCCGTGGCGACCGGCAATCGTCGCCAAATGCTCGAGCAAGAGCGTGCCCAGGCCGCGGCCTTGGTTGTCGTCGTCGACCATGAAGGCGACCTCGGCTGTGGGCTTGTCAGGCAGCCGGTCGTAGGATCCGACGCCGATGATCTTGTCGCCGTGCTCGGCCACCAGGGCCATGCGGTCGACGTAGTCGACGTTGGCTAGCCGATCGAGCAACGCCTCGGGGAGCCGGCGCGGCGCGCTGAAGAACCTCATGTAACGCGACCGCCGGGAGGCTCCGTTGTACAGCGCCTCGAGCTGTGCTCGATCTTCGGGACGGATCGGACGCACGTGGACGGTGGCGCCGTCGCTCAACACGACGTCGCACGCCCATTCTGTCGGGTACGCGTTCATGTGTTCCATGGTGCACCGTTTGCGCGCCCGTAAGTGAGGGCCGAAGGTCCCAGGTCGCTCGTAAGTGTCCTGAGTGCCTTGACCGGCCCGACGAAGAATTGTGGCCCTTCGCCCCTTGCGCGCCGGACCCGGGGCCGGTAAACAGCACAGGTGCTGCTCTACGCGACTCTCGAAAACGACGACCACCACGACAACCCCGACTGGCATCCGGAACGCGCCGCTCGATTGCGGGCCGTCGATCTGGGCGTTTCCGACGCGTTCGGAGGTTCCGCGCAGGGGGGCGTCCGCGCAGTGCACCCACGCCTCGCCACATCCGCCGAACTCGCCCTCGTGCATCCCCCCTCGTACATCGATTCCTTGGAGGCTCTATGCGCTGCGGGAGGGGGCGAACTCGACCCTGACACGCCCGTGTCGGCGGGCTCGGCGGCGACGGCGCGTCTTGCGGTCGGCGCGGGCTTGGCTGCGATCGAGGCCCTCCAGAACGGCGAAGGACCGGTCGGGTTCGTAGCGGTTCGTCCGCCCGGGCACCACGCGAGACGGGCTCGCGGCATGGGTTTCTGCCTTTTCAACAACGTCGCCATCGCCGCCGCATCGCTTACCGCGCGTGGCGAACGAGTGCTCATCGTGGATTGGGATGTGCATCATGGCAACGGCACTCAGGAGATCTTCTGGGATGACCCTCAGGTGTTGTACGTCTCGACGCACCAGGCGCCGTTCTATCCCGGCACCGGTGACGTGTTCGAGACTGGCGGGGAGCAAGCACCCGGTCTCACGATAAACCTGCCCTTTCCCGAGGGCACCACCGGAGACATCTTGTTGCGAGCATTTGACGAAGTCGTCGCCCCGGCCGTTGATGATTTCGCGCCCACTTGGGTCCTCGTATCGGCCGGGTTCGATGCCCATCGCGATGATCCGATGGCCGGGCTACAACTCGCGGCCGGCGATTTCGCGGACCTGGCCCTGCGTGTGTCACATTTCGCCCCCCGACCCGGACGCCTGGCCCTCTTCTTGGAGGGCGGCTATGACTTGGAGGCGCTCAGGGCCAGCGTCGCCGCGACGCTCGGCGCCTTGTTCGACACCGGCGTGCGCCCCGAACCCTCCACCGCCGGCGGCCCCGGAGCTTCGACGATCAGCATCGCGAAACAAGTGAGAGACCGCGTCATAGAACGGGCCCAGTCGATGTAGCGGGGAACTCGAATCGGCGACCGGAGAGCAACTCGACGCGAATTCGAACGACGCGATTTCGGGGCCCCGGCGCCAGCGGCCTCACCCCCAGACTTCGGGCGCGCGCCACTTCATGGGGCTCGGCTGAACCACTCGAACGCCCAATCGCCAGAACGCTCCATCCGACCCGGCGCGCGTCGTCGATGTGATCGGCCTCGAAGGCGACCACCGTGCCGTCGAGTGCGGCGCGGAGCTTCAGACCGTCGCCGGTCAAAAGGACGATATCGACCCCGTCGACGACAAAATGGGTGGGGAACACGGCCGGGACGGCCCCGATGGATATCGCCACCCTGCCGATATTCACTGTCGTCAACAGCTCGCGACACTCGTTTTCCCCAAGCACCTCGAGTCCGTCGTCGATGATCCTCAGATCCATTCCGACCGAGGGGTGCCGAACTGATCGCTCGATGAACTTCGACCGGCCAACGCTGTGCATCTACCCATAGCGTCACGATCGGTCAGAGTTGATGCAAGGCATAGAGGCGAAGGTCCCTCGCGACAAAGACCCTTGGCTGGAACGGCTGTTCTTCGGTGCCCTTCGCCCCTATCGTGTTGGCCCCTACGTCCCGCATACTTGTTCTATGAATGGTCCCCCGAGCACCCGTTTGAAAATCGTCGTTGGCCTCGACGGATCGGCGCCGGCCGAACAGGCTTTGGCGTGGGCCGTCGACGCGGCCCTGGCCTTCGGCGCCGAAGTTGTCGCCGTTCACTCGGTTGGCATGCTCGAATCCGCGCACGCCCCGACTAAAACGTCGGCCCCAGAAACATCGGCGCAGCCCCCGAAAGACGTTCTGGTACAGCTCCGTCATGCCGTGGGACACTGCCTCGAGAAGGTTGCAACGCCACCCGAGCTTCGACTCGTTTTCGAGCCGGGTGCGCCCGCCGACGCGCTCCTGCGAGTGGCCGAGGTCGAGAAGGCGGATCTCATCGTCGTCGGCCGACGCGGCCACGGTGAGCCTTATCAGCTCGACCTCGGCTCGACCAGCCGGTCGGTGGCGGCGCGGGGCACGGTTCCTGTCGTGGTGGTCCCATTCTCGCCGCCTGAAGGCTGATCTCTTCGCCTCGCCCAGGATCGCGCCCCTGAGCCGTCGATCGGACAAGATGGCGCGATGACCATCCGGGTTTTCTTGCTCGACGACCACGAGATCGTCCGAAGGGGCCTTCGCGAGTTACTCACCTCCGAATCCGACATCGACGTCGTGGGCGACGCCGCTACCGGCGAAGAAGCGGTTCATCGTGTATTGGCTCTCGAACCTGATGTCGCTGTGCTCGATGTCCGCCTAGGCAATGGCAACGGCGTCGAGGTCTGCCGGGAGCTTCGTTCGCGTGGTAGTCGGACGGCATGCTTGATGCTCACGTCGTTTGCCGATGATGACGCCCTCTTCAATGCCATTATGGCCGGCGCCGCGGGTTACGTGCTCAAACAGGTCCGCGGCAGCGACCTTGTCGATAGCATTCGCCGAGTGGCGGCCGGGCAGTCGTTGCTCGATCCGAACCTCACCGCTCGCGTGCTCGAACGCATCCGCAAAGGTCCAGACGAAGACCCCCGACTGAAGGGCGTCACGCCCCAAGAACGGCGCATTCTCGAACTCCTGGCCGAAGGGATGACCAACCGACAGATCGGCGAACAGCTGTACTTGGCCGAGAAGACTGTCAAGAATTACGTGTCGAACCTGTTGCTCAAGATGGGCATGCACCGGCGCACTGAAGCAGCCGCCTTTGCCGCCCGGCTCTCGGAACGCCAAGCCCGCAGGCCCGAAGCGTAGGTGGGTCCTGTGGTGTCGACATACATGCTAAGGCCTGTGGAGGACCAGGGCTAATGCATCGTCTTGGAGGCGCTTTCGGGAATGTTCAAGAGCGGTATCAATCGCTGCGTCGGCCATGGCTTGAGCTCCAACTGGAGCGTGAAGTTGAATCGCTCTTAAAATAACATCCTTGGCTAGGTACTCACCGCTGGATGACCGAGCTTCGGTGATCCCGTCTGTATAAGCCATCAGGAACGAATTGCGGTCGATGTGACGTCTTTGAGGTCCGTTAACCGTCCGCGATCTGACCCCAAATATCATATCAGTGGTCGTCCATTCCCCGATGAACTTGTCGCGTGAAATCACAACTGATGGATGACCGGCGTTGATGTAGTCGCAGTCGCCCGAAATCGGATCGAGACTGATGAGCACGCCACTGGCAATTGTCGACATCGCAAGGACAGACTCGTTGATGGCATCGGCGATTTGGTGGAGACTGTTGCCAGCGCCCCACAAGACAACCAGTTCGGTCTTCACTCGTAGTGCCTGTACCGCTGGGCCGGGGCCATGACCGGCAATATCAATAATACTCACTAGACTCAAGCCGTCCGCTCGACCCACCAATACGCACACATCACCCGGCAGCTGTCCAAATGCCGCGCTTTGGCGGAATCCGACGTCCCATCCTGCAGGGGGCTCCGGAATCTGCGTGAGTTCGGTCGTGAGAGAGTCCGCAATGAAACGACCTTGGGCGTCAGCTTCGGTCATGCCGCGCGCCAAAAGAAGCGCGTCAGTAGCTGCCGCTTCGAATTGCTCGGCGGCACGCAAGAGCAACATCACAAGCAATCCCAGTGCCAACACTTGCGTAATCGCAACAATCGATTGCGCAAGACGGGCATCGGTCACCACCCGTTGAAACGCGACAGTTGTCGCCGTCGACAGTATCGGGACAGCCACGACCGCGGCAATAAGCTGTCGTGCTAAGTGCGCCATAGGGCCGCCGCGAATTAGTCGGGCCATCAGTCCAGTCGTTGGCTTTGCGAGGAGCACAGCAAATCCGAGCAACGTCAACGCGATCGCAGTGTGGAGTGCCATCCCGACGATCACAAACGCAGTACCAAGCGAGCTTCGATTGACGCCAAGGAGGTACCCAAGGATTGCCGCCATCCCGATCGCTACCGTGCCGATGGCGAGTCCGTGAGCTAGGGACACTGCCCGGCGCGCACACAAGAGAGCCCCCGCGATACCGATACAAGCGAGCGCAATACAGGTCTCTGGAACAGGGCGCCCAGGAACCCGAGTCGTTGCGTGAATGAACGACTTATCTGGCCACAGGGCCTCCAGCCACGTAGAGCCCGCCCCTGCGAGATGAAGCCCGAGCGTCGCCAACCCGTAGACCGCCACAAGAGTGAAACCAGCCACGGCACACACTCGATCTCGGTTTCGCGACGAACTCGCGGCCATCGCGGATGCACCGCCCACCAAAAAAGCCAGCGCCGCGTTGGGGTACATAGGTGGCAACGACGGATACAGCTGCACGGTCGTCTTCCATCGCAGCCCGTATCCTCCCAGCACGAACACCCCGATGAGCGCGGCCAATACCGCACTCACCCTGGAGGCTCTCACCAGCCGAACGGTCAAACTGACAACAAAACGAGGAAGATCAACCTCGACCACAACATTACCGGCGAGTACTTCCACTGCTCTCAGCTCAACTGACAGTTGTGGG
>JANYDT010000019.1 GCA_025359845.1 Acidimicrobiia bacterium
TGATTTGATAGCCAAACTTATCGAGTTCGTCATCGACTATGACGCGACGGCCGGTCCGTTCAAATGGACTTACGCCGCCGACCCTCTGGTAGCATGAAATAGCATGAACTGCGACGCGCACGTTACTTACACGACGGTGCACTAGTGGGTGCTGCGGCTGCTGACGAGAACGGCTGCCGCGACCATGACAAACGCGGCGCCGGTGAGCGCAACGGTGACGGTGGTGGCGCGAGCGAGCAGTGCGAGGCTGAAGCCGACGATGATCTCGCCGAGATACTCGGCTTGGGCGAGGAATGAGTGGACGGTGGCGCGCACATCACTGGCCGTGCGGCGGTTGACCCAGATCGTGCCCACGAGTCGGAACGTGGCGGCCAACACGAGCACGATCTCGCGGTCGTGTCTAGCGAGCCGGGCGCCCGCACGAAGGATCGCTCGCGACGCTTGCCACCTTGCGTTCGTGGGCGGTACGAAGTGCCGCTCGGGGAACCCAGCAGCAACTATGCGAACCGCCCGTCGCCAAGGATCGCGGCCCGTCGCATGGCCGGTTCCTTCCGGCCCGCCACCACGATCGGCGGACCGCCGGCCCGCACCGGTGCCGGATGGATCTTTACGTCTTGCATCGGGTAGTAGCGGCCGTCGTGGGTGACCTCGGTGGCCGTCCAGAGCCGACGAAGTAGCGGAACGGTGTCGTTCATACGGGTCCTTTCGATCGCAGCTTGGTAGTCGATTGCCGTCTCGTTGCTGCCGCTCCCGGACACTAGTTCCACGGGGACAATTTCGATATCGACGTCAACATCGACGCGACAAACACGGAGCGTACTCAGCGACGGATCAGTGCCGCAAACTGTTCGAGGGGTTGGGATGTTGTTTCACCACAGGGTCTCGACGTCGTAATCGGAGAAGGCTCGGTCGCGGGTTATGATCGTCAGACCTAAGGCGCGGGCCTGGCAGATCATCAGGCGATCGAACGGGTCACCGTGATGTCGGGGAAGCGATTCGAGTTCGTCGAGATGATCAAGTTCGACGGCGAGGACCTGGATTCGCCCCAGCCGAGTCGCCTTCGCAAACCACTTCACGGCACTTGGCGCAAGTACAAGCTTGCCGACGCCGGTCTTGATGGATAGCTCCCACGCTGAAGCGACGCTAACCGTGAGGGTCGGCGCGTCGTCGAGGATGGTGGCGCGCGCCCGTCGACCGAGACGCGGATCGTCGTCGGCCGACCACAGCAGGGCGTGAGTGTCGAGAAGGTATTTCACGCCGGAAATACGTCACCAGCGTAGAACTCCGCAACGTCGTCTTCGGAGAGTTCCGCGAAGTCCGTGCCGCCGCTGATCGTCCCCTTCATCCATCCGAGCGTGCGGGGCGGCGAGCAACCGACAATACGGGCTACGACGACACCGTGACGAGTGAGGAGAACTTCTTCACCCGCTTCTGCCTGGCGAACGAACTGCGAGAGGTGGTCCTTAACTTCTTGGATGCTTGCCGTTGCCATTACATCATCGTATCAGGCGGCCACTTTTTCTGGCGATGACCAAGCGACTGGACCCGTTCGTGGACGGAGCCTAATCCCGAGGTTCATTTGTCCCGTCTGACCAGGTACTTCTCTGGATCGGCATGCGATAAAGCGCAGTAGTTGTCGCGAATATGATCCGTTCGTGAACAGACACGAGCAACGATGAACCTGGCTGTCTGGGTGGAACGTCACGGCCGGCTGCAGCCCTACGGTCCGGCGCTGGCCGACGGCGAGCGTGTCCACGCCGATTGGCGTACCTTCGCCGCCCGAACGGCCGGCGCCGGCCGTGGCCTGCGTGACACCTTCGGTCTGGCACCCGGTGACCGAGTAGCCATCGTCATGCGCAACCGGCCCGAGTATCTTGAGGCGCTCTTCGCCATCTGGCACGCCGGTCTCGTGGCCGTGCCCGTGAACTCTCGCCTTCACCGCGACGAGATCGCCTACATCGTTGAACACAGCGGGTCGGCCGTCGTCGTGACCGACGTCGAACATGGCGACGACGTCGAGTCGCTGGTCGGCACCGTTGGTTCGCTCCAGGCTGCGGTCATCGCCCCGGGCGAGCGATGGGACAGGCTCACTGCCACTGCCCCGGCGAAGCTCGCCGACCGGCAAGCGCATGATCCGGCCTGGCTCTTCTACACGAGCGGAACCACGGGCCGACCCAAGGGAGCCACGCTCACGAACCGCAACCTGATCATGGCGTCGCTCAGCTACTTCGCCGACATCGACCATGTGACTGCGCAGGACAGCATCCTCCACGCGGCACCGCTGTCGCACGGCTCAGGGCTCTACGGGCTGCCGCACATCGCCAGGGGGGCGGTGACCGTCGTGCCGCACTCAGGGGGTGTCGACGGGGAAGAAATCGCCGCGCTCCTACAGCGCTGGCCGGGAATGTCGTTCTTCGCCGCTCCCACCATGATCAAGCGACTGGCCGGCGACCGCGCCATCACCGACGCCGACCTCTCCAATCTGAAGACGATCATCTACGGCGGTGCGCCGATGTACCTGACCGGCCTCGAGGAAGCTCTCACCATCTTCGGCCCCCGCTTGGCCCAGATTTACGGGCAGGGTGAGACACCGATGACGATCACCGCCCTGTCCAAGGCCGACCACGCCGACCGAGACCATCCCCGGTGGCGAGAACGTCTGCAGAGCGTCGGCATCGCCCGCACCGATGTAGAGGTCCGCGTTGTCGACGACGACGACCGCGAACTACCCCTCGGCGAGATCGGAGAGGTGGTGGTGCGCGGCGACGTGGTGATGGCCGGTTATTGGAACCAGCCTGATGCCACTGCCGAGGCGCTCCGCGGTGGCTGGCTGCACACCGGCGACGTCGGCAGCTTCGACACCGACGGCTACCTCACGCTGCGCGACCGGTCCAAAGACCTGATCATCAGCGGCGGAATGAACATCTACCCACGCGAGGTCGAGGAGGAGCTGCTTCGTCACCCCGGTGTCCGCGCTGCCGCCGTTATCGGCCGTCCCGATTCCGAATGGGGTGAAGCAGTGGTGGCGTTCATTGTTGCGGCCGAGGGCGTCGCTGCGCCGGGAGTCGAGGACCTCGACCGGACATGCCTCGAGAGCATCGCCCGGTTCAAGCGACCGAAAGAGTACCGGTTCGTCGAAACCCTACCGACCAACAACTACGGCAAGGTGCTCAAGCGCGAGCTGCGCGATCAGCTGCGGACCGAAGGCTCTGAGGCGGATCCGACCTGACACTCGCACACGCGCCGCGGCGCCTGGCAAAACGGTTACTTGTGGGGGCGAAGAACAGCAGCGAAGGTGACGGTGATGTGTGTGCCGACGCCCACGACGCTGGCAAGGTCGAATGTTGCGTTCATCGCTTCGGTGAGGCGTCGAGCGAGGACTAAGCCGAGGCCCGCGCCGCCTTCGCGTCCGGCGTCGGCGCCGAGGCGGTCGAACGGTACAAACAGCCGGGCAAGGAGTTCGTTAGCAATACCTGGACCCTGATCGGTGACGTGGATACTGGCGTGGTCGTCACAGGCCTCCGTGGCGATGCAAACGGTGCTGTTCGGCGGGGAGAACCAAACCGCGTTCGCGATGAGGTTCAGGATCACTTGCTGCAAGCGTCGGCGATCCGCGCTCACCGTTACGGACAGCCCGGTGCGCTCGACGGTGACGCTGCGTCGGTCGGCAAGGGGCTGAATCAGATCGAGTGCCGCGGCGATCACGTCGTGCGCTTCGAGTTCAGCCAGATCAATCGGCATCGCTCCTGCTTCAACGCGTGCGAGGTCGAGAACGTCATCGACGATCGACAAAATATGAGCCGATGCAAGCCCGATCTGTTCCAGTGCGACTCGACGCTGATCCGGTGACAGATCGAGGGTCTGCAAGTTCTCGGTGAAGCCGGTGATTGCTTGCAGCGGAGTTCGTAATTCCTGGCTCAGCGCAGTGACGAACTGTGACTTGGCCAGGTTGGCACGTTCGGCCGTCTGGCGGGCGAGGTCGGCCATGTGTCGGGCCTCGCGTTCAATTGCCGCTTGGGCATGCTCGACGGCAAGCGACGCGAGGTGGGTGAATCGACGCACCAGTTCTTCGTCTCGTTGGTCGGGTACGTATGGCGTTTGGTGATAGACGGCAAAGGTTCCTACGACATGCGACCGGCATCGGATCGGGCTCGACCAGCAAGCTCGCAAGGAGTGACCGGCCGCGAGCTCGCGGAACCGCACCCACCTGGGGTCGGTCATAACGTCTACAGCAGTCACGGGTTCGCCGAAATGAACCGCCGTCCCACAAAAACCAGCGAACGGCCCTGGTTCCAGCCCGTCGATCGCCGCGGAATACGCCGCGGGAAGCGTCGGCGCCGAGGCGTGTCGTAGCGTTCGAGAGTCGTCGAGCAGTAAAACTGAGCATCGGCTTTCTGGCATCAGCTCCTCGAGAGCGCAGACCACGGAATCGAGTACCGCCGACAGAGATGCGCCTGAGGCGATCTCTTCCATGACCGCGGTCTGGTGATCCAGCACGGCGGTGACTTCGTCGCCAGAGAGCACGTTCACCCTTCCCATCGGTACCCGACGGCACGGACAGTGCGTAGCCACTTGGGGTGCCGCGGATCAGCCTCGATTTTGAGACGCAGGCGGTACACGTGTTCAGTGACGGTCGCCTCGTTCTGCCAGCCCGATTCGCTTGACCAGACTGCAGCGAGCAGCTCCGAACGACGACATGCGCGTCGTGGATGGTCCACGAGATACGCGAGGACGTCGAACTCCTTGGCCGCAAGTTCGATCGGTGTCCCAGCCACCCAGACGTTGCGTGACTCGCGTCGATCTCGACACCTGAGCCCGTGGGTTCAAAGGGTTGTCTACCGCTCCTGGGCTCAGTGAGGCGGAGCAGCGATCGGGCTCGAGCGGCGAGCTCACCGGGCGAGAAGGGCTTTACCAGGTAGTCGTCGGCACCGAGGTCGAGGCCGACGATGCGATCCATCTCTCTGTCGCGCCCCGAGAGCACAATGATCGGCAAACGCCACGACCCTTCACGCGCCTCAGTCGTTCGCACACGGTTCAGGATATCGAGACCTCCGAGCCCAGGCAGCGACAAGTCGAGCACCACAAGCGACAACGTCGAAGACTCGATTGCGTCAATGGCGGCAAGGCCGTTCTCGACGGCGATCACCTCGAACCCATCTGCCTCCAACGCCCACGTCACGGCCGTCCGAACGCCGTCATCGTCATCGACGACCAACACCCGGCGACCGGTTTGCACCCCAGTCAATGTAGTCGTTGATGGAAAGTTGACAAGCCGTTGATCCCCCTCCGAGCGTGGTTGTCTTACAATCGAAATGTGACGCCGAACACATAGGGGCAATGCTCCACGGCGCTTGGCGGCCATCGTTGGCCGGCTCCACACGACAACCAGAACGGGACGTCTCTTATGAAACTTGCTCTGTACTTACCGAACTTCCGTGACAAGGTGACAGTTAAGGAACTCGAAGATCTCACCAACCTGGCCGAGGAACTCGACTTCGATTCGGTCTGGACGCTCGACCGGGTAGTTGTTCCGGAAGCGTCCGACCGCCAGGAACTGCAATACCCGTTCGGCATGATGGAGCAGTTTCCGTTGGCTCTGCCGGTGTCGGCCCGCGGCGAGTGGCTCCACGGAATGCCGCTGATCCCGTGGCTCGCTGCGAAAACGAAGAAGGTGCGCATCGGCATGAGCATCATCGACACGCCGTATCGCGCGCCTGGCGTGCTCGCCGGCGAGATCGCCACCATCGACCATCTCTCGAATGGCAGAGTCAACGTGGGCGTCGGGTCGGGCTGGATGCCTGAGGAGTTCGCAGCCGCGAGCGCCGCGCACATTTTTCCCAAGCGCCACAAGCACGTGCGCGAGACCATCGAGATCATGCAGGGCATTTGGACGAACGACCTGTTCGAATATCACGGCGAGTTCGCCGACTTCGACCGGTGCGGGTTTGGCGCGAAGCCTTTGCAGAACCCGCACCCGCCGATCTACTTCAGCGGTCTCAAAGACCCGAAGCGTTCGGCCAGCCGCATCGCGAAGTATGGCTTGTCAGGCTGGATCGGGATCCAGGACACTCCAGAAGAGATTACGAGATGGCGGGGCGAAATCCAACGCGAACTTGTGGAACTCGGGAGCGACCGCTCGCTCGCCGCCGGATTCGACATGTGCAGCATGATCTGGTTCGTCATCACCGACGAGAAGTCCGATCAGACGCCGAACCGCAAGCTCAGCAATTTGTTGGTCGGAACCGCCGAGCAAATCACCGACAACCTCAAGCGCTATAAGGAAGCTGGGATGACGATGCCTTTGCTCTGGCCGCCGTTCGCTGACGTACCGGTTTCGAAGACGCTCGACGACCTCAAGCGCCTGAAGGAAGAGATCATGCCCAAAGTTGAGGCGATGTAGGTTCGGCTCCGGCGCTGCCGCTGTGGGCCTGTTTCAGCGTCGAGCGAAATGAGTACATGTGGGACATGGCTACGACAGAGCATCGGGATGACGAACGAAACGAGATCAGCGCGCCGGAGGAGTGGGCCACGGGTCGGCCGGCTGTCGTGTCTAGCGTTCAGCGCTCGTTCGTAGCGATGGGTGCTGTGCGTGCGGTTCGGTCGCTGGCTATCATCAATCAGCCATCCGGTTTCGACTGCCCGGGGTGCGCATGGCCCGAACCCCCGCCAGGCGCCCGTCACCGGGTGGAGTTCTGCGAGAGCGGTGCCAAAGCCGTCGCCGAGGATGGCACGGCGGCGCGGATCGATGCCGCGTTCTTCGCCCGGCATTCGCTCGGCGACCTGCGAACCCGGTCCGACTACTGGTTGGGACAGGCCGGTCGTCTGACGGTCCCAATGATCAAACGGCCCGGCGCAGCCCACTACACGCCGATCAGTTGGGACGATGCATGCGCCGAGATCGCCCGTCAGCTCTCCGGCCTGTCCGATCCCAACGACGCCGTCTTCTACACGTCCGGGCGGACGGGCAACGAGGCCGCATTCGTCTATCAGCTCATGGTCCGATGCTTCGGGACGAACAACCTTCCGGACTGTTCGAACATGTGCCACGAGCCGACCAGCTTCGCATTGGGCAAATCGATCGGCATCGGGAAAGGCTCCGTTCGGCTCGGCGACTTCGTCAAGGCCGACGTGATCCTCGTGGTCGGACAGAACCCGGGCAGCAACCATCCCCGCATGCTCACCACGCTGGAGGAGGCGAAGCGTGCCGGGGCGAAGATCGTGGCGATCAACCCGCTTCCCGAAGCCGGCCTTCTGCGTTTCAAGAACCCGCAACGGCTGCGTGGGCTTGCGGGACACGGAACCGAGATTGCCGACATCCACCTACCGATCCGCCTGGGCGCCGATCAGGCACTCTTCCAACTCTGGAATCGCTGGCTCGTCCGCCGCGACGCGAGTAGCCACGACGCGAGTAGCCGCAAACCTAGCGGCGTCGACCGCGTCTTCGTCGACGAGCACACGACGGGTTTCGCCGAGCTCGTCGATCATCTGAACGGTGTGGATGACGGTGCGCTGCTCGCTGCGACCGGGCTCGCCACGGCCGAGGTGGCGGCGGCGTTCGAACTGATCGCAGGCGCCGAGCGCCTGATCATCTGCTGGGCCATGGGCGTCACCCAACACTTGAACGCGATCGACACGATCAATGAGATGACGAACGTGGCGCTCCTCGGTGGCCACATCGGACGCGAAGGGGCGGGACTGTGCCCGATCCGTGGGCACAGCAACGTGCAGGGCGACCGGACCATGGGCATCTTCGAACACCCGACGAGGGAGCTGCTCGACGCGCTCGAAGCGGAGTTCGGCGTGCCCATGCCCCGCCAACCGGGCTACGACACGATCGATGCGGTGCGCGCGTTCGCCGACCGCAAGGCACGGATCCTGATCGGCCTCGGCGGCAACTTCGGGCGCGCCACTCCCGACACCTCCAGCACCGAGCCGGCGCTGATGGCGTCGCAACTCACCGTGCAGATCTCGACGAAGCTGAACCGGTCCCATGTGCAGTGCGGCGACACCGCGATCATCCTTCCCGCACTCGGACGAACCGACCTAGACACCGGTCCGAACGGCGCCCAGTTCGTGACTGTCGAAGACTCGATGGGCCTCATCCACCGCAGCACCGGGCCGCTCGACCCCCCGTCGGGCGACCTTCGCAGCGAAGTGACGATCGTCTGCGATATCGCGGCGAAGCTCCTCGGGCCGACGCACCCGGTGCCGTGGGCGGCGATGCGCGCAGACAACGACCGTGTCCGCAGCCACATCGCACGCGTTGTTCCCGGCTTCGAGAATTTCAACGAACGAGTGCGTGCGGTGGGTGGTTTCGAACTCCCGCATCCTCCCCGAGACGAGCGCCGCTTCCCGACACCAGATGGCAGAGCCCACTTCACCCGGACGACAGTTGCTCCGTCGCCGGCCGCGGCGGGCCAGTTGCTGCTGCAGACGTTGCGGTCCCACGATCAGTACAACACCACTATCTACGGACACGACGACCGCTACCGCGGCATCGCCGGCGACCGACGGATCATCATGGTCAACCCTTCGGACATCACAGACCTTGGCTTCATCGACGGTGACCGTGTCGATGTGATCAGCCTCCTTCCAGGCCCGCAACGACGGGGTCTTCGACTACCGGATCGTCGCCTACCCGACGCCTGTCGGGTGCGCAGCGGCGTACTACCCGGAGGCAAACGTGTTGCTCTCGCTAGACCACCACTGCCCCGACGCCCAGACCCCCGCAGCCAAAGCAATACCCATCCGGATCGTCGCCGCCGCCGCCTGCGCTGGTAGCGCGTCCGAGGCTCTAGGTTGAACGAGTTCGGGCAGTGGCTGCTCAGGGAGTACCGTTCGTGAACGGGCTGGACGCAGCCAGTGTTGCCGCGTCGAATGCTCACCTCCAGTTGCAAACCATTCGTTTCGCAGCCGGAGGTATCGGGTAACTGCACGTCATGACCCCGGGCAGCAACGTCGACGACATCCACCGATCGTCAAGTCACCTTCTCGGGGCGCACGAGCAAGCGATCGCACCGCATTCCGACCAGGACTTCATTGGTCGGGTCCCGGTCGTCTTGAGCTTCGTCGGGCTCCCGGACGAATCGACTGACCGATTGATTCGGGAATTGGACGCTTCGCTCTACCGGTTCAGTCAGCAACGGGTCCAGTTGATGGCCGTCACCGGAAGCGATCCGCAGGAATGGGCAGACCGGCTCGGCGTCAACGTAACTATTCTCCAGGATCCCGATCTCGCCACCCAGCTGGACGCAAGTCGACGACCAAGGACATATTGCGAGTGTGATCATTGACAACGAGGGTTGGGCCATCGAGGTCGTGCGTCAAATGCCAGGCGACGATCCAACGGCAGCTGTTCTCATTGCCCTTGACCGGCTCCGGGGCGAGTTTCCGAAGCGGATGTCGGCCCTCCCCTGACGCGCCGCCGGAGTCCGTTTCGGGCGGTCATTTCTGATCGCGGGCACAGGCGGCGCGCCACGCGACCCAAACCAGCGGAATCTGCAGGGGCAAACGAAGCCATGCCACCAGGGCGGAGTTAAACGGCGGTGGTAGCCCGGCAATGCCCCCGTCGAGCGCCGATTGCACGTTGGCCGGGAACACACCGATGAACGTTGCCATCGCGAGCAAGCCGCCAAGTCGCTGCGAACTGCGACGCAGGAGGAGCGCAGTGACGACGAGCTCGGTTGCACCGCTCACGTACGTAATGAGACGCGGCGGCCCAGGCATCCAACGCGGCACGATCTGATCGAAGGCCGCAGGTGCTGCGAAATGCGCAATCCCAGCGACACCCAGAATCGAGGCAGTCGCGAATCGCGGGGCGTGAACGGATGTGCGCTTCGTCATCCAATTGAACCTACTTGGCGCTGCGATCTGATCGTCCAGCCGAGGCGGGTGGGGAGGTGACGTCATGCCCGGCGGTGCGAAGTGCGTGCGCAAGCCCACCCACGAGCCCGAACGCGCCCGCCGAAGCGGCTCGGCGCACCGGAGGAGCGGCTTTACGTACCTCGAGCGCCTCGAGCACCAAGTGGTCCGAGCCGCCCAGCCGCGCAACGGGCAGCGGGGTAAAGAATCGCTTCCTCGCATCCATACGAGCAGTCCTTTCGTCGAAACACCGAACCGGTGTGAAGTTCGCCTACCCGTTGTCAACGACCGCAAACCGACGATCTTGACGTCGACGTCGACAATATGCGTCGACGCCGACGGGCTGTAGAAACACATCGGACTGTTCCCCGAGACAATCCGCTTCGGGACTCGCCGGCGGTTATCCGAGTTGGGGGAGCATTGCGTGCAACCGTTCCAACGCCGCACGCGCAAGTCTCGCGAGGTCTTGTTCGTCGTTGTCGGCGACCCATTCGGCATAGGCCTCTTTGAACGCCAGCACTCCTAGCTCGGCGGCCAGCGTGGCCACGAGATCCGCGACGTCGCGGTCGCGCAACGCTGCGGCCATCGCCGCGGCCATACCAACCCGCTTCAGCATGTCGCGTTCCTGGAGCTCGGAACTGGTGGCGATGATCGCCCGGAGTTGAGGTCCCAGTTCGCGGTTGAACGACGTCATCGCCCCCGCGGCCCGCTCAAGGCCCGCCGCTACGGCACCAAGCGGCGTCACGCCCGGCGGCGCGGCCGAGATTCCCTCACCGAGTAGCCGACAGAGGGTCTCCTGACCGGCGGCCAGCATCTCGCGTTTGTCTGGGAAGTGTCGGAAGAACGTGCTCTTCGTGAGTCCTGCTCGATCAACGATCTCAGCGACCGTGGTGGCGTCGTAACCCTGCTCGGAGAACAACTGCAACGCGGCTGCCACCAGTCGCTCGCGGGCGTCGGGTTCCCATCGAGGCACAGCCCCATCCTAGCGATGGGACTTGTGTCCCGTCACCTGGTACGGTGATGGGACACAAGTCCCATCAGATCAGGAGTTCCTATGCGTGTTTTCGTTACCGGTGCCAGTGGCGGGATCG
>JANYDT010000040.1 GCA_025359845.1 Acidimicrobiia bacterium
GGCGGCTCACCGTCCCCTCCGCCGCCAACAAAATCACCCGACACCGACGCAACATTCGCACCGAAGTCGAATGCGCCCTCACCCGACGCCCCAACTCCTCCAACTCATCAACACCCAACTCGACCGGCAACGCAACCCACAAACCCCCAAACTACACACTCGCAACTCCGCGAGCGTGCACTAGTAATTCGTCGCGTTCTTGTTCACTCCGTCGCTCCCAGCGCTACCGCGTGAACAAGAACAACTAACCGGCGATCGTCGCCGGCAGGGCGGTCCGGTTCCTGGCATCAACACCTATGGTGTCGGCCATGAGCCCTATCGTGTCGGTCGTTCAGGCCGAGCCACGACCGATAGCGGTGATTGCGGCGACGACCTCATGGTCGGAGTTCCCCAGCCTTTGGGGTCAACTCCTTGGAGAGGTGTGGACGTTTCTGCGAGCACACGATCAACTGTTGCGGGGCGGTGGAAGCAGCGTGATGTTGTATCGGGACGACACCCCCAATGTCGAGGTCGGTGTCGTTGTGGCAGGGCCATTCGCGCCGTCTGGGCGGATCGTGGCCTCCCAGCTTCCGGGGGCCAGGCCGCACACGCCGTGCACCGCGGGCCGTACGCAGACCTCAGCAGCACGCATGACGCGGTTGTCGCGTGGTGCACGGCCAACGATCGGGCCACATCCCGGCAGCGTTGGGAAATCTACGGAGACCACCACGACGACCCAAGCGAGTTGACGACCGACGTGTACTGGTAGCTCGCCGACTGACCACCGTGCTGCGGGATGGGCGGCATGAGGCTCACCGCATGGAAGGTGTGGTGGGGTGCGGTCGCCCGGCGCGTCTGTGCGAATATCGGCCTCGTGTCGGCTCGGCTCGATATCGACTGTCGTGCTGGGCACGCGGCTGTCGCTACACCGCAGAGATAGTGACGCTGGCCGGTTGCGTGTCGACAAGATCCATGAGGTCAACAGGGTCACTAGTAAAAACCACGGCGGCCGGATACCCGATGGCAAAGGCAACGACAATGGCATCAGTCGCAGAGATTTCCGCGGCGCGACCGGTGGACGTCCGAAGCAGCGCCCCTACTCTGGCGATCGTTTCGGTTACCGGAAGGATCTGACACATTCCGAGTAAGTGGTTCATATGGAAGTCGCGCCGGTGATCTCCGGTGAGCGATTCGGTAATGACCACGGCCGGCACTTGCGGTGGCCAGACCCCGCGTCGGCGAAGCTCCGCAAGGCGGGCGCGTTGCCCAACGAGTGCGCTGATTCCACCGCTATCAAGAACCAGGTTCACGCGCTGCGCCGGCCTTTTCGCTTCTGTTGCGGGGCAGTCGACAGGACCGAGTCGGCCCACGTCGTTGCGGCCAAAGCCTCCTCAGGACCGATGGGACCAAGCTTGGCCTCAAGCTGAACAAGGTAGGCGTCTAATGCTTCTGCTTTGGCTCGCCGATCGAGTTCTTCGAGTAGCGCGTTTGTGGCGACGCGCGACACGTTGAGGCCCGCTTCACGGGCGCGGACGGCAACCTCGTCAGGAACGGTGATGTTGACTCTCGACATGCGCATACTATACACACCCGGTCGGCATTTGGACTCGATGAGCAACGTACGCTGTAACGATGACGAGCTTCCAGCCGCAACTGTGGATCGAGCGTGCGGGGGCCGCGGTTGCGTTCTACGAAAGGGCTTTCGGGGCGAAGGTGCTCCATTCAGTCGGCGACGGCGACGACATCGTCGTTCAACTCGCAGTGGGGGACGCCGCGTTCTGGGTGTCACGAGCGGACCCAGCCATTCAGCGCTTCAGTCCAGACAGTCTTGGAGGCGCAACGGGGCGAACACTTCTCGTCGTGGATACTCCCGAAGCCGTGCTGGCCGCGGCAGTCGACGCCGGCGCAAGGGAAGCGTCGCCGGTCCAGGACGAACATGGCTGGCGACTCGGGCGGGTCGTGGATCCGTTCGGCCACGAGTGGGAAATTGGTCGCCCTTTGGGTGAATGGCCACCTCGGTAACCGACGCCCAACTGACCTCACGGCGGTCGGTAGGCGCGTTCTTGTTCACTCCGTCGCTCGCAGCGCTACCGAGTAAAGAAGAAAGTAACCAACGGCCTACTGGCTTGGCAAAGTTTGCCAATCAAGTACGATGTTTGGCAATGACGACGATGAACGTGTCGATCCCGGACGAGCTGAAAGCGTTCGTCGACGAACAGGTCGGCTCTGGCGGGTATTGCTCCACCAGTGAGTTCGTCCGTGACCTCATCCGACGCGAGCAAGACCGGCAACGTCTAAGGACCCTCCTGCTCGAAGGAGCGGCATCAGCGCCGGGGCCGGTCGCTGATGATGAGTATTTCAGGGGCTTGCGGAGTCGCGTTCGCGTGAACGACTGACCGACATGGCGTCACGCCAGGTGCGGCTTCGGTCGCTCGCTGCCGTCGACATCGAGTCGGCAGTCGCGCACTACCGCAGTGACGCGGGCGATGTGATCGCCCTCGAGTTCGTCGATGCGCTCGAACAGGCAATCGAGCGGATTCGACGCTCGCCGAATATCGGGTCGTTGCGCTTCGCTCACGAGGTGGGTGTTCCCGAACTCAGAGCTTGGAGCGTACGTCGCTTCCCGTACCTAGTCTTCTACGTGCCTTCCAGAGATCGAACTGAGGTGTGGCGCGTACTGCACCACCGACGAGACATACCGGCCTCGTTCGTCGGCGCGCGTTGAGTCTGAGTCTCGGCATCGATTGAGGCCATACCGCCCGGATCAGCGACAGTCGACGGCTACCGCGAAGGCGTCACAAATCGCTTGCATGCGGTCATCGCTGAGCCGCCCGATTCGATCGGTCAGTGTGGCTACGGAAACGCTCTCGACCGAGTCAAGGTTCACTGCTGTTCGGCGACGCACGGGATCCTCACCGGGTTCGAGCACGACTTCACTGGCCAGCCCCCGAATCGTCGTTGTGCACGGAGCGATGAGTGCTCGACGCAGGCGTGGGATGGCAACGTCTCGGGAAAGCACGACAACAGGACGACGCCCGATCTCTGGAGGCTCACACCACCAGAGTTCTCCACGCCGCGGCAGGGGGGTCACGATGCGGCTGCGACCTTTCTGAATGAGCTGAGGTCGCCCCAGTCGTCAGGTTCGTCGAGTGGGTGCTCGTCATACGCGCTGTAGGCCGCATCGATCGCGTAGGCGCGGCTTCGGGCCAGAAGTGCGGTGAGTGCGGCATCAAGCAGCGCGGCGTCGTTGTGGTGCGGATTGGCCGACCGCGCTTCACGTAGGAGGGATTCGTCAACCGTCGTGCTCACCCGTGCTCTACCCATGCCACAACAGTAGCACGAACGTGGCATCGTGCAGGCTCCTCACCAGGCGCCCGTCGGCGGGCTCACGTCGGTTCGTTGGTGTACACGACGACCCCACCCAGGTGCGGTGAGGAGTGGCAAGCGAGCCCGACGGTCACGTCTTTGCGTTGGCGCTCGGCGGCGCGGCCCGACAGTTGGAGGTACCACTCGAGGTATTTCTCGCGGGTGAGCGGGCGGCCGTACCAGTACGACCACGGTATGCGGGCGCCGTTCTTGCGGGCCTCGACCAGCACCGTCGCCATTGCTTCGCGGGACGCGTTGAAGCGCTGAAGGTACTCGTTGTACGTGAGACCGATCATTGCGAGGGGCCCGAAGAAGCCCTGGGGAGCTGTCCATTGCATCGGCCCAGCAGCCGCCCGCATCGAGTTTCCGTGGTATTGCCCTTTCGGGTTGTGCAGCGCCCGATGCACGAGCACGTAGTCCGCGGCTCCGGCGGCGATGGCGTTGACCGCGAGGCTCACCGAGCCGGGCAGCTGGCCGTTGCCCTGGAGGCCCACGGCGTAGCGGGGGTTGATGCCTAGGCGTTCAGCGAGCCGGCCGGATGAGACGGTGCTGACGCCGTCCTCGGCCGCATGGCTGTCGGCGGACGGCATCACGGCGCTCGACGCGAACCCGTCGATCCGGTCGGGACGCAGCCCGGCGTCGGCGATGGCTTGCCTCGCGGTGTCGAGCGCGAGCGCGCCGAGGGGCCGGTCGCCGTGCTGCTGTACGGCGCTGTGGGCGTACCCGACGATGGCCACCTCGTTGCGGGCGAAGTCGCTCATGGTTGCCCCTTCGGTGCTGCCCTGACCGGGCGCGATGTTTGTCGATTCGCTCGCTGACGCTCGCTCATGGTTGCCCCTTCGGTGCTGCCTCCAGCACGAAGGCCGGGACTGCGACCTCCGGTGTGAGATCGTCGAAGGTGAGCCGCACCCGGTCGCCGGCCGCCAACGGGGCGTCGGGCCCGTCGACGAGTCGGCCGATAAGGCGCAGATCGTCTTGCGCATCAAGGGCGACATCGACGAGCACGAACGGCAGGTCGGCCTCGAAACCGGGGAGGAACGATTGGCGGCACACCGACGCGCCGTGGCTGAACCTTGGTGTCGACGTGTTCGTCCGAGGGGTCACTCCGCCATGGTTGCGGCCCGGCATCGGGCTTCGCCCCGGCGGCGAGCGGCCCGATATCGAGAACTATCTCCCGGCGCTGTACGGCGCGCTGTACGAGTCGGTGGCGGCGCACAGTCGACTCGGCTTGAACGTGATCGTCGACGTTGGTCACCACGATGCTCACTCCCGACCGCTGCGCACCTTGCCGGACGCGGCGCGCCGACTCGCCGGACTGCCAGCATGGTTGGTCGGCGTCCACTGTCCGATTGACGAGATCATGGCTCGTCGAGATGCAGGACAACCCGGCCGCGAAGCTGAGTATGTGACCTCCGCGGGCGACGGGTCTGTCCCCGACGCCGTCCGGCGATGGTAGCAATGCGTTCACGATCCGGGCCTATACGACCTCGAGGTTGATACGTCCATCCTCAGCCCCGACGCCATCGTCGACGCGATCCAGGCGCGGCTTTGCCATGGCCCGGAACCGTCAGCGCTTCGCCAACTCGCGAGGATCTAGCAGAAACCGCTAGAGCCCGCAGTCGGTCTGACCCGCGAGCGGATGACGCTTTCGCAGAACAACGCGAACTGCGGCGGGGCAACGGGGAAGATACAGATGTGGAAGACGACACCGATGCCGCGGTGATCGCCGCGTCATTGGTGGCTCCAGCCTGTTTCGGTGCGATCTTCGATCGTCACGCAACGATCGTGCACCGCTATTTGGTGCGCCGCCTCGGCCCCCATGAGGCCGACGGGCTCCTCGGCGAGACGTTTCGAATTGCGTTCGAGAAACGAGGCACCTACGACCTCGACCGCCCCAACGCCCGACCCTGGCTCTACGGCATCGCCACCAACCTGGTCGCCAAATACCGCCGAACCGAGGCCCTCCGGATTCGCGCCGTCGCTCGGCTCGCAGGACAGCGTTTGGCAAGTGACAACGACACCGAGCGGGTCATCGACATCGTCGACGCTGCTCACCGCTGGCAACACGTCGCCGAAACAATCACTCGGCTACCTCAACCCGAGCGCGACGCGCTCGTGTTGCACGTGTGGGAAGGCCTCGGCTGCGACGATGTGGCCGATGCCTTGGCCATTCCGATCGGGACGGTCAGGTCGCGGCTCAACCGAGCCCGCCGTCGTCTTCGTGAACTCGAGGACCTGAGCGGGAAACAACACAACCAACACCCCAGCCGCCAACATCCTCGAAGGATCACGTCGTGAGCGACGACTTCGATCCGCTACGCCGAATGCGACCCGATCGCATTGAGCGCGACACCCCAGGAGACCCGGCGATATACACCCAAGTCAAGGAGCAGCTCATGTCCGCAATCGATCAAGACCACGTACCGGCCGCCACGATGGCCACACCCGACATCTACCCCCGGCTCGCCTACCGTGACGAGCTCGCGGCGGTGGACTACCTCAGCCGCGTTTTCGGATTCGTTGAGAACCGCGAAGCCCGCATGGAGTTCGACGGCAAATA
Organism: Acidimicrobiia bacterium; assembly: GCA_025359845.1. Taxonomy (GTDB): domain Bacteria; phylum Actinomycetota; class Acidimicrobiia; order Acidimicrobiales; family JANYDT01; genus JANYDT01. Next base: position 5,906 of record JANYDT010000040.1, read on the forward strand.
CCTCTGTTGGCTCCGAGTCGGCACCGGTGTCGTGATGGTCAGCCACGCCAACGTCGATGTCCACTACATCCACAGCCCTCTCGACGCGGGTTTGACGACGGCCATTTTCCACGTCTACGTGCACGACATCGACACCCAATACGCCCGGGCCGTGGAAGCAGGGGCAAACATCACCATGCCCCTCGACGACGCGTTCTACGGCGAGCGCCGATACGAAGCAAGTGATCCCGAAGGCCACCGCTGGCACTTCGGTGAGCGCTTCGCCGACATCCAAGCCCGAAGTGGTCGCCCGCCCACCCCACCAGAATAAAGCCGACAGCAAGTTCCCAGCTCTCAGTTTCGACATCAATATCAAATTGTTGGTGGAACGGTGCTTCACTGCACACGCGACTCGACACATGGCGAGCGGGATCGGTAATCAACTCTCGATACGTCACTACGCTGACCCCGTGTCCCCTACTCGCCGTAACCCTCCGCCGATCCCGGCCGACACCTCACGAGAGGCGTGGTTGTTCGAGCGGGCCATGCGGGCTCGCCAGACCCCGGCCGAGCGGCTGAGGGAGTTCGCCGCCGTGGTTGACGTCGCTCGAACGCATCAACTGAACGCGACTCGACGCCGCTTCCCCGACCTCACCGAGATCGAGGTGCGATTTGTGGTGCTGCGCGCGTGGTACGGCGACGAGCTGGTCGAAGCGGCCTGGCCCGACGCCCCGCCCAAGCCACCGCGGGCCAAAGCAGTACGCCCGCAACCACTGCTGCCGGGCCGAGTTTTTAGACGGAGGAATGCACGTTGAACGCGACAGTTCGTCCTTGCTGGCGTGGGCGATCAATCCATGCGACCCAGGTCGAGGCGCCCCTGTTGCCCTCGACGGTGTCGGCGACGGTAAAGCGCACGGACGCCGAGTTCGACCCCGTGGCGCCGTGGCTCGGCCTCGACCGCGTGTATCGCCGCCGGTAGGGCCGCGGCCGGAGCCGCCACGTCGCCGCGCCCGTCCGTCAGCACTCGTGATCGCCGGGGCCGTACGTTCCTTCGTCGCACGGGCGGTCGAGTTGTGTTGCGAGCAGCGATTGCAGTGTGTGCGCGAGCCAGCCCTTCACAGCGGAGTTGAGCGTCGGCTTGGTCATCGCGCTGACGTCGATGTGCACGACGGGGTGATCGGGATCGTCGCTGTGCACGACGAGGTGGCGATTGCAGGCTGAGCCTCCCGTCGCCGTGTACTGCAACCCCAGATCCAGCGCGGCACCGGGATGCAACGTCGCCGGGAAGGGGTTGCGGACGAGCTTCAGCGTTGAGCAGCCGGGGCAGCGACAGCTCTCGAAAGCGACCTCGGTGACGTGCAGATCGCAGTCGCCGACGTTGGTGAACGTCAGCCGCTGCTGCACTCGGGTGCCGAAGATGACTTCGCCGAAACACGCGGAACCGGTGATGATCAGCGTTGCGTGCGGCGTGTGGCCGGACAGGTGCACGACGTGGGGCGATGCTGGATCGTTGGAGACGATCGTGATCGTGGCCGTCTTGTCGCCGATGGTTGCGGGCTGGAACCGAATAGGAATCTCCATCGACGTGCCTGCGGCGATCGCGATCGGAAATGCGTCCACGGTCGGCACGAGGAACTCCGCCGAGTCGCTCGTGATCGTCGTGATCTGGAGCGTGCAGGCGTCGCTGTTGCTGACGGTGATGTCGACGTCGGCAAAGTCGTCGAGGCACACGTGTCCGGCGTCGCCCGAGTCGGCGATCACGGTGACGAGCCGCGGAGCCCCGCACCGGGCGACAAGTTCAACGGTGACGATCCCCTTCGGGTCGTCGGAGTCGATCGAGATCGTCGCCAACGCGGGACCGAACGCGTTCGGCGTAAACCGGACCTCGAGCTCGTACGTGGCGCCGGCGGCGATCGTGAGCGGCAGGGCCAGCACGGACGCGACTGCGAACGCTGCGTTGCTCGACGTGACCGAGGTGACCGTCGACGGACAGCTCCCGGAGTTGGTCAACATCAGCTCGCCGTCGAGCGTCTCACCGAGGCATGTGGTGCCGAGGTCGCCACCAACTGGTGTCGATACTTCGAGTTGCGGAGCGCCGGCGGTCGCCGTCGCAGTGAGGTCGACGTACGGCGCGTCGGGGTCGTTGCTGCTGATCCGCACGACGACTTGTTCAGTGATGTCGGGCTGGGTGGGGTGATAGCTGAGCGTGAAGTCGAGTTGCTCTCCGGCCTCGATCACGATCGGGGTGGCCGGCTGGTTCTCGACCG
>JANYDT010000005.1 GCA_025359845.1 Acidimicrobiia bacterium
CTTCTCACCGCCGTAGACGATGACGGCGCCGGGCAAATCGGCGTGAAGTTCATCCAACCCCGCCTGCAGGTCGGCTAACAATTCAGGGGAGATGGCGTTCACTTTGGGTCGGTCGAGGCGCAGAACCGCGACGCCCCCACCCGGACCCTCGTGGCGTTCCACTCTCACGGTTCGATCGCTCGTCATGAGGCGAACGGTAGCTGACTCTCAGTCCGCCGCAGGGAGCCGAACGACGAAGCGGGCGCCGCCGGCCGGCCCGTCTTCCACGTGGACCGTGCCGCCGTGGCCGACGACGACGTCGTGCACGATCGACAAGCCGAGGCCCGCCCCTCCACTCTGACGGTCGCGGGCTTCGTCGAGCCGGGTGAAGCGTTCGAAGATACGGGTGCGGTCGGCTTCGGGCACCCCCGGCCCGTCGTCGGTCACCGCTAGTTCTACGACCGCGGTGGCCGAGCCCGATCCGACCGGAGCGTCGCGCCGGACGACCGACACTGCCACCTGGCGTTGGGAATGGCGCACGGCGTTGGCCAGTAGGTTTGTGACGACCCGATCCAGGAGGTCGGGGTCGCCGAGCACGCGGCCAGCCGAAACGGCGTGGCCGTCGATAGTGTGACCAGAGGGCGCCACGAGGCGGGCCGACCGAATTGCGCCCATCGCCACCTCGTCGAGGTCGACTTGTCGAGGATGTCGCACTTGCTGCTCGCCCCGCGCAATGAGCAGCAAGTCGCGCACGAGGCGCTCCATTCGCCCTGACTCGCGAAGAACAATGTTAGCCGCTTCCGGCCAGTCGGTACGCTGCGGATGGCGGAGAGCGACCTCGAGCCGGGCCCGGGTCACAGCCAACGGGGTGCGCAGCTCATGAGAGGCGTCCGACACGAATCGGGTTTGGCGGTCGCTGCTGGCTTGGAGCCGTTCGAGCATGGCGTTCATCGTGCGGGCCAGGCGGCCCAACTCGTCGTCGACCGGCGGGGCCGAGACCCGTGCGCCGAGGTCACCAGGGGTGATTGCGTCGAGTTCGCGACGCATCAAGTCGACCGGTCGCAACGCCCTTCCGGTCACCAGCCAAATGGCCAGGATCACGCCCGCGAGAAGGAAGGGAATGCCGCGCCACAGGCGGCTGCGCAGCATGCCCTGGGTATGTTCGATGGCGCGCAACGGCGAGGCAACGAAAACGCCGAACCGCTTCGACCCGACCTCGACGCTGATCGCCAGAATCTCGCATGGAACGCGATCGACATTGCCGCGCGATCGACGCATCACCCCGGGCTGGGACGCGAGGTCGCCAGAATTGACGAACGCGTTCATGTCGCTGACATTCAACGACGACGCGATCACATGACCCCTGACGTCGATCACCTGAACCAACAACGCGTCGTCACGAGCGGCTGGCAGTGGCCCGGTCGCCTTGCCCTTGGTGATCAACGAGACGACTTCTTCGGCTCGGCGTTTCGCGCTTGTTCGCAGTTCGGCAAGCTGAGATGACCTCACCACCTGTAAGAGCACGAAGCCGGTAAGGGCCAGCGCGGCGGCCATGACGACCGCGGCAACGGCGGTGATGCGCACCCGGATGGGCCAGCGCCGCATTGACAATTACTGCGCGTCGAGACGGTAACCGAGGCCGCGAACTGTCGTCAGAGACATGCGACTGAAGGGCACGTCGATCTTCTTGCGCAGGTAGCCGATGTACACCTCGACGACGTTGGGATCACCTTCGAATTCGGCCCCCCACACACGCGCCAAAATGTCGGTTTTGCTCACTACGTCGGGGCTGCATCGGGCCAGTTCGGCCAACAAGTCGAACTCCCGGGCCGTCAATGAGACGTCGTGTTCACCGCGTCGACAACGCCGTTGCATCGGTTCGAGTACAAGATCGCCAACGCGCATGGCCGCCTTGGTGACCGCTCGGACGTCGCTGACCGCGGAACGCCGCTGCAGCGCCCGCAAACGAGCAAGCAGCACGATGAATGAAAACGGTTTGGACAAGAAGTCGTCGGCCCCCGTATCGAGCGCCTCGGCTTCATCGAGTTCGCCGTCTTTGGCCGTCAACATCAGGATCGGGGTGGTCACGCCGCCGTCGCGCAAGTCACGACAGACGCGAAAGCCATTGCGTCCGGGCAACATGATGTCGAGCACGACCGCGTCGAAGCGGCCGGTCATCGCCAAATCCCGGCCGGTCAAGCCATCGTGGGCGACAGTGACCGTGAAACCCTCGGCGCCGAGCCCGTCTCGTAGAGTCTCCGCGAGGGTGACTTCGTCCTCGACCACCAATACGTGCATCCGTGCAAGCGTAGGCGGTGCGACCGGACCGGCGGCAGGCCCCTCAGCGGCACTTCAGGCGCGATAAACCAGCCTTGGCCCGAAAATGTCTCGCCGAGCATGGGGCCCGGCGGAGCAATCGCGGTACGGGACCCGAGTGACTATGCGGTTCTCACCACGATGGCGTGCTGGTCGAGATTGTGCACCACCAGGGCCCCCGGTCGCCCCCGCCACTCGTCCACGAAAATCCGGACGCCAGGAGTCGTCGGCGTGCCGTAATCGTCGAACACGATGACTCCGCCGATCACCAACCTCGGCCAGATCCACTCCGCGACGTCTTTGGCGGACTCGTACGCGTCAACGTCGATGTGCGCGAGCTTGAATTTTCGTTGCTCCACCGTTGTCCCGGTATCGTCGGGAAACCTACCGACGAACACGTGCACATTGTCCAATTGCATAGATGCGGCCAGTGCTTCGACCAATGCGGGCGAGGTGTCGGCATGCTCTCCGCCCTGATAAACGGGGTCGAGTTTGCCGGTTTTCACGACTCCGGCAAACGTGTCGGCGAGATACACCGACGCATCTGAGCGGTCTTCGCGCGAGCGTCGGGCCAGAAGGCAGCCGCTTCCGCCACGCCACACTCCGACTTCGAGTATGACGCCGCCCACTGAGGCTAGCTGCGCGGTAAGCTGCCAGAGTTCGTAAAGGCGGGTCTCGTCGACCATCGTGTGACTTCGTACCTCCAGGAGCGCAGACTGAAATTGACTGTCGCAGCGCCATGGGCTGTAGCTCGATGCGAACAGGAGGCCCGAATAGCAGGCGCGATCAACAGGGGTTCGAGTTACAAGGCGCCAAGTTGCGAACGCCGCCGATTCGGCGATGCGTTTCAGTTTGTCGGAGGGGACACGTATTTTGGTCACTGACCGGACGCTCGAGCTAGACCGGGCTTCGAAAAAACGGACCAATCGTTCCCAACGTAGTGTGGCGACCGATAGACCCTCCACCCAACATCTCAACAATTATTCTCCGGGAGCCCGAATCAAACCCGTTTTTGTCTCATCCCTCCCGTAACCTGACCTTATGGCGCTGCCCCTGCCCACATCACTATCGCCGTCGAAAGTGGCGAGTTTCAAAGATTGCGCGCTCGCGTTCCGGTTCTCGGCCATCGACCGACTGCCCGAGCCGCCGACCCACTGGGCCGCCAAAGGCACATTGGTACACCGCGTCCTGGAGCTGCTCATGCTCGAGGAACCGCCGAATCGCACCATTGATTGCGCGCTCGAGAAGCTGGCCCAGGCGACGCCCGAAGTGCTCAACGATCCTGAGTATGTCGGCCTGCAGCTCGACGACGAAGCGTGGGCGGCGTTCCACGTCGACGCCCAATCGCTCGTGCATAAATACTTCCGCTTGGAAGATCCGACGCAGATCCGCGCCATCGGCCTGGAGCTGCGCCTCGAAGTCAACGTCGGATCGTTGCGGCTGCGGGGCATCATCGATCGGCTCGAACTCGACGAGGACGGCGGTATCGTCGTGACCGACTACAAGACCGGCAAGGTACCCGGAGTGAAGCAAGAGCAAAACCGCCTCGGGGGTGTGCAGTTCTATGCGTTTCTTTGTGAACAGATGCTCGGCCGGCGGCCGTCGAAGGTGCAGTTGCTTTACTTGTCCGAGCCCGTAGCCATCGTGACCGAGCCGACTGAGCAGTCCTTGCGGGGTCTGCAAATGCGCACCTCCGCTATTTGGACGGCTGTTGAAAGGGCCTGCGAACGTGAAGATTTCCGCCCCAAGGTCTCGGCGCTATGCCACTACTGCGCCTACAAAGCCTGGTGTCCGGCCTTCGGCGGGGTGCCGAGCGAGGCGCCCAGCCAGCGTTCCTACGCCACCCAGCGGGCGGCCGTGACCAAGCCGACTGATCTCGACGGCGCGACGATCGATTTGAGCGGCCCCCTTCGCTTGAAGGCCCAAGCCGGTTGTCGCTCTTCGAGTTTAGCGGCTCCAGTCATGATGCCGGCGTGACTAAGGGCCACGGTATCGCTGTGCCTCGCCCTGGCCCTCTGGCGAGTTTCCCAGCCCGCTTCGAGGAATTTGATCGGCGAGTCGACGATTGGTGGGAGCAATGGCGAGGCCACGAATTTGTCGACCGGGTGTTCTATGGGGCCAGCGAGGCGGGCGACTTCGGGTTGATTTGGATTGCCATCGGTGCGACTGAGGCCGCCATCGGTCCGCATCGAAAGACCGTCGCGCTGTTGCGTCTCGCGGGAGCCCTCGGCGCGGAGTCGCTCATCGTCAACGTCGGATTGAAATCGCTCTTCCGAAGGGAAAGGCCGATCTGGGCCCAAAGTCGCCCTCACGCTCTGCGCAAGCCCCGAACGACGTCCTTTCCGAGTGGACATGCGTCCTCGGCAATCACTGCGCTGATCTTGCTGACCGACGGGGGTACGCCATTGGCCGTGCTCTACGGCGCGCTCGCCGCCGTCGTCGCGACCAGCCGGATCCACGTCAAAATTCACCATGCGTCTGACGTGATCGGAGGCCTCGGTGTTGGACTGGTATTAGGAGCGGCGATCAAACATCTGATACCGCTCCCCTAGAGTCTGCGCCCGGGAGACGCCGGTCGGTGGGCTATTGCGCCAAGGGAGTGTCGGCCAAAGTCTCGGGGTGCGGTTCGCTTAGCAGCGAACGCATGTCGAGCAAAAGATCGGTCATTTCAGAAGTCGAGACGAGTTCACGGTGCGTGAGTTGGCCGAGGCTCTTGTCGATGACGGCCAACGCTTCGGCGATCACGTCACGTTCGAGGGTATCCATTACCTCGTCAAACTAGCCGACGTCGGCATTTGTTCCTGTCTTAGGGTCCGCAAGGAAATACTTGGCCACCTTCGGGGTGGTCAGGAGCACGCCACGACGACGAATTTCGATCCGTTGTTCTTCGACGCGACGGACCCATTGGCGTCGGAGACCTTCGCTGACCAGGTGTAGCTGCCGACGGAGTTGGCCTTGAAGTTACCCACTGTGGCCTTGAACGACGACCCCCCAGTTGGAGTCATCGACACCTCGGAGCCGTTCGAAATAAGCGCCGTCGCGGTGAAGGGGGCTGAACCACCGGTCATCGTGACCAGGAGGGTCGTCTCGTTCGGCCCGATGGCACACGGCACGGCCCTGATCGAGTCGGGATTGTGATCGGCGGTGAGAATTTGCAGGGGGAGGATGGTTGTCGTGGGCTGGGTGGTACTGGCCGCTCCGGTCGTCGGGCTGGCCCCTACGGTTGTGGTCGTTGCTGCCAAGCTCGTGGTGGTCGGCGCTGCGGTCGTCGTAGTGGCCGGGCTCGTAGTCGCGGCGGGGCTCGTGGTCGCGGGCGGGCTCGTTGCGGTCGCGAGCGGCGTGGTATCGAGAGTCGTGACCGGCGCCGGGGGCACGCTGATCGCGGCAGTCACGGTCGTTGGCGCGAATGTGGTGAGCGTACTCGGGCTTGGTTCGGTGCCTGTGGTCGAAGGCATGGGCACCGACGTCACGACTTGCGTGGTGGTCGACTCGTTGATGGCCGCAGTTCGCGCTGATACCGCCGCAGTGGTCGAGATCGTGGCACGGCGGCGCGGCGGGGCGGTCGTCGATGCCGATCGCAACCCCACTGCCCGGGTTGTCGTGGCCCGCGAGCGGGCTGTACTCGTCAACGACGGGCCTGACATGCGCTGATTCGATCCAACGAGCAGGCTGGTGGTTGGCGACCGCCGTGGGAGCGTCGTGGAGGGCGTGGTCGTAGCCGCGGTTGTGGCTGGGTTTGTCGCGGCGCTGGTCGACGGTCTGGCTACGGTCGCCGGAACGGAAGTATCTGAAGCCGTGGGAGCCATTGGGGGGGCTATCGACGATGCCGCCACCGTTGTTGCTCCGATGGCGAGGGGGTCATTGGTGGTATCGGTCACTTGTGTACCGACATTGGTGGTATCGGTCACATGTGCGGTATCCGCGACTTCCACCGCGGGCGGTGAGTTGGCCCCGTCGATAGCGGGTGGACGATTCGGGTGACGCTGCTTCGCAATCAGGGTGCCAGCACCTCCGAGTATGACTATTGCCGCCGCCGCGGCCACGATGCGCCTTGCCCAACTCGTCGGCGCCGAACGCGAACCTGGGTCCTCAAGCCGTGACGCCGGGTCCTCAATCAGGTCGCCCTCAGGGAACCCCTGGGGACTCCAGGCGATGTCGTTCCAATGTGTCGCCCTCGGGCCCGGGTTTCGATCACCGTGCGCGATGGACGACGATGCCCCGCCGCCCAACGAGAGGCGCCCGAGAACCAGTTCGCGCAAGCCGGGAGGCGGCGCCAGGACGGGTACCGCGGCCAATGCGGTGAGGGCCCTGGTGACGGCGACCGAACGGCGTGAACACACGTCGCAATCCTCGGCATGACGGGAGACGCGTTTTCGGATGAGCGGCGTGTATCGCCCATCCCAGTCCGCAACCAACTCCGCCAACTCTTCGCAGTCCTTGCGACCGCCGCGAGCGAGCAGCAGCGCGCCGACGGCGCGTGCCATTTGGTCTTTCGCCCTAGATAGTACGACGTAAGAGGCGGACGGGCTCATCCCCAGGGCCTCTGCCAGTTCGGCCCCTTCCAGTCCCCCGCGCACGTTCAGCTCGATGACGGCGCGATCGCGTTCATTGAGTCCGAGGACGGCGTCCCACACGACGGCTGCTACTTCGTCGGCTGCCACCACTTGTTCGGGTGAGCGATCAGTCGAGGCCATATCAGGAACCTCGCGGTCCGAGACTCGAGCGCGTTTGCGGACCCGGGCCATGGTGTCGAAGCGGGCAATCGAAAACAGCCAGGCCCTCAACTTTTCGGGCTCTTGGAGCGTCCCGATGCGTTGCATCGCGACAATGAAGATGTCTTGTAAGGCGTCGGCAGCTTCGGTCGGGTTGCGCAAAACCGATGCGGCAAAACCGAAGATCGGGTCGCCGAACCGGTCGTAAATCGCCGCGAACGCAGCCTGCGCCGCCGGGCCTCCCGTTTGCGCCGCCAGCGCGAGCTCGCCGTCGGTACGAGCATCCGACGTTCGCGGGTGAGCGGCCATGTCGATCAGAGACTAGAGCGAGGGACATGGCCGCAATCGACCCGTTGGCGATGGAGCGAGATCGTGCGTGGGGAAACTACGGCCTGGCGGGGTCGAACCATCGAGAGCGGCGACATTGGCATGGGTTCCTTCGGGCGGGCGGCGGCGGATAAGACAACACGGAGTGTCGTCACCGCCACCGATCTTGCAAGTTTGCCCACCATTCAGGGATCGTCGAGGGGGTGCACTGCGGTCATGGGCGCGGCGCGAGATCGCGGATGGCTTGACGGATGTCGAGGCGTCCGAACGGGAGGATGGCCAGCGCTGGGGTCGTGACGCCGTTGTCCACGTAACGCTGCACATGGGCGCGACACTCCTCGGGCGTGCCGTGCACGACGAGGTCGTCGATCACCTGATCGGGGATCGCGGCCAGGGCGGCTTTGCGGTCTCCGGCCTTCCATGCGTCCCACATACCCTGAAGCTGGGGGCCCCGTCCGAGCCATTCGTGAAAGGCCGCGTATACCGGGACGTTGAGGTAGGCGGCGACGGCGAACTTGGCTTGCGTCAGCACTGTTTCACGATCGGGGTTGGGGCAAACAAAGATTCGCGCCACGATTTCCTTGCCCGGCCCCACCTCCTGGACGACGCGGGGCACATCGTTGGCGGACAGCCAGTTGATGATCGCGCCGTCGCTCTCCCGTGCCGCGAGTCGCAACATGCCCGGACGAAGCGCCGCGATCAGGATCTCGGGTACCTTCTCGGGCACCCGGCCGAGCTTGAAACCCTTGACGCCGAGTGCTTCACTGTCGACCTTTTCCCCGGCCAACGCTTGTTTCAGAAAGCGCACGGTGTCGCGGACCCGCTGGTACGGCTGCTCGAACGGGATTCCGTTCCAGGCTTGCACGATCACGTTGGAGCTCGTGCCGATACCGAAGGCGAAACGGCCGGGAGCGGCCTCGGCCAGCGCCGCCACGCTCTGGGCCAGCAAGCCTGGCCCGCGGGTATACGCCGGCACGATGGCGCAGCCCAGGCGGAGCTTCGGGGCCCATACCGACGCAAGAGCCAACGGCGTGAAGGCATCGGTGCCGTTGGCTTCTGAACTCCATACGTCGGTGTAGCCGAGCGTTTGGAGTTCTTCGAACCACTCTCGATGCTCGGAGAGGGGAACGCCATCGAACGGGATCGTCATGCCATAGGCCATGGCGGGATCGTAGGAGGAGGACCCTCGGCGCTCCAAGGTGAGCCGGCGACGGGCCGACTCCAAGAATCTTCTGAGGAATTTCGGCCCTCTCAGAAAACTGTCACACCCCCTCCGCATACTGACGTTCATGAGACGAGATCAAATCCTGCTCCTCGATTCCACCTTTTCCGAGTTTTCGGTGCACCGGTCGACCGGGTCGGGCCTCGCCAATAACCCTCGCCAAACGTCGGCCCGCCGGTCGGCGCCGCCCGCCGACCTTTATCGCCTCGACGATCGCACCCGTCAAATCGGGCGAGCTGGGGTCGCCGCGGCCCGAGAGGCACTCCGTCAGGCCGCTCGCCATGCCGCGTAGCGGTCGCGGTCAGTACAAGTCAATGAAAGGGGTAGGCCCGATGATTCGGATGGCCGTATGTGTCAGGCCTGGGGCCCTACGGGGTCCCCGTCCGCCGTAGCCCCGGGAAATAGCGCTTTGGCAACCAATCGGAGATTTGCTTCGTCGGGATGGGATCCGAGGTTCGAATAGTTCCGATAGACCGGTCCCGCCCATTGTGCGAACGACTCAGCGAAGTCGCCGGCCGGCACATCCAGATCTCGACACCCCTCGCACGTCCACCAATCCTGGTTGATGTCGAGGCCGCGCAGGGCGAGGTACGTCGATCGCGATTGATCGGTGTTGTACGTCACGTCGACGGCGTGGCCGAGTTCGTGGGCAATGTCGTGGGCTATGGCCACGACGCTGCGGTCAGCTCGAACATAAATCTCGATCCTGCGCTCCGGACGCATCGTCATAGCGAGAAACCCCTTGCGGGGGCCTCGAAAAGCGATACGCCAGCCCGGCAGCAGGTCCTTCCACGGTACCCGAACGAGGGCCAACGCCTCGGCCGATCGGATCGCAATGTTGGGGTCGGATTCTTCCCGTTGGATTTGGAGGCCTGAGGCCACTGCGGCTTGTCGGCGAGGCCGGTCAAGCGACGAGGCAACCGTTGCGCCCGCGGGCGCTCCGTTCGCCATCGCCATTGCCAGTGGCCCTAGCTGGAGAGCCCCGACGAGCATCACGACGACCGTTGCCCGCCTCTTCGTTCGTCGCATCCCCATACGGGCCTTGTCCTTGTTCGATTGGGTGAAATACCCGGCGACGAGGGGAAGGCGTCGCTTGTAAGGCATCACAATACTCACTCTCCGTAGTCAATTGCAACTGCAATACAACTATGAGTGATTATTCATCCACTGAAAAGCCATAGGATATACTGAAACATCATGATAAATTGGTTCGGACTCGTTTTGAGCGGGATGTTGCTCGTGGGATGCACGCGCGGTCCTGAACCTCTTATCGAGTTGGGGCCGACCACCTCGCAGACGGCCAAGGTGTTCGTGGCCGGGGTCGATCCGTCCACGTTGCGCGGCACGGCTCCGGTCGACCCGAACGCGGTCATCGTGGCCGACATCGACGGCGACACTGTCGTGATTCGCATGGGCGACGTCATCGAGCATCTTCGCCTGCTCGGAATCGACACCCCAGAAACGCATCGGCCAGGAGTGCCGATCGAGTGCTTCGGCCCCGAAGCCAGCGCCTTTACCGCGGCCTTGCTGCCGTCTGGCACACCCGTGCGAGTAACCCGCGATGTCGAGGCTCGCGACCGCTACGGCCGCCTGCTCGGCCAGCTGCAACGAGCCGAGGACGGACTCTGGATCGACGAGGTTCTGGTGCGGGCGGGCATGGCCTCGGCTCGCCACTATTCACCCAACCTGGCCGGCACCGACGAGCTGGAGGCCGCCCAGGCGGAGGCCAAGGCCGCGGGGCGAGGTCTTTGGGGCGCGTGCGGCGGGCCCCATGAGGAGGCGCCCGCGACTTCGCGCGTTTCGCCGCCCGCTTGACAACCGGGTACGGTCGTGGTGTGGCCAAGTCCGACCTCGTGCAACGGCTGGGTCTCGCCGTTGACAGTCGCGTCGTGATCGTGCGGGTCAGCGGTCTGGGCACTACGCACGCGGCCAACGTGGGCGTGTACGAGTCGCTGCGAGAAGGAGTCGCGACCACGGCATCACTGCACGTGCCTTGTCCGTGGGCCCGTCACGCGTCGGCGAATTACCGTGGTGAAGATCTCGGCGTGTCCCTCACACTCAATGCCGAGCACGCCCTGTACCGGTGGGGCCCGATCACGCACGCGCCATCGCTGCTCGATGGCAACGGCGGTTTCCCTATGACTGTCGACGACTTGTGGGATCACGCTGACCTAGACGAAGCCCGTCGCGAGTGCCGGGCGCAGATCGAGCGGGCGATCTATTGGGGCTTCGACGTGACCCACCTCGACGGCCATCTTGACGCGTTGGCGCTTCGACCGGAGTTCTTCGATCTATTGCTCGATTTGGCTCTTGAGTTCAATCTTCCGCTTCGGCTCCCATCGCAAGCCGCCGAAGAGCGCGCCGGATTTCCGTTTCGGGCGCTGGCCGCGCAGGAGGGTGTCGTTTTTCCCGACTACGTGATCGACCTCAGCCCCACGTCGCCGTTCGGCTGGGTTCCGGCGGCTGACATCACCTCGTTCGAGCCAGGAGTCACCGAAATTCGCCTCACCCCGGCGGTCGATACGCCCGAGCTGCGGGCGTTGCACGAGCGCTGGCCCCACCAAGTCGAGCATCTGCGCATGCTCGAAAATGGAGCCACGCTGGCAAAGCTGTTCGCCGCCCAGGGCGTTGTGACGATCGGGTACCGCGAACTGCGCCAACTCATGCGGGCCGGTGCGGAGTGATTAGTACTCGGTGATCTCCCGAAGTTTTTCTTGGATCGCCTTATAATCTGGACTCATCGTCAGGGGCATCAGCGCCATCATCTTGCCCATGTTGCCACCGGCCGCGATCTTGACCTTGCCCTGCATGAAGGCGGCATTGGCGTCGAGTTCGCCCTTTTGCATCTTCACGGAGTCTTCGAACGAAGAGACCAACGTGACATCAAGGTCGTCGCGTTGCCCGTTGGCTTGTTCGATTACCCGCCCGTTTTCGATGACCAGGTAGTAGTGGACGTCGCCATCCGGGCCGCCCGTGACCTGGTAGCCCAGTTTGGCCGTCGCGCCAGCCTTTTCGGGAAAGGTCTGGGCCAGTCGGCGGGCCTCGTCATGCCACGCTTGGGAAAGAAATTTTGCCATGATTGCTCCTTGGAATAGGCCGCGGCGCAAGGCGCGGCCAGAACTGTTTACCGTAGGCCGTGAAAGAGATCGGCCTCAAGAGCCAATTCCGATTCTATGGCGGAACGCTCCGACGACTCGGAATCGCTGCCGTCGACCAAGGATTTGACCCGAATGTACTCCTCCCAGGGGTGGACCTTTCGAGCTTCGTCAGGAGGGAGGCCAAACCAGAACTTGGAGGTGGGATCGATCTGTGTCGCGTGGGCGAGCAACGCCTCGATCCGTACGTCGTAGAAGTCACCGATCTCGATCTGCGTCGTGAGTCGTTCATCGACCGAAGGACGATCGAACCACTTGGAGTCGAAGGGCGATTCGATCCCGAGTTCGACCATGCGCTCGTGCATTTTCAAGAAGCGTTGGCGCGACCATGCCGAGTAGTAGAGCTTTTGCGGCTGCCACGGCGGCCCAGCCCATGGAAAGGCGTCGGGGTCTCCGGCCAATTCGAAGGCCGGACCGGAAATGGCGTGCACTTTCAGGTGATCGGGATGGGGGTAGCCCTGCTGCTCGTCTCCGTACGTCATGAGCACATGGGGCCGCACCCGCCGAATGATCGCCACCAGCCGGCCCACCGCTTCGTCGAGCGGAGCTTGGTGGAAGGATCTGAGGTCGTAGTTGCCCGGACTGCCCACCATGCCAGAATCGCGGTACCCGAGCATGACTACTTCGTCGAAACCGATCAGCTTGGTGGCCCGATCGAGTTCTTCCCGGCGGACCGCACCCAAGTTCTCGCGAACTTCGGGGCTTTCCATGGCCGGATTTACGATATCGCCCAGTTCGCCCCCGGTGCAGCAAACGAGCACGCAATGAACGCCTTCGCTCTTGTATTTGGCCACGGTGCCGGCGCCCTTTGACGACTCGTCGTCGGGATGGGCATGCACGGTCAGAAGGCATAGACGATCGGTCACCCGGACAGGTTACCAATGACCTCTTCGGTAGTTGGTCGGGGGCGCGGAGACGGCCGCAAAATTGGGTCGAACACGCTGACCGCTTCGATATGGGCAGTGTGCGGAAACAAGTCGACGACGGTCGCCGTTCGCAATTCCAACGACGCCGCGTGAAGCAGCATGGTGTCGCGCGCCAATGCGGCCGCGTCACAGCTCACCAAAACGAGCCGCTTCGGACGACAGGCTTTTATCGCGGCGACGCCACCTCGTCCGAGGCCGGCTCGGGCCGGGTCGGCCACCACGACGACGTTGGGCCCCAACTCCGAGCTCGTGGGTCGCCAGTCGTTGACGTCGCAGCGCACCACCGTAGCCGTCCGTCCTCGAATCCGCGGTTCCAGATTTCGGCTCGCGTCAGCCACCGCCGACTCGGCCCCTTCGACGAGAACCACCCGTGCCGCTTGGCGTCCAGTCGTCGCGGCGAAGAGCCCG
>JANYDT010000131.1 GCA_025359845.1 Acidimicrobiia bacterium
GTCTGACGGGTGGGGCGGATGGGGTGGTGGCGGCCGACGGGTCGGTCAGGGTGCGGGTGTTGGCTTCGGTTCGTAACGGGAACGGTGAGCCGTTCTCGTCGTGGTTGGTTCAAGGGGCGAAGGGCGGTTGGGTGTCGGGTCCCGGGGCGGTATCGGCCGTGTCGGTGGCCCCCACGGTGCGTGCAGACCAGGTGCTCAATGTTGGCGGCGTCGGTCTCGGCGTCGCCGGTGTGGTGGGCGAGGAGCGCGTCGTGAGCGATGGCCGGTCGGTGGATTTCGGTTCGGTTTTTGGGGATGGTTCGTTGCGGGTGGCGGCGATTCCGGGCGGGGCCCGGGTCGATGTATTGGCAGGCAGCGCATCTGACGGGGTGTGGCGGTTCCCGGCGTCAGCCGTGCCGGTGACGGTGGCCGGTGGGGTGCAAATGGGTAACGTTCGCGCCCAGGGCGCGGTGGCGCTCGACGGTGGCGGCGCGGCGATCACGGCTTCGTTGTCGGTGGAGGGTCAGGCTGTCGTGGTGCGGGTCGATCCGGCGTGGCTGGCCGACGGGGCGCGGGTATTTCCGGTGCGCGTCGGTTTCGATGTCGTGAGCGGGGCCACGGGCCGGGCCAATGTGGCGGGGGCGTCGTCGGTGTCACCCGATGTGGTGGTGGGTCGAGGTGACGGTTTGTTGCGAGTGGTGAACGGGGCGGGGCCGGTGGCGGGGCAGCTGATTTCGGTGGTGCGGTTTGATTCGTCGGTGTTGAAAAGCCGCAAGCTGGTGGCGCCGCATTTCGAGTTCGGGGTGGCGGGGGACTGCAAGGGGTCGGGCGGTAAGGCGTCGGTGTCGGCTCGCCTGCTGTCGGCCGGGGCCCCCGATGTGGGGTTGTTGTCTTTCTCGAAGCGGGGTGTGGCCGGTGAGGTGCGGCCGATGACGATCGTTGCGGGGGTCGGGTCGGTGGATGCGACGGGGTGGGTGCCAGGTGGTGATGTGGTGGTGCAGTTGGAGGCGGCCGCGGGCACGGCGTGTGTGTTCGGGGGTGACGATACGGCTGCGCCGGGTGGGGCGGCCGAGCTGGACGGGGTCGAGGTGGGTGGCGGGGGTCGATTTGGGGCGACCGCGATTTTGGCGCAGGCAAACTTGCCGCCATCTTTCTTGTTTCCGCCGTATCCCGCGGATGGTTCTCGCGTGACAACTGACTTCAGTATGGTCGCGTGGGCGATTGATTCTGAGGGCGCCTCGTTGCAGTATCGGTATTCTGTGTGTACCGACGGGTCGCTGACGTCTTGTCCTTATCAGTCGGGATGGACTCCTTATAGTGTTTCGGTGTACCCGGGGGTGTTGTATTGGCATACGAATTACACGGTGCTGTTCGAGGTCACCGATGGAGTGAATGCGCCGGTGTCGATGACGGTGAATGTGGTGACATCGGTTACGCCGGCGGTGTCGCCATTTTCGCCGGGTTGGTCGCAGTACCGGGTAACCGCGAAAGACGATGACGCCAACGCCGGGATTGGTATCAATGGAGATTTGACGTATTCGATGACGGACGCGTCGGTGGCATCGGTGGTGCCCGTCTTGGCGGTGCGCCGGACGTTCTTTTCGGGCGACACGGCCGCCGGGGCGTTCGGCAAGGGCTGGTCATCGATTCTCGATATGCGCGTTGAGCCCCAACCCTATATCGGCGGGTCGCAATACAAGATCGTAACCATGGCAGACGGTCGCCGCGAGTTTCACGGAGCGCAGCCCGACGGATCGTGGGCCACCGAGAGTGGATTCTGGTCGAGACTGGATACCTCATTCGGGACTCGGCTGACGATGGATGACAACACGGTGTACGAGTTCGGGTCGGGCAACCCGCAACGGCTGGTGAAGGTCACTGACTCGCTCGGTCACACTCTCATTTTGACTCGGAACGCCGCCGGCCGGGTGACGCAGATGCAAGACAGTATGTCGGTCCGCAAGTTGACGTTCACCTACAATGCCGCCGGTCGGGTTACTCAGGTCGCGACCGACTCGATTGGTGGATCACCGCTGACCTGGACGTACACGTACAGCAGCGCGACGGTTACGGGCCGTTTGACGCAGGTGTGCGATGCTCGCGGGTCTCCCGCAGGGTGTACCAGTTATATCTATGAGGCCGCATCACCGAACCGTTTGATATCGGTCACCAAACCGCGTGGCAATACCGATTTCACAGTGGCCTATAGCTCCGGATCGGGCGTTCCCACTACTTTGACCGATGGCATTGGCAACACCTGGTCAACGAATGCCAACACGGTCACCGACCCGAAGGGCAGCACCTGGGGTTACACCATCAACGCCGATGGTCAGGTGACGTTGGCAACGGTGAACGGTGCAACGACAGTATCAACGAATACGTATGACCCGAATTATGGATTTTTGACTTCGTCGAGGGATTCAGTTTTGCACACGTGGTCATGGTCGCGAGACTCTCACGACAACGTTTTGACTTCGACGACCCCGAACGGATACACGTCTACGTTCACCTATGACGCCGCCAATCATTTGGTATCGCGGACGTCGCCGGTCGGGGGTACGTCCACGTTTACGTGGGGGGCCAATGGAGGTGAGGCGTCGGAGACGAACGCGGCGGCGTTGACCAACACGTACACCTATAACGGGCAAGGGTTGTTGGCATCGGTCGCGACGCCCGCTTCGGGCACCACGTCTTACGGTTACAACGCCCAGGGCGACCGCACGTCGGTGACTGATCCGGCCGGGCAACAAGAGACGTTTACCTTTGACGTGTTGGGTCGCACGACGGCCGTCACGTCGACTTTCAACGGAACCTCGATCACCACGAACTACACCCTCGACGTTCTGGGGAGGGTGACGCAACGCACCGGGCCGCCGGTAATGAACCGGGTATCGGGGGTGACCCATCAGGCCCGGACTGTGCATACGTTCGACGGTAACGGCAATTTGACGCAGACTACCGAATCCGATGTGACCGGCGGTGACGTCGCGCGCTCGTCGAGCGCCACATATGACAACAATGATCGGGCAATATCGACCACCGATTCGCTCGGATTCGTCCACACCACGGAGTATGACCAGGTCGGTTTGGTGAAAGCGACAGTCGATCCGTTGGGGCACCGGATGGAAACCACGTACAACGCGAGGCATTGGCCGTTGAGATCGACCGCCAAGGCCTACGTCAATCCGGTGGTCGGAGGTGCGCCGCGAGACATCACGTACTATGAGCGGACCTATGACAACGACGGCCGTACTCTCACAAGTAAAGACCCGCTCGGTCGGGTTACGGCGTATGTGTATTCACCGTCGGGTCAGATACTGACCGAGACGCTGAACAACTTTCATGACCCCGGCGGCGCGACCCGCAACGTCGTATTGGGTCAGTACACCTATAACGCCGTCGGGCAGCTGACGTCTCGCCTCACCGGGTCTGGGTTGGTACGGTCGGATTACGTGTATGACACGGCCGGGCGTATGACGCAAACGACGCTCGACCCGGCCGGTCTGAATCGGCGTTCGGTCACGAATTATGACGCCCTCGGGCGGGTCACCTCGAATCAGAAGATTCAGGGCACCCGGACGGAGGAGACCCGCTACGCGTATGACACGATCGGGCGCATGGCGTCGGTCACGATCGAGAACGGGGCGACCGATATCGTTACCTCGTACGGGTATGACCAACGCAATCTTCTGGCCCAGAAGACTGACCCGCGGGGTTTCGTTTCCGACTACACGTTGGATGAATTCGGGCGAACCATCAAGACCCAGGCGCCAACCGTATCGATCGAAGCAACTGGTGGTTCGGCCGCGAACGGGCGACCGACAGGCGAGGCCGGGTTCGATACTTGGGGTAACCCCACCTATACCAAAGACGCCCGAGGGTACGTAAACGTCACCACCTTCGACAAAGCGAACCGGCCGGTCACCGTCACCCCGCCGGTGTACTCGCCCCCGGCGACCGGTTCGCCCATTCAACCGGTTTCGACGAGCGTGTATGACGCCGCCGGGAACGTAGTCGGGTCGACTGACCGGCGAGGACAGACTACTGATTTCGTCCTTGACACGTTGAATCGTAGAGTCAAAGTCATCGATCCGCTGTTGGCCGGGCAGGGAGCCCGCGGGTTCTCGACCACCGCCTATGACGATGCCAGCAATGTGTTATCGAGTGTCGATTCGTCGGGGGCGACCGTCAATCATGGGTATGACGATCGTGACCGGGAAGTGCAGACCGACCGAATCGTGCGGCAGACGACGCAGACGGTAACGACGAAGACGGCGTTCGACGACGCCTCGAGAGGTATCAAATCATGGGATGCGCTCAACAATTTGACCCAAACGGCCTATAACGGGGCGTCGGAAGCAACTCTGACCACCGATCCGGCGGGATCGCAGACCACGAATGGGTATGACGTCGCCGGCCGTCTCGTTACATCGACGGCCCCCGGGGCTCGGGTGTCGACGAATACATATGACTTGGCGGGGCGAGCGACGTCGTTGAACCAATCCGGCCCGGGGGTCAACCTCACTTCGTCAACGGTCTACGACGCCGCTGGCAACCCGACGGGGGTCAC
>JANYDT010000248.1 GCA_025359845.1 Acidimicrobiia bacterium
GTTCGAATCGACGGGGTGGGCACCCTCTACGTGGTGGACGGGGCTGATTATCATTACAATATCCGCAAGATCGCCCCGGACGGAACCGCGACCACCCTTGCCGGCGTTCTCCCACATGGCTCGCCCGCACCCGTTAGTGGCCCCGACGCGCCGCATGGCACTCATGAGTTGCTGATACTCGGTCCAAGCCGACCGCTTTTCGTAGCCCGCGAAGTTGTACAGCGCCCATCCGGGTCCGTAGTTTGCGTCGACTGCGGCACTCTTGGCGAATTGCACGCCCAAGAGGCCGTTGTGATCCTTCGGAATCGGGAGGTGGTCGGGTAACAGGCCGAGATTGGAGCCAATCGCGATATAGGTCACCAAACCGGCGAACGCGGTGCCCCAGGTGGTCGCGCCTTTCCAACTTCGCGAACCTCGGCTGAGCCATCTCACGGTGGTCGCCAGAATCTTGCCGACTTGAGCGAAGCCGACGGCCGCCAACAAGTAGATGGCCAAGAACCAGAAAGGAAGGACTCTCGCGTTCCACAATCGGAAATATCCGAGCTTGGTGAACAGTACTCCCGAGATGACCGCGACCGACCCGAAGGCCAAGCTGAAACGTTCCACGGCGGTGGGCTGACGGCCCCTCATCCAGCGTACGAGCGCGACCATCGCGCACCCGACGGCCACCAGCGCGAACAGGAACGCGACGGCGATGACGGCCGACGTGACCGGGGCCTTGGGCGCAACCGGCGGCGTCGTGTTGGGCGTGATCTTGTGATGTTTCCATGGCCACCCGCTGGGCCAGAACGGAAACAGGTTGGCCACGAACTTGTTCTTCGGTTCCCAGCCCATATTGTTCGTATAGGCGAGATTGGCCTTGAAGGGAAGGAGCCAGAAAGCCGCCAGCGCGGCGCCGATGGCCCCGATGATCAGGCTATCTCGGATCTGTTTTTTGATGTGTCGAACCCCGAGTTCGGTCAGTAAGAACAGAGCCGCCGTAGCCAGGACGAACATGGCGGGAAGGAGGTGACTGAGCCCGGTCGCGGCGAGCGCCAGCGCCGCGGGACCGCGCTTCTTGCCGGTCCGCAATACATGGACCCAATAACCAAGGAACAACATCGAAAGCGCAAGGCTGATCGAGAACGCAAACTCTCCCGCCATGGTGGCCGTGATCGTGCCGCCGTAGATCTGTTCGTCGTAGTGGACGCTGAAAATGTACGGAAACGCGGCCAGGCCGAGCAAGACCGGATAAGGACGGGGGAGTCCGGCGAGACGCCCGAAGGCCCATGTCGCCGCGGGTAACCCCAAAAGGCCGGCCACGGTTACGAGCTTGAAAGCGACGCCGTACGGCAATACGAAACTGAGCAAGGCGATAGTCCACATGGGCAACGGAAAGTAGAAAGCGACGACCGGAAACCCGGCGTACCAATCGTCGGCCCATCCGGTGAGCCGGCCCTGCCCGAGAACGTGACGGCGAAGGTAGTCGGGTGTCCAAACGTGCGAGCCCATGTCGCCCCCAGTCGGAGTGGTGCGGTGCAACATGTCGCCGGGGCGCCAGTCCCACGGCCACCGAAAGGCAAAGTCGCGACCGCCGGTCCGGCCTACCCCTCCGAGCTTTACGAACGTGACCAGGACGCCGAGTGCGAGCAGCGTGAATCCGACGATCTTGATCGGCTCCCAACGGGCCCGGATGCGTCGGGCCGGCGGTGGCGCCGGCGGATCGACGGCGGCGTCGATGCTCGCCGACTCGGACCCCTGCGATGGACGGCCGTCCCCTTCGTCGAGGACCGCACCATTCGCATCGACCTCGTCGACTCCGCGTTCCAGCGTCTGCATGGTCAAAGGCTACCGGTGGCGATGGGAGCTAACGTGCCAAGCCGCGTTCCTGCCTGAGGCCGTCTCAGGCACGCTCGATTCGGAGGCCGAACAACATGGGCGAGCCACAGCTTGACGACACAATCGGGCCAGCGGCGGCGGCAGAGTCATGGGCGACCCGACTGTCGAGGATCTTCAAGGCGTACGACATCCGAGGCCTGGTGCCGCAGCAATTCGAATCAGTAATGGCGCGCGCCATCGGGGCGTCTTTCGCCCGCTTCGCCGAAGCACCGGCCGTAGTCGTGGCCCGCGACATGCGACCGTCGGGCATCGAGCTGGTTCGGGCCTTCAGCGAGGGCGTAAGGGGCGAGGGAGTAGATGTCATCGACATCGGGCTGGCTTCGACCGATCTGCTCTTCTTCGCGAGCGGGCACCTCGACGTGCCTGGAGCAATGTTCACGGCGTCACACAACCCGGCGCAGTACAACGGCATCAAGATGTGTTTGGCCGGGGCCAAACCGATCGCCGAAGACACTGGACTGGTGGATGTTGCGGCCGTGGCCGCGGCTCTGCTGGAAGGCGATGTCGGTTTCGGGACCGGTCAGGGGAGCTATCGCGAGGAGGTGTTGCTCGAGACCTTCGCTGAGCACTGTCGCTCCTTCATTGATGTGTCGGTCATCCGACCGCTCAAAGTCGTCGCCGATACCGCCAACGGCATGGGCGGCCTCGTCGCACCGGCCGTGCTCGGTGCCCTGCCGATCGAGCTGGAGGTGATGTACGGCGAGTTGGATGGAACCTTCCCCAATCATCCTGCCGATCCCATCCAGCCTGAAAACCTTCGCGACCTTCAAGCGCGGGTGGTGGCCTCTGGCGCGGATGTCGGGCTGGCGTTCGACGGCGACGCCGACCGGGTTTTCTTGGTCGATGAGAAGGGTCAGATCATCTCGGGGTCACTCACTACGGCCATGGTGGCCGCCGCCATCCTGGCAAAGCACCCCGTCGGGGCGGGGGCGGACCGACCGAAGGTTTTGTACAACCTGATCTGCTCGAAGGCGGTTCCGGAGGTGGTGGCCGAACGAGGCGGTGAGCCGATACGCACCCGTGTCGGCCACAGTTTCATCAAAGCGGTAATGGCCGAGACGGGAGCCATCTTCGGCGGTGAGCACTCGGGCCACTACTACTTTCGCGAAAACTTTCGGGCTGACTCGGGCATCATCGCCGCTTTGCACGTCCTGGAAGTGTTGTCAGCGGCAGGCCCCGACGCGAAGTTGTCGCAGCTGCGTAAACCGTTCGAACGCTACGTCGGATCGGGCGAAATAAACACCAAAGTGTCGTCACCCAAGCTCGTTATCGATCGCGTGGCCGCGGCCTACGCCGACAAGGCCAAGACCGTGGATTGGCTTGACGGGCTCACCGTCGACTTCGGGTCATGGTGGTTCAACCTGCGCCCGAGCAACACCGAACCGTTGTTACGCCTGAACCTCGAAGCTGCGGCCCGCGACGAGTGCGACCGTCACGTGACCGAGGTCTTGAATCTCGTCACGGGACTGGCCACCATCAGAGACTGAGTGAGGGTAACCTCGACGCCCGATGAGCCAGACCCGCCGCCTTACCGCCAAAGACTTCAAAGTCGCCGACGTCTCCCTTGCCCCGTTCGGGCGCCGGGAGATTCACCTCGCGGAACATGAGATGCCCGGCTTGCGCGCCCTGCGCAAAGAACTCGGCCCCAGCAAGCCTTTGGCGGGCGCCCGCATTTCCGGATCGTTGCATATGACCATCCAGACCGCCGTGCTCATCGAGACGCTGGTGGCTCTGGGCGCCGAGGTGCGTTGGGCCAGCTGCAACATCTTTTCGACCCAAGACCACGCGGCCGCGGCCGTGGCCATCGGTCCGAACGGCACCGAAGAGGACCCCCAAGGCGTACCGGTGTTCGCATGGAAGGGCGAGACGCTCGAAGAGTACTGGTGGTGCACCGAACAGATGATGACGTGGGAGGGCGAAGACGGGCCGAACATGATTCTCGACGACGGTGGCGATGCGACCATGCTGGTACACAGAGGCGTCCAGTACGAGAACAACGGTGAAGTGCCTGATCCCACGAGCGCTTCGAATCAAGAGCTGGGCATCGTGTTGTCGGTCCTGCAGAAGACGCTGCGGGCCGACCCGACCAAGTGGACGCGTATGGTCAAAGGCCTGCGCGGCATCACCGAAGAAACCACGACCGGCGTGCACCGGCTTTATCAGATGCACGGACGAGGCGAGCTGCTGCTTCCGGCCATCAACGTGAACGATTCGGTGACCAAGTCGAAATTCGACAACTTGTATGGATGCCGTCACTCGCTCATTGATGGCCTCAACCGTGCCACCGACGTGATGATTGGGGGCAAGACGGCGGTCGTTTGCGGGTTCGGCGACGTGGGGAAGGGCTGTGCGCAGTCGCTGCGGGGCCAAGGGGCGCGCGTCATCGTGACCGAGGTCGACCCCATCAATGCCCTGCAAGCGTGCATGGAGGGCTATCAAGTGAGCCTTCTGGATGACGTGGTCGGCGCGGCCGACATCTTCGTGACCGCCACCGGCAATGCCGACATCATCACTGTCGCCGACATGGCCAAAATGAAGCACAACGCCATCGTGTGCAACATCGGGCATTTCGACAACGAGATCGACATGGCCGGGCTGGCCCGGTATCCGGGGGTGGAGCGCTTAGAAATCAAGCCCCAAGTCGACTTGTGGTCCTTTCCCGACGGCCATGCCGTACTCGTGTTGGCCGAAGGGCGACTTGTCAACCTGGGGTGCGCGACAGGTCACCCGAGTTTTGTGATGAGCTGCTCGTTCTCCAATCAGGTGTTGGCGCAGGTGGAGCTGTTCACCAAGACCGACAACTACCCCGTTGGGGTGTATGTGCTGCCCAAGCAGCTCGACGAGAAGGTGGCGCGTATTCACGCCGAGGCGTTGGGGGCTCGAATCTCTTCGATGACCGAAGGGCAGGCGGCCTACCTTGATGTGCCCCTCGAAGGTCCTTACAAGCCCGATTCGTACCGGTATTAGTCGAGTCCGTCATGGCGCTCTCTCCACAACTGATCGAACTGCTTGTGTGTCCGCAAGACAAGGGCCCTCTCGTCTACCTCGACGGCAACGGGGGGTCGCCCGAGGCCCTCTACAACCCCCGCTTACGTCGGCGCTACGCCGTGCGCGATGGCATTCCGGTCATGCTGATTGATGAAACCGAAACCCTCGACGACGCCGAGCACGCCCGTGTGATGGCGCAGGTGCAGTAAGGGTCCGCCCAGAAATAAGCCTCGAGCTTTCTGTCGTACCCGTGCGCCACGATCATCCTCATGGGATGGTTCGTGGGACCTGAGTGCGTGGTTTGCTCGGCGAGAGGCGCGGCCGTGTGCGAGAGCTGTTGGCAGAGTCTCGATCCACCCGGAACCGAAGGGCCGCGCGCGCTATTTGCCTACACCGGAGCGGGTCGCGACATCGTGGCGGCCCTGAAGTTTCGAGGTCGTCGGCGCCTCGCCCCGTTTCTCGCCGGACCCCTTGCGACGCTCACGCCTGCGGGCCTGAGTCTGGTGACGTGGGCTCCCACGTCGCTGGCCCGACGCAGCGCCCGGGGTTTCGATCAGGCTGAATTGCTGGCCGTGGCGCTGGCCAAGCGCATTGGCGTGCCGGCTCAATCGGCCTTGGCGCGGGCGCCCGGCGATCCGCAGACCGGCCTTAGCAAGACGGCGCGCCACCGGGGCCCGACCTTTGTGGCGGTGGGGCCGTCGTTGATGAACGGCGCGAAAGTGCTGGTAGTCGATGACGTGGTCACTACCGGGGCCACCCTCGAGGCCGCCCGCGTCGTGCTCCTCGAGGCCGGTGCGACTGAGGTAATCACCATGGCTGTGGCCAAGACGGCCAAGTTGCGCCCAACGTAACAACTCGATGACGAAGGCGTCGCCCCCCTAGGCAAGGACGCAGTTGCGCAATAAGATGCCCCATGGGACCTACCCAGGTCTGTGGTTGCAAGTCGAAGCCAGCCGCGGGCAAAACGACCCACGTAACGCAACTTTGGTTGCTGAGCATGGCGCGGTTTAGAAGTAAGTCCTGCCCGATCGAATCGCCGACCGTCGGCGATGATGGGAGAGCGCGTAAGTGCGAGCCGAAGTGGTCCATCGTGACCGGCTCGTCCGAGCGGGCCAGCAGGCGAGTGTGGGGTCAAAGACCAGGTCAGCTGGGTAGGTCCCTGAAACGCGTCCAGATTTCCCCTGAAGGGCTGCCGCTATGGCCCGGAAGGCCAAGTTCTGAAGGAGCACTTATGCAGATTCAGTTCCAGAGTCGCCACACTTCCATTCCCGAGGCCATTCGCCTCGCGGCAACCGACAAACTTGCCCGTCTCGAGCGTTATCTTTTTGGCCTCGACCGCGCCGAGGTCATCTTCTTGGAGGAGCCCACCAGTCGCTTGTCCGAGCGAGAGACTTGCGAAATCTTGGTGCACGGTCACGGCCACCACTTTCTGGCCAAAGCCGTTGGACGTAACCCTGGCGCCGCACTTGACGCTGCGGTCACGAAGATCGAACATCAGCTCCTGGCCCGGCGCAGCCGACTGATCGGCCGTTCACACCCTCGCCGCCAGGCCTCTTAGCTACTTCCTCCGGAGGAAGTAGCTAAGGGCTGCTACCGGCGCCTGACCCTGCCTCGGGTCGGGCGCCGGTAGACTCTTCGCCATGTCGATCATCAGTCGGGTCCTGCGCGCCGGCGAGGGTAAGAAGGTTCGAGCCGTGCAAGCGCTCGTGCCCGAAATCAATGCCTTTGAGCCCGAGATGCAACGGCTGTCCGATGACGCCCTGAAGGCCAAGACGCCCGAGTTCAGGCAGCGACTGGCTAACGGGGCCCTGGTCGACGACTTGTTGATCGAAGCCTTCGCGGTGACGCGCGAAGCAGCCCGGCGGGTGATCGGTCAACGTCACTATGACGTGCAACTCATGGGCGGGGTGGCGCTGCACTTCGGATGGGTCGCCGAGATGCGCACCGGGGAGGGCAAGACCCTGGTGTCGACCCTTCCCGTCTATCTGAACGGCCTCACGAGTCGGGGCGTCCATTTGGTCACGGTCAACGATTATCTGGCCCGGCGTGACGCAGAGTGGATGGGCGCGATTCACCGGTGGCTGGGGCTTAGCCTCGGCCTCATCATTCCCGCAGTGGAAGGAACGGAGGCCCGTCGGGCGGCGTACAACTGCGACGTCACCTACGCCACCAACTCCGAGCTGGGCTTTGACTACTTGCGTGACAACATGGCCATGTCCATGGATGAGCGGGTCCAGCGTGAGTACGTATATGCCATCGTCGATGAGGTCGACTCAATCCTCATCGACGAGGCCCGCACCCCCCACATCATCTCGGGAAGGGTGGCCGACTCGGCCAAGCTTTACGTTCAGTTCGCCGCTGTCGTGCGCAGCCTTGTCAAGGGTCGAGACTACGAGCTCGAAGAAGACAAACGCATCGTGGTGCCCACCGAAGAAGGCATCGAACGGGTGGAGGCGGCGCTGGGTATCGATAATCTCTACGATGATCCATCAGCCAATTACGTGCACCATCTCAACGCCGCGTTGAAGGCCAAAGAGCTTTACAAGCGTGACGTCGAATACCTCATTCAAAATGATGAGGTTGTCATCGTTGATGAATATACCGGGCGGCTGCTCGAAGGGCGGCGGTGGAGCGAGGGCATTCACCAAGCGGTCGAAGCCAAAGAGCGGGTGAAGATCAAGGAGGAGAATCAGACCCTCGCCACGACGACGCTCCAGAACTTCTTCCGCATGTACGAAAAGTTGGCCGGCATGACCGGTACGGCTGAGACCGAAGCCGGCGAGTTCGCCACCACGTACAACCTCTCCGTCGTGCCCATCCCCACCCATCGGCCCATGATCCGCGCCGATCAGCCCGACCTCGTCTTCAAGACCGAAGACGCCAAGTTCGAGGCGGTGGTCGAAGATTTAGCCGGCCGTTTCGAGGCCGGACAGCCCGTATTGGTCGGAACGGTGTCGGTTGAGAAGAGTGAACGGCTCTCGCGCCAACTCCAACTGCGGGGTATTCCTCATGCCGTCTTGAACGCGAAACACCACGCCCAAGAAGCCGAAATTGTGGCGCAAGCCGGGCGGTTGCACGCCATAACCGTGGCCACCAACATGGCCGGCCGCGGCGTCGACATCATTCTCGGCGGCAACCCCGACGGCCTCACCCGTCGCGAGCTGGCCGCCAGGGGGCACGACCCGGGTTTGTTGGATCTCGATCCGGCGGTGTCGGCCGACGCCATCCGGCTCGCCGACCCTGCCGTTATTGAGGCCAAGGCCGCCGCGCAGGCCCTGTTTGATCAGTTGCGCCCGCAGTTCGTAGCTCAGTGCTCCAACGAGGGCGAGAAGGTAAAAGCGTTGGGCGGGTGCTACGTGCTGGCCACCGAGCGCCACGAGAGCCGCCGCATCGACAACCAGCTCCGGGGCCGCTCAGGGCGCCAGGGCGACCCGGGCGAGAGCCGCTTTTACCTCTCGCTCGAAGATGATCTCATGCGCATGTTTGCCACCGGGGCCATGAACTGGGTGATGGGCAAAACGCTGCCCGACGATGTGCCGATCGAAGCCAAAATGGTGACGAAGGCCATCGAGCGGGCGCAGACCACCGTCGAGGCCCGCAACGCCGAAACCCGCAAGAACGTCCTCAAATACGACGAGGTCATGAACGCGCAACGCAAGGTGATATACGCCCGGCGCGATGAAATCATGGAAGGCGGCAACTTACGTGACTACAGCTTGTCGCGGCTGCGCGCAGCAATCGAAGGATGCGTCGAGACCCATTGCGCCGCGGAATATTTAGAAGAGTGGGATCTCGAGGCGCTCACCAATAGTGCGCGCGAATATTATCCGACGAAGTTCACCACTGACGAGCTTAAAGCCGCTGGTACCAAAGAAGTGCTCGTCGAATCTCTGGCGACCGAAGCGGAGGAGCATTACGCGGGGCGTGAAGCCGAGATCGGACCCGACTTGTTGCGCGAGGTCGAGCGCAATGTGCTCTTGTCAATTGTCGATCAGCGCTGGCGTGAGCATCTGCAAGATATGGACTATTTGCAGGAGGGCATCAACTTGCGGGCCATGGGTCAAAAAGATCCGTTGGTGGAGTGGCAGCGCGAGGGCTACGACATGTTTGGGCAAATGATTGCCGGAATCGACGACGACTTCGTTCGCTACATCATGCACGTCGACGTGCTCGTCGAACCGGCTTCGGCCCCTGAAATAACGAACCTAGAACTACACGCGGCCGACGAATCCGACATCGGACGAATCACCCCCGGCACCGATATGGGCGCCCTGTTTGCCGCGACCGCGGCCGACGGCAGTTCATCGGCTCCGATGGCCGAACCCGAGTTGGCGCCCGGTCCCATTCAGCCGCTCCTTCGAAGCCCGCAGGAGAAGCTGGGGCGTAACGAGTCCTGCTATTGCGGCAGCGGCAAGAAGTACAAGAACTGCCACGGGAAATAACCCCGTCGTCACTTCCCCTTATCTTATGCGTGATTTCTCGACCGATATTGCGACGCAACGCGTCCGTTTGTCTGAAGCCGAAGGCTATCTCGGCATCGAGCAATTGCAGAACGAGTACGTCCGCCTCGAGGGGGAGCTCTCCCGTTCTGATCTTTGGAATGACGCCGCCGCGGCCCGCAAGGTGGGCGCCGAGTACGCGGCAGCCAAAGACGATCTGAACGCCATGCAGGAGTTGACTACCAGGCTCGATGACCTCCAAACGCTCCATGAGATGGCGGTGGAAGAGCGCGATGACTCGGTCGAGTCAGAACTTGATGAGGCTCTCGCCGAGATTCGCCACCGCCTGGATGGCCTAGAACTACGAAGTCTCTTTTCCGGTGAGTACGACCCTGGCGACGCAATTTTTGAGATCAATTCCGGGGCCGGAGGAGTCGATGCCCAGGATTGGGCCGAAATGTTGTTGCGCATGTATCAGCGCTGGGCCGACGCCAAAGGATTTTCGGTCGAGGTCGACGACGTCCGCGAGGGCAACGAGGCGGGCATCACGTCGGCCACGTTGATCATCCGCGGCCGGTACGCGTACGGGCTGTTGGCTGCGGAGCGGGGCGTCCATCGCCTGGTCCGGATTTCACCCTTCGATTCCCAAGCTCGGCGCCAGACCAGTTTTGCCGGAGTGGCGGTGACACCAATGATTGATGAGGCCACCGACGCCGGGCTGGAGGTTCCCGAAAAAGAGCTGCGGATCGACACCTTTCGCGCCACGGGGGCCGGCGGTCAGCACATCAACACCACCGACTCGGCTGTGCGCATCACCCACCTTCCGACCGGGGTCGTCGTGAGCTGCCAGAACGAGCGCAGTCAGATCCAGAATCGGGCCAAGGCCATGCTCGTACTCAAAGCCAAGCTCCTGGAACGGGCCCGCGAAGATCGCGAAGCGAAGATTGCCAACATCACCGGTCCCGAAAAAAACGCGGCGTGGGGCAACCAAATCCGCTCATACGTCCTGGCCCCATACCAGCTCGTCAAAGATCTTCGTAGCAACTATGAGACCGGCAACGTGCAGGCCGTCATCGACGGAGACCTCGACGCGCTCGAAGCTTTCATGGAAGCGTGGCTCCGATGGCGCCGCACGCCAGAGGCGAACGGCTAACTTGGCACGTGGCTCATGATCCGTCTTGACAACGTCACCAAGGTTTACCGCAATGGCGTGACTGCCTTGCGGAACGTCTCGTGTGACATTCAGAAGGGTGAGTTCGTCTTTCTCGTGGGATCGTCGGGCTCGGGCAAGTCCACGTTCATGCGGCTCATCCTGCAGGAGGAGCACGCCAATGAGGGCGAAATCTGGGTCGCCGGCAAGTCGATCGTCGACCTGCCGGCCCATAAGGTTCCGTTCCTTCGGCGCAACATCGGATGCGTCTTCCAAGACTTCAAGTTGCTCCCGAACAAGACAGTCTATGAGAACGTGGCGTTCACCCTCGAGGTCATCGGCCGCCCCCGAAGCGTGATCGCCGCGCAAGTTCCGCAGATTCTCGAATTGGTCGGGCTGGCCCAGAAGACCGACGCCTTACCCACCGAACTCTCCGGTGGGGAGCAGCAGCGAGTATCGATCGCCAGGGCCTTCGTCAACCGGCCGCTCATCTTGTTGGCCGACGAGCCGACCGGCAACCTCGACCCGCAGACCTCCATTGGCATCATGCGGTTGCTTGACAGGATCAATCGGACGGGGACCACTGTCGTCATGGCCACCCACGATCAAGGAATCGTCGACACGATGCGGCGTCGGGTCATCGAGCTCGATCAGGGCGCGTTGATCCGCGATCAGGTTCGCGGCGTCTACGGCGGCGACTGATATGGCGGTAAAAGGTACTTACGTCGTTCGCGAAGCGGGCCAGAACCTGTGGCGAAACGCCCTCATGACGATCACCGCCATCATTACCGTGGGTATTTCGCTCACGTTGGCCGGTGCCGCATTTTTGCTGCGTGACGGCGTCGACAACGCGTTCGCCAAATTGCGAAGCGGATTCTCGTTCACCGTTTATATGAA
>JANYDT010000031.1 GCA_025359845.1 Acidimicrobiia bacterium
GGCGGCTCACCGTCCCCTCCGCCGCCAACAAAATCACCCGACACCGACGCAACATTCGCACCGAAGTCGAATGCGCCCTCACCCGACGCCCC
The DNA here is from genome assembly GCA_025359845.1 of Acidimicrobiia bacterium. GTDB lineage: Bacteria > Actinomycetota > Acidimicrobiia > Acidimicrobiales > JANYDT01 > JANYDT01. The sequence goes on from JANYDT010000031.1 coordinate 93, forward strand.
AACTCCTCCAACTCATCAACACCCAACTCGACCGGCAACGCAACCCACACACCCCCAAACTACACACCCGCAACTTCCGCGAGCGTGCACTAGCGACCACGATCGGCGACATCGAGGTCTGGCCGAGTTACGCGGAGTCCTTGTCGGTCCTCGACGAGTCAGGGCTGCAGGCGGTCACCCGGTTCTGCATCGAGAACCGCGGAGCAATGACGATGTCCCTCGAATCGTCGAGCGTGCGATGCTCGAAGCATGGGCGGACAGCGTCATCGCGTCGGACCGTGACCGATTCTCGCCCGTCCAAGCCTCCGAGCGCGACGCGTTGGTGCGTCGGTTCCGCGAGCTCGACGTGGCTCTCGTCGAGGATGCTGCGGCCCGCGTCATCAACGCTTGTGCCGCCAGAAGGCCGACGTCGCTTGCCGGCGTCGCAGGGATCATCCAGAGAGAGGCACAAAAGCAACGCCGACACATGCCAATTCGAGATCTGTTGGATCGTGCCGGCGCAGTAGCCCGGCAGCTCAAGCCGTGCTTCATGATGAGCCCATTGTCGGTATCGCAATACCTGCCCGCGTCGCTCGAGTTCGACGTCGTCGTCTTCGACGAGGCGTCACAAGTCATGCCGAGCGACGCAATTAACTGCGTATATCGCGGTAACCAGTTGATCGTCGCCGGAGACCAGAAGCAGCTTCCACCGTCGAACTTCTTTGGGAGCACGGGAGGCGACGATGAAGACGTGTACGACGACGAGGCTCTCGAGGACTTCGAGTCGGTGCTCGACCTTTGCAAGGGCGCAGGCGGCTTGCGGTCGCTGCCGCTCCTGTGGCACTACCGGAGCCTCCACGAGAAGCTCATCACGTACTCGAACTACCGCTTCTACGAGGGCCACCTCCGGACCTTTCCGGGAGCCGCCCATGAGGCACCCGATCTTGGCCTCGAAGTCTTCAAGGTAGACGGCACCTACCGGCGTGGAGCACAGCGCGACAACCCGATCGAGGCGGCCAAGGTCGTGGAAAGGGTCCTCTTTCATCTCCATCAGCACCCGCTGCTGTCACTTGGAGTCGTGACCTTCTCTGCTGCACAAGAAGATGCAATCCTCGCCGAGCTTGAGCATCAGGCGACAAGGCACCCAGAGCTCGGAGCCTTGATCAGTGATGACCGCCTCCGAGGATTCTTCGTAAAGAACCTCGAGAACGTCCAGGGCGATGAGCGTGACATCATCATCTTCAGCGTCGGCTACGGCCCCGATGAGGTCGGAAGCTTCACCGTTCAGATGGGGCCGCTGAACAAGGATGGTGGCTGGAGGAGGCTGAACGTCGCCATCACACGCGCCCGCCGACGGGTAGAGGTCGTGACTTCAGTTCTACCGGGCGATTTCCCGTTGGACCTGCGAGCGCCCGGAGTTCGCCACCTCCGCGGCTACCTGGACTTCGGCTTGAGGGGTATCGAAGCGCTCGCTCTCGATCTTTCGGAGTCGCTCGGCGATGCCGAGAGCGTCTTCGAGGAAGAGGTGCTTCGTGTCATTCGAGGATGGGGCTACGACGCGGTCCCTCAGGTCGGCCTCGCAAAATATCGGATCGACATCGGCGTAAAGGACCCCAGAGATGCAGGACGGTTCCTCCTTGGCGTCGAATGCGACGGTGCCATGTACCACTCGGCGAAGGTCGCACGCGATCGTGACCGCTTGCGACAGCAAGTGATCGAGGGACTCGACTGGCGCATCCATCGGATCTGGGGCATCTCTTGGTTCCGTGATCGTGCCGGACAGGAAGCCCGTTTACGACAAGCCATCGAGACGGCAGTGGCAGGCGAAGTCGTCCAACCGGTGCTCGCCAGCCGCCTCCTCGCGCCGCCGGTCGTGGTGCATGCCGAGGTCGACTTCGACGCGCCTCCAGACTGGGCGACCGAATACGTCCTGTCTGACCCGGCGCCACCCAAGTTACGGTTCGAGATGCACGACCCGAACTCCCGATCGGACATACGTCGCATGGTGCGCGAAGTGTTGGCGGTCGAGGCACCGGTCCACGAAAACCGCGTCCTTCGCGCAGTGCGGGGAGCATGGGGTGTCGGCCGAGCCGGCCATCGCATCCGGGCAGCGTTCGATGAGATTGTCCAGGAGCTCGCCCGTCGCAGTGAGCTTGAGCGCGTCGAGGGCTTCCTTCGGAGACCAGGTGAAGTCTTCGAGGCCGTTCGAATCCCTACCAACGATCCCGAGACTGTCCGCGGCGTAGCATTCGTGCCACCCGAGGAACTAGAGAACGCTGTCTATTGGCTGGTCCACAACGCGCAATCCATCGCTCGTGCAGATGTCCGAATGCATGCCACGCGTCTTTTTGGTTGGGCCCGAGCCGGTCCGGACATCTCCGCCGCGATCGACGACGCTGTCCACCGAATGATCGAGCAGGGATATTTGGCTCATTCCAGCGGAAAATTGGAGGTCGCACCGGAGTAGCCCACGCGCCCTGCGGCCGACCCTCGATTCAGCTGCAAAGGATGTGACTTTTGTTCCCACGAATAGAGACTCTGATCGGGCGCAAGTTGGGGCCCAGTATGCCGCTCTCCGCTCTGGGTCGACTGGTCGGCGACGGTACGGAGGAATTCGATCAGCTCGAAGTCAACGTCAGTACGTGTCGGCGCAGTACGCCCGATCCGCCTCGAAGCGCTCAACGTGCTCCTAGCTCGCTAACCCTCGACGCCGCCGCTCAGCTCACCGCCGAGCACGCGCCGACGTGTTCGGCCACCTTGGAACGCCTAGCCGGAGAGGCAATGCCTCCGCCGGGACCCGCCGCACCCAAACCCTGTCAGGTGTCGTGACCTGCCGTTATGTGTGGCGCGTCCGGAGGGATTCGAACCCCCAACCTTCTGATCCGTAATCAGATGCTCTATCCGTTGAGCTACGAACGCTTGGGCACTGGATACTGCGTGAAGGTCGAGAGCATAGCCCCCGACCGCTGGCGGAGAGAGAGGGATTTGAACCCTCGGACCCGGTTTCCCAAGTCAACTCATTAGCAGTGAGTCCGATTCGGCCACTCTCGCACCTCTCCTGGTACTTCCGGCAACCCGGCGTCGCCCAGTTTGGCACAAAGCGGGCCCGCCGTCACACGAAATCTCCGACGCGACACTGAGGGCTCTGCCGCGGTGCTGGTCCTCGGCGGAGCTATCGGTCCTTCTGGCGTGCTGGCACGGGTACCGGTTTTGGTACCGTTGCGCCCATGATCCGCTCGATGATCGTCGGGAGCTTGCCCCGACCGGCGTGGTTGGCGGCGCCCGGCGGCGTCTTCGCCAAGCCGGCGACCCCGGCCGGCGCCACACGACGCGAGGCCGAGGACGACGCCGTCCGTCTGGCCGTGCGAGCCCAGATCGACGCCGGGCTCGACGTCGTGACCGATGGGGAGCAGCGCCGCCGCCACTACATCTGGGGCTTCTGCGAAGGGTTGACAGGGATCGACTTCACTCGATCCGAGCGGGTCAGGGCTCGCGGTGGCCGTTACCAGGCCGACACGCCAGGCCCGATCGTGACCGGACCGGTTCGTCGTCCGCACCCCGTCCTGCTCGACGCGCTGAAGGCCACCATCGCCGTTTCGGACCGGCCCGTCAAGGTCACGTTGCCAGGACCGATGACCGTGGTCGACACTCTTGCTGATCGCCACTACGGCGACCGCCGGAGATTTGCCTTCGAGATGGCGCGAGTCCTCAACGACGAGGCCTGCGAACTGGCCGAGGCCGGGGCCGCCATCATCCAGTTCGACGAGCCGTGCTTCAACATCTACCTCGACGAGGTCGACGAATGGGGCATCGATGCTCTACAAATGGCGGCGGACGGGGTGCGCTCTACGCGAGCCGTGCACATCTGTTATGGCTACGGCGTACCCGTTGTATTGGCGTGGAAGAACCACAACACCGACTGGTCGCACTACCACCGGACCCTACCGCTGTTGGCCGGCAGCACGATCGATCAGATCTCGATCGAACTGGCCGCATCTGGCGTCGACCCGGCCGTGGTCGCGCTGGCCGGCGACAAAGAGATAGCGGCCGGAGTGATCGATGTGGGGACAGACGACGTGGAAACGCCAGAAATCGTCGCCAAACGGCTAAGTGCAGTGGCCGCGCATATGTCAACCGATCGTCTCTGGGCCAGCACCGACTGCGGACTCGTGCCTCGACCGAGAGCGGTGGCCGAAGCCAAGATGCGCGCTCTCGCGGCCGGGGTCGCTCTCGTCAACCTGAGTTGACGAGAGGCTCCTAGAACGCCATGTTCCTGTCGTAGCCCCGTTCGCCCCAATAGTCAGGCGGTTCTTTATCGGTGAACGAAATGATCCCGACTTGTTTCAAGCTCTTGACGCCGTAGTGGGTGGGCAAAGCGAGACGCACGGGCGAGCCGTGTTCAAAGCTCAGGGCCTCGTTGTTGAGCTTCGTGGCGAAGAGCGCCTGCGGGTGCTGGGTGGCCTGCCAGTCGAGACTCACGTAATAGCCCGCGGTGGGCGTGGCCAGCGCCACCCACTTGGTGGGTTTGATACCGGAGCGCTGCTGAATCACGCTCAGCAGATCGCTCACGCGAGGGCCGCTCCACGTGACGGGCACGCTCCAACCCTCGATGCACTTGTGAAGCACTGTTTGGGTGTGTTGCTTCAGCCCGTCGATATCGGCCATCGTGAGTTCGGTCATGGTCTCGGCCTTGTGCATGACGGTGATCTTCCACGTCGCCGGATCAGCGGATTTGACCATTCCATCGAGTCCGTTGACTCGCAGCGTCTGCGCCTCCGACGCGCTCAGCGTGGCTACCCGGGCCGACGGGCGCGACACGGTGCGAGCCAGCCGGTCATCGACGTTCAAAGCGCGGCGCAACGGCCATTGCACGCCGCCGTCTGGTTTCCGGTCGGTCAACCACTTCCAGCCCCCGAGAGCAGCGGCGGCGCTGACCCCGAACGTGAGAAAGGCGCGGCGACTCCGCCGCCGAAACTCCTCGCTTACGTCGCCACCCTCAGACAACGTTTCGTTGGACTCCAGAACTTCAATCGAGGCCTCACCTTCAGATGAGGGCGTGGACGGCTGCGGCGGCGAGGTCGGTTCCATTAGTGGTCACCGCCTCGGGGACGTTCGTGTCGGGAACATTCGTCTCGGGTGACTCGATGGCGACGAGGTCGTACCCGACGATCATCGATCGGAAGTTCTTCCAGCCGGCCTTCACGACCTGCAGGACATGGACGACGAAGAACAAGACGAAACCGACGGCCAGGTAGAAGTGCATCGTTCGGGCCAAGCGGTACCCGCCGAGCAGTCTCGTCAGCGGGCCGAATTGAGACGACTTGTAAATCGCCAGGCCGGTGATGATGGACCCGAAGCCCATGAATACGATCAGCGTGTAAGCAATTCTTTGGGCGGCGTTGTAACCATCGGTCTCAGGGGCCGTTCGGCGCAGGTGAAGGTCATGCAAGAAGACGTAGAGGGCGTCTCGGACGGCGCCTTTTCGGGGCAGCAGATGACTCCACGACTTCGAAACCGTAAGGTAGATAGCGTATATCAGCCCATTCAGGGCAAAAACCCAAACGAAGGTGAGGTGAAAGGCGATACCTTCGGAGAGTCGAAACGGCACATGCAGATGACGGTAGAAGCCTTCGCCGAAGAATCGGATCGGCACCCAAGAGCCGATCTTGACATGCTCAATGTCGTTGGCCCAATAGATCAGCAGTCCGCTCCACAGCATGATCGTAAGGACGGGAAAGTTAACCCAATGCAGCCAGCGAATAGCCAACGAGTGGCGCTTTTCGATTTCTTGCACTGGATCTCCTCTCCCCCCTAACGGTGTTCGGTATTAAAAAAGGACTACTTAGCCATCTTGTGCATAGCCTTCTTGTGCATGGCCATCTTGTGCATGGCCATCTGCTTGTGGGTCATTTTGGTGGCGGCGAAGGCCGGGGCGGTGGAGCCGAGGCCGAGAGTGACGATCGCGGCGAGAGCGGCGAGGCGCTTGTTGATCATGAGAATGTTTCCTCCGAGGATGGCGATTCGGCACGGTGCCGGTCGATGGGAGGCAACGTAATGCCCCTCCGACTACCTTTCGAAGCCACGCGTCTCACTGGATTCACAGACTCTCAGGATTCTCTCAGCATTCGAAATCCGGCCATGCGCTCCGCCACCATCACCGTCGTCAGATTCGGGTTGGCGCGAGGCAAATCGGGGAACACCGACGCATCAAACACCGAGAGCCCCGAATGGCCTATCACGGCGCCACTGATGTCTACTACCGCCGACTCGTCTTGGGCTGTGCCCATCTTGGCGGTGCCGCAGGCATGCTGGTAGTCGGCCAGGTTGGCTACGACGAACTTGAGAATGTCGTCAGTTGAAGCTGACGCGTCTATTGTCGTGGCGTCGACTCCGATCGGCGCGATCCCAAAATGGGTAAGGGCATCGGCCGCCATGCGAACGCCGGCCGCCAACCGGTGCGCATCGAGTTCGTCGTCGATCGCGTTCACTTCAACCTGGTCGACCGTCACCCGCCCCGTCGAGCGAACCTCCATCAACGCTACGAGAAGCACGCCGAATGGCTTCCCGTCGCCATCGTCGCCCACCCAATCGACGGGCAAGAACTGAAGGTCGCACTCGCCACCGCCGATGCCCGATGAGAAACGACCAACGGCGCTGATCAGCGGCCCGTCCTTGGCGCCAATCGGCGACGGCACCCGAAACGCCATCGCCGGATGGTCACGCAACCCGAGTCCGATCCCGGCAAGGTCGATCCCTGACCGCAACAGCAGCCGAGGCGATCCGATCGCGCCTGCGCTCAAGACGACGTGCGCCGCTTCGACCTCTTCTCCCGAAGCCAACCGGACGCCCACCACGCGGCGCTCATCCGGACCGGCGAAAAGGAGCGAGTCGACCAGCACTTCGCCCCGGATCACCAAGTTGGGGCGCTTCCGGGCCGCCTCCAAATACAGGTCATTGGTGGAACGTCGCCGCCCCTCTTCATCGAGCATCAGCCGGGCCGGCGCCATTCCGATGGCGCCGGGCACGTCGTAGTCAGCACATGCTGACAGCGGTCCATTCGGGGAACGGAGCGCGGCGGCGATGCCGGTAGGCGTCACGTGGCGCCCCCGTTCCAGCGCGGCAAACACGGGAGCGACGTCGCGCCACCCCCAGCCAGTTGCGCCCAATGTGACCCAGCGGTCGTAGTCGCCGGGTTGGCCGATCATCGACACCATTGCATTGACCGCCGACCCGCCACCGACGCCTCGACCTTGCAGATACGCGACGGGGGCCGATGATGGGTGGCGTCGGACCGTCAAATCGGGCCAAGTGCGCCCCGGGGTGGCCGCGGCCAGGTGGAAATTGGCCGAAGCCACTCCCGCCGGGGTGTGAGCGGAGCCATGGTCGGGGCCGGCTTCGAGCAGCAGCACCGACCGGGTCGGGGCCTGCGACAATCGGGACGCGACAACGGCTCCGGCGGTACCCGCGCCGACGACCAGAAAGTCAGGCCTCGTCGGGATCTCCCGTCTTGCCCGTAAATGGGGCAAAGTCGGGCGGGCGCTTTTCGAGGTAGCTGGCCACGCCCTCTTTGAAGTCAGGCATACGCAGACTCCAGTTCATCAACTTTGACGCAGACTGCACTGCTTCAGGCAGGGACTGCCCCTCGGCGGCCAGAAGTTGACGCTTCATGATGGCCAACGACTGCGGGCTGCACTTCGTGGCCAGCTCGTGGGCGTAGGCCTTGGCCTCGTCGAGCAAGTACTCGGGCTCGCTCACAAAGTTCACCAGCCCGAAATCGCGGGCCTCGTCGGACAGGATCACCCGTGACGACATGAGCAGATCGAGGGCCCGCGAACGGCCCACGAGGCGGGGCAGCAGCCACGCCGATCCGTATTCGCCGATGAGACCGCGCTGGCTGAACGCCATCGTGAACTTGGCTCCCTTGGCCGCGAACCGCACGTCGCATAGCATGGCGTGAACGAGCCCGAGACCAGCGCAGGCGCCGTTGATCGCGGCGACCACCGGCTTGCCGATCAGTGCCGCGAGATAGCTCGGAAGGGTGTCGGGGGCGATCATGTCGCGGGGCGGTTCGGGCGACTCCGGGGCGTCCTGAAGCGCGCCGAAGCCGGAAAGCATGTTCATATCGGCCCCCGGACAAAAGCTGCGGCCGGCCCCCGTGACCACGATGGCTCGCACCGCCGGGTCTTCGTTACACGCATTGAGCAGCTCGAGGTAACGGGCCCCCAGCTCGTTAGTCCAAGCGTTGTTGCGTTCGGGCCGATTCAGCGTGATCGTGGCGATTCCGGCTTCGATGGCGCACAGCACGACATCAGGGTTGGGAGACGAGGTCATGGCCGATAGCGTGCCACGCACAACCACTCGGTGCCGCAACGGTCAGCTCGGCGCCCACCCAATCGCCTTGGCGTCGCTGAGCACCCCGGCGTAGCGGTCCTCCACAGCCGCCATGAGCTCGGGATGGGTAAAGATCCAGAAGCGATCAGCCACGACCGCGTCGTAGACCAGCGCGGCGACTTCGTCGGGTTGGATTACCGGGATCGACAGTTGGGCAACGACCGCGGCGTCCATGGCCCGGCCCCGTTCATTTCGCTTTTCGTTGCGGAGTTCGGTGGGACGGTTGCGCTGGCTCTCCCGAATGTTGGTGCGCACGAACCCCGGGCACAGCACCGACACCCCCACGTTGGTCTCGGCCAACTCGCCTTTCAGGGTCTCGCTGATACCGACCACTGCGTATTTCGAAGCGTTGTAGTGGATCGGAATTCGGGGGTAGGCGATGAGTCCGGCGATCGAGGCCGTATTCACGATGTGGGCTTCCGCTTGGGCCATCAAGGTCGGCAGAAACGCATCGATCCCGTGGATAACTCCCCAAAGGTTCACCCCCAATACCCATTGCCAGTCCTTGACCGTTAGGTCGACGGCCATCCCGGCACCACCGACTCCGGCGTTGTTGCACAGCAGATGGACGGCGCCGAAGCGTTCGAGCACGGCATCGCGCAAGGCGTAAACACTGGCGAGCGAACTTACGTCGGTCCGGATTCCCACCGCTCCAAGCTCTTCGGCGGCCGCCTGGAGTGGCGCCTCCTCGATGTCGGCAATGACGACATGGGCTCCGGCCTTTGCGAACCTGGTGGCGATGGCCTTGCCGATACCGCTGGCACCGCCGGTAACAACGACCACTCGATTCTGAAAGTCTCGCATTCAGCCAACCTTATGGGCCGGCCCGACGACGGGCGAGTCAGGATCGAAACACCATAGCCAGCTGCCGCGACACGGCGACCAGTCGACCGTGCGAATCCCACAGCTCGCCGTCTTCTTCGAAGAAGCCGTCTTGTATGAAACGCGACCGCATCACGGCCCTCAGCCACCCTGGGGCGGGGACGGCGCGCACGTGCACGGTCAGCTCGATCGTGGGCACCCATATGCGCTCCTCGAGTACTTCGAAAATCGAAGGGGGGGAAGCGTCGGCGAAGAAAGGTAGCGCCCACACGTCGGGCTCGCGACCATCAGCGAAGCGGACATAGCCCCGCATCACGGCCTGCTCGCCATGCTCTCCGCGCAGAAACTTCGTGGCGGGGTCCATCATGTTGTCGATGTTGTCCATGATTTTCTGGCCGTTCATGGGCAAGTTGCTATCGTTACTACGCGCGAGACAATGCTCAGGTGGGGGAAGATCCGGTGGCCCGGAGTCGGGAAAGGTCGGACCGGACGCGTCGCCAAGGTGACCGAAGGTGCCTATGACCCGGATGCGTTCCTTGCCGGCCTGCACGAACGTCGACGTTACGGTCGAAAGTTTCCGGCCGACTCGCACCACTTCGACATCCATCTCGGCCGGACCGCTGTCGCCGGGGCGCAAATAGTGGCCGGTGATGGTGAGCGGATGGGGATGGACGTGGTTCGTGGCTTCGGCCACTGCGGCTCCCATGGCCCGCGTCGCTACGGCCAGGAGATAGCCCCCGTTGGCCTTGTCGCCGATATGCCAACGGTCGCTCAGCATTGCCGTGTAGCGCCCCGGACCGACCGGCACCACGACAGTATCCTCGTCAAACGCGGAAATGGCGTTTCGGTCGGGCCTCACATGGGGCTCGCTCACTGGGCCGCCAAACCGAGCAGACAACGCAGTTCGGCCAAAGCCGGCCTGGGATCGTCGTCAACAAAGATTGACCGAATACCCACCGCCTCAGCCCCGCGGATATGGCCCGCGTGATCATCGAGAAAGATTGCCTGCTCGGAAGCGACCGGACCCTCGGGCCCGCCGAGGAGGTCGAGCGCCAGCTTGTAGATGCCCGGCCCCGGTTTACGCATGCCGACTTGGGACGACTCGATCACCACGTCGAACGGCTCGTCGACGGGGGCCAGCGACCGCGTCATCGGCCCCACCCCCATCATGGCGTTCGACACCATGGCCGTGCGGAAGCCGGCGTCGCCGACGATGCGCACCAATTCGATCACCTCGGGTCTGACTTCCATGACGGGGGCCACATCAAAGTTCTTCATGTCTATGCCGAGCGCCGCCGCCCGGCCTGCGAGCTGCTCGCGAAAGTCGCGATAGTCGCCTTCGCCCCGTTCTGCTCGATGAAACGGATGGTCGCCGTCTTCGTCGGGTCCGATGAACAGATCGAGCACGGCGTCGAGGTCATGGCCTTCGTCGGCCGCCCATCGGCGCATGGCGTGGAAGGGCGACGTCGTGAGGACTCCTCCGAAGTCGAAGAGCACGGCGCGGTATGGCAACGCTGACACGGCCGAGCAGACTACGTCGCCCCGCAGCGGGCCCGGTACGGCGAGCCCCGTTGTGATGGAGTCGGTACGGTGCGATCCCGGTACGCTGCCCGTCCCGTGTCGGTCCTCGATCTCCGTGAAGTCTCCGTGTCTTACGACTCGCTCCAATCGTGGGCCCTCGACCGGCTCGACTGGACGGTGGAGGCCGAGCAACGATGGGTCGTGCTCGGGCCCAACGGGTCGGGCAAGACGACGCTGGTGCAACTCATCACCGGTTACCTCCATCCCACCCGGGGAGACCTCGAACTCTTGGGGGCGCAACTGGGCAGCGGCGTGGACTGGCGCCTGCATCGTCAAAGGGTTTCGGTGGTGAGCGCGGCCTTCGCCAAACAGATCCGTCCGGCCCTGCCCGCCGTCGATGTCGTCATGACGGCTCGATTCGGCGCGCTCGAAACGTGGTGGCATACCTACGAACCGGCCGACGCGCAGCGGGCGCGCGACCTGCTCGAGACGGCCGGATTCGGCTACGTGGCGGATCGTCAGTTCGGGGTGCTTTCCGAAGGCGAGCGCCAACAAGTCCAACTGGCGCGCTCGCGCATGCGCCATCCCGAACTCGTGGTGCTCGACGAGCCCGCGGCAGGCCTCGACCTTGGCGCCAGGGAGCGGCTCGTGGCGCAATTGCGATCTTTCGCCGACGACCCGTCCGTAACCGCGATGGTGCTTGTGACCCATCATGTGGAGGAGGTCCCGCCGGGCTTCACCCACGCGTTACTGCTGCGCGACGGGCGCGCCGTGGCCGCCGGCCCGATCGAAGAAGTGATCACCGGCCCATTGGTAAGCGAAGCCTTTGGCCTGCGCGTCGACATCTCGTTTGCCCAGGATCGATTCGCGGCACGGGCCACTCTGTAGAAGCACTGCCCCCCGATCCCCTTTCTTCCACGGCAAAGCGGAGCGCGTGACCCCGTACGGCCATGATGGACGGGTGCCACCCGACTCGGAAACGCCATCGGTGACCGGGTCGGCCCCAACCGGTCCCATCGCCGGGCCGCAACGAGCGGTGTTGTTGACGCTTCTTGTGGGCATCGCCGCCGCCAACTTCCCTACCACCTTACTGATCACCTCACTCGAGACCATCCGTAAAGACCTTCACAGCACGTTCGGCGTGGTGTCGTGGGTAACCGTCGCACCGAGCCTTGCTTACGCGGTGGCGATTCCGACATTTGGCAAGATTGGTGACCTGTGGGGGGCTCGGCGGGTCTACCGCTACGGTCTCGCCGTTTCCACTGCGGGGTCGCTGGCCACCGTCTTTGCCTGGAACGCCGGCGCCTTGATCGCCGTGCGCACCGTGAGCCAAATGGGTGTGGCCGCGTGTGGACCGGCGGCCTACGCAATGATCGCCTCCCGGTTCGAAGGTTCGGCGCGCATCAAGGCTGTCAGTATCTACACCGCCGTATCGGGCGCATCTCCAGTCATCGGAATCGCCGTCGGCGGCTTGCTCATCGACAAAATCGGATGGCGGTCGGTGTTCTTGGCTCAGTTCTTTCCGAGTGTGCTCGCTCTGGTCTTGGCGTTCGTCGTGCTGCCGGAGACGCTCGTGGCCAGGCGCGCCGTGCATTTCGACATCCGCGGCGCGGCGCTCCTCGGCACCGGCGCGGCGAGCTTCTTGTTCGGCGTGAATCGGATCCGCGGATGGGGCATCGGCAATCCCGTCGTGGTCGGATGTCTTGCGGCCAGTCCGGTCTTGTTCGCGTTGTTCGTCGTCACCGAGTCGCGCCACTCCCATCCTCTGCTACCGCTGCGGTACTTGCGGCGCCGTTCATTCAGCGCTTCCATCGCCAACCTCACGCTCTCCCAATCGGCGCTGCTCGGTACGTCGGTAATCACGCCGTTGCTCATGCAGCGCCGATACGGTTACAGCGTATCGATCACGTCGTATCTCATCATCGTGCGACCTATGGGATATTCAATCGGAGCATGGCTCTCGGGTGGTCTGCGCCGGCGCTTCGGCGCCTTCAAACTCTTGGTCGTTTCATGCATCGTGCAAGCGGGATCGACGGCTTGTTACGCCCTCGGATCGATACGTCTGTTCTTGCCCATAATCTTGATCGGGCTCATTACCGCCGGGCTCGGTTCGGGTACAACCCAAACCACGCTGTACACGGCCGTGATCGACTCGGTCGACGTTGCCGACGCCGGCGTCGGCAACGCCACCGCCAGCATGGCTGGATCGCTGGGGGTCGCAGTCGGCGCAACCGCCCTTTCCGCCATCGTCGGCGACTCAGCGGCATCGGGTCCGTTCGTTGTCGCCTTTCTGCTCGCGGCCGCAGTCGGTGTGCTCTCGGTCTTCACCGCGCTGCTGTCCCGTCCCGCGAAGGTCTGAAAAGGCGACCGTCCTTCGGTCGTCGCGATGTTGGTCCCGACGGATCGGCTGCCCTTCGTGGGTTCACACGAGTCTTACGATTGCAGTGCGGTTCTCGCGAATTCGACTCCGCCGGCGCAGGTCTTGACCGACGGGCGACTGGGGCACAATGTTGGTTGTGAGCGTTCACGTCGAAACCGAAGCCCGCCGACAACTTCTTGCCATGGTACGACGCGACCCGGCCCGTATGGCCCGGCGCTGGGAACCTCTCAGCGACGCGACCATTCGCGCGTTCGACAACTGGGACCGCACGGGTGCACTCCAAGCCTCTCTCGACAACGCGGCCGCAGACGACCCAGACCTGACCGTCAGTTGAGCCAAGTCTGTGTTGATCATTGACGACCGGCTCACCGCACACGTTTTGCGTGGCAACTATGCGTGGCTGCCCGCCGGTCACGACCCCGCCAGTCCCGAGCGGGACGAAGCGGTGCGGTGGCGGTGTCGACGTTCTCGTCTTGCTGACCATCGCACGCCACGCGACCGTCCGTGAATCCATCAACGGCGCATGGTCGCCCGTTACGGTGCTTAATATCTACATAGTCCGGCGACACCGACGAGCACCCATGGAGCAGTGGCCCGTCGAAGTATTGCGAATCCGGGAGGCGTCGTTCCCGGGGCGGCTTGTCAACTTCGTGATCAAAACCGCTGGGTTGACGCGTCACTCGTCACGGCGGTAGTCGGCGATACGGTCGTCGGCTATTGCTTCACGACGCCTGGGATGCTCGAAGCGAGCGCGGCATACGTGAACGAGGTCGCGGTCGACAAAGCCCACCGAAACCACGGCATCGGCGAGCTTTTGATCGTCGCGGCCGTGGAGTGGCTCCACGAAGTCGGGTGCAAGAAGGTGTTCGTCGATGCTCTGGAGGATGGGGACGGGGAGCGACGGCTGCGCTGGTTCGTGCGACTTGGGTTCGAGCCGCACGAAGAGGAGATGCACAGCGCCGGCGCCGCAGAGTTTCTCTCGGCTCGCCGACCGAGCACGTTGTGAGGCTGCTAATTCTTGTTTTTCGGTCCGGCGCGCGAAGAAAGTCCTGGCCGTCGGCGACATCGGAGAGCCTGGCTTTCTTCCGCTCAGTCGGCCCTTCGCGACGTGAAACGATGAACGGTGGTCTGTGCAACTCGCGCCTGACCCCGCTCGACACCGTGACGATGCGCATACTGTGCGACAGCAAATCCACCGCGTCATCACCGACGGCCCACCCACCATCCTCGACTTCGCCACGTCCACCCGCACCATCCCGCCGCCCTCTACACCGCCATGACATAGCCGATCAACGCTGCCGAATCCCCGGTTGCGAACGACCCCCACACCAAGGCGAGTGCCACCACCGGTCGTTCCTGAAGTGAACCGGGCGTGCAAACGAGCCTTCGAACTTCAAGGTTTCCGCACGACTGCCTCCTCGACGGGCTCTTCGACGAGTGGACCGAACGGGTGCGGCCACCGGTCGAAGTCGAATGGGACCGGGAGCGAACCATCCGTGAGCGGCGCGGGGCACGCCACGAATGGCCGGGCTGTGGTGAGATCATGTGCGTCAGACATTCCCCGTCCGCCCGCTCGGTACTACGCGCTAAGGTTGACCGAACAAACGTTCTGAAAGGAGATCGATGACTACACCTGACAGACCCGCCCTGCTGGCGTTCGTCGAAGCACTATGTGGAACGCTCGGGTCGTCATCGGCGCATCGCGCCGCCAAGCTGCTCGATCACATTCATGGTGACCTATCGATGATCTCACCCGAAGGCCTGATCGGACCGAACTCGGAAGATCTCGAGTGAGCTACTGCCGGCTTGAACGCGATCGACGAGAACCGTGTCCGGTTCTGGGCGGAGTCGATCGAGAAGCTGAGCCGTAGTGGCGTCGAAGTCATCACCTCGGGCATGGCGCAGTACCCGCTGAATCTCAGGCTGGTACCGAACCGTCCCCCCGTGCTGTTCGTTCGCGGACAGCTCCTCCAATCCGACGAACGAGCCATTGCCGTGGTCGGCACCCGACAGGCCAGCGAGGAGGGACGTGCAAAGGCCGCGGACGTTGCCGGCCGCCTCGCGAAGGCAGGAGTAACTGTCGTGTCCGGCCTCGCCGACGGGATCGATACCGTCTCGCACCGCGCCGCGCTAGACGCGGGCGGACGGACGATTGCAGTGTTCGGAACCGGCATCGACCGGGTGTACCCAAACTCGAATCGAGAACTCGCACGACGGGTGGCCGGTAGAGGCGCGTGCGTGTCGCAGTGGTGGCCGGGCCAGGGCGGAACCCGGTGGACCTTTCCTTTGCGAAACATCGTGACCTCCGGCCTGTCATTGGGCACGGTCGTCGTCGAGGCGAGCGAGACGTCAGGGGCCAAGCTTCAGGCAGAGGATGCGCGCCGACACGGACGCCGACTACTGCTCCTCGAGCACCTCGTCACAAGTCAGCCATGGGCCGCTGCGCTCGTCGGTGAACCAGGCCGTCCTTGTCGTGACAAACGTCCGGGAGATTATCGATCTCGTCACGCTCGATCTCGACACCGAGTCGTTCTCGCTGGTGTAGGACCGGCGACAATGGCCGCCCAACGGCCGATCACTGACCAGCCACCCACCCCGCACCAGCAGGTGTTCGCGCCGTGACAGTCGCGGTGAAGTCAGAGTTCGACGATGTTCAGTCGGTTATGCGTCGCGACGATCGATGAGGACGAACGCGATGATGACAGCGATGCCTGCGTACAGCGAGAACACGGCGAAGCCAACCCATGGGCTGAGCGCGCCAGCTTCGCGGTGTTGGGAGAAGATCTGGCTTCCCGCTTCCATGGGGACGTACGGTCCGATCGCGGTCTTCCAGGAATCTGGGAGGAGTTGGACGAGCACCTGGGGTACGAACAGCAACGAAAACAGGGCTGCGATCGCACCGGCCGATGCCCGGATGATGGCGCCGAGGCCGAGACCGAGCAGACCGAGCACGGCGAGGTAGAGGCCGCCTCCAATAAGTGCTCGTACGACACCCGGGTCACCGATTGAAGACCGGAGATTCTCACCTCGGAGCAGTCCTTGGAACACGAAGTAAGCAATGAAGCTCACGGCGATCCCAGCGACCACAGCGGTAGCGGCGAAGACGGTTACTTTGGCGGTGAGAACGAGTCGGCGTCGCGGGACTGCGGCGAGGGTTACGCGGATCATGCCGGTGGTGTATTCGCTGGCGATGAACAACACGCCTAGGACGCTGAACGCGATCTGCGACAGGTGACTGCCGCCCAGACTCACGCGTACACCGTCGAGCGTGGCCTTGTCGTGTTCGCTGAGACGACCCGGCAGGAAGATGGCTTCGACCGCGGCGAACGTGACGTTGAACGCGAGTGCGGCGAAGAGCGTCCAGTACGTCGACCGGACCGAGCGAAGCTTGCAGAATTCAGCGCGCAGAGTGTCGCCGAGCCCGGCGGTCAACGAGTGTCGGGAATGTCGGGTGATGTCGTCTGGGATCGTTTGCATGAAGGGTCAGCGTTCGTCCGACGCAGACGCACCGTCGCTGGTGCGATATTCGACCGAGTCGCCGGTGAGTTGCATGTACGTCGCTTCGAGCGACGGGCTGTGGGCCGAGAGTTCCATAAGCACGATTGCGATGTCGGCGGCGATCGCTCCGACAGTCTCGGTCGTCATGGCGGTCACGCGGAGGGTTCCATCGGTCTGACATTCGACAGTTGCGCCGCGGTTTTTAAGCATCGCCGCAAGGGCTGACGCTTGAGACGACCGGACCAGCACGAAGCCGCCGTCGCCACGGGCGAGGAGTTCTTCGACGGATGTCTGCGCGATGAGTCGGCCGCGCCCGATGATGATGAACCGGTCGGCGGTGATCGCCATTTCGCTCATCAGGTGGCTTGACAACAACACGGTGCGGCCTTGACTGGCGAGCGACTTGATCAAGGTTCGGAACCACAAGACACCCTCGGGATCGAGGCCGTTCACGGGTTCGTCGAAAACGAGGATGGACGGATTTCCGAGCATTGCCGCGGCGATGCCGAGCCGTTGTGACATGCCGAGTGAAAAGCCACCCACCCGCTTGGTGGCGACGCTTCGAAGCCCGACTTGGTCGAGGACTTCGTCGACCCGTCGGCGGGCAATACCGTTGCTGAGCGCGAGCCACAGCAGATGGTTGTAGGCGCTGCGACCGCCATGGATCGCGCGGGCGTCGAGGAGCGCTCCGACTTGCAGGAGGGGACGGATGTACTCGCCGTAGCGTCGCCCGTTCACGGTCACGACCCCAGCCGTCGGCGAGTCGAGACCGATGATCATCCGCATCGTCGTGGATTTTCCGGAGCCGTTCGGACCGAGAAAACCGGTTACTTGCCCCGGAGGCACGATGAAGGACAGATCGTCGACGGCCACGGTTTCGCCGTAACGCTTGCTGAGACCGGTGGCTTCGATCATTTCGTGGTCCAGCGGGACCGCATTGGTAGCCGCTCCTGACGCGATGACAGCCTCGACGGCGCATCCTGGACCATTAGTGGGAACCAGGACCGAGGACACCGGCGAGGTGCAAACCGACCATCAGGACGAGCATCACAACGAGGACGCCAGCCAGGGCGTATTGCCACCATGTTCTGGTAGCCGCTGGTCGGTGTCCGGGCGAGGCGTCTCCGGCGCTCGCTTCGGGATACCGCGGTATGTCATCGTTCACTGTTACTCCTCGACTCGGCGTGACCATCAGCGCCTTCCCGGCAGGCTAACAGTTATTCGATACAATATGTCGCCATCACCTCACTCTGTTCTTACTTCGTCGTCGGGTATGCTTGTGTCGTGCCGAAATTGTGGACGGACACGATCGAAACTCATCGCCGCGAGGTCCGCGACGCCGTCTTGGACACGACCGCTGGGTTGATTGCGGAGAACGGCTTGGTTGCGGTAACGATGTCGCGCGTTGCCGAGGGAGCCGGGATAGGGCGTGCCACGCTGTACAAATACTTCGGGGACGTCGCTTCAATCCTGCTGGCATGCCACGAGCGTCAGATCGTCTCGCATCTCAAACAACTCGTCGATGCGAGAGACAAGGCGGGAGATGCCGTTCAACGTCTGCACGTCGTTCTCGAGAGGTACGCGCTCATCACAAACGAATCGCGGGGCCATCACGACAACGAACTCGCCGCCTCGATGCACCTGGGTCCGCACGTGAACGTCGCCGCGCAGCACCTACGACTCTTCATTCAGCAACTGCTCTCCGACGCCATCGGAACGGGCACAGTTCGAGATGACGTTCCTCCGGAAGAACTCGCCTCCTACTGCCTCCACGCTCTTAATGCTGCGAGCGGGTTACGTACGAAAGCCGCAGTCCGGCGGCTCGTTGCGGTGACACTCAGTGGCCTGCAACCCACCACAACTTCGCGTTACAACTGAACGACCGTCAGTTTCAGCCGATGTTGACGCCGGGTTCCGTCGATCACGGGGCGCTGGGGACGCGACGGATCGTGGGCGAGTGAACGGGTCTGCGCCATCAGGTAACGCGCCGTCAGCAGGGGCGCCGCTGCTCTCCGTTCAAGGACTCAGCGTCGAGGCCGGCGAGACGCTCGCGCTTGTCGGTGAGTCGGGTGCAGGAAAGTCGACCACCGGGCGCCTCGTGCTGCGCCTCATCGAACCCGAGGCGGGATCGGTCCAGTTCGACGGCGCCGACGTGCGGGCCATGTCGAGCCGCACCCTCCGGTCAGCTCGTCAGCGAATGCAGATGATCTTCCAGGATCCGTTCAGCTCGCTCGACCCGCGCATGCCCATTGGTGAATCGGTGGCCGAGCCGCTGCGGGTCCATTTCGCCATGCCGCGTTTGGAGCGGATGCGCAAGGCTGTCGCGCTACTCGACCGCGTGGGGCTCGGACGCCACACCCTCGACCGTTACCCGGGCGAACTGTCGGGCGGACAACTGCAACGGGTGGCGATCGCCCGGGCGCTGACCCTCGAGCCGAAACTGATCGTATGTGACGAACCCGTGGCGGCGTTGGACGTGTCGGTCCGCGCGCAGGTTCTCAACTTGATGCAAGAGCTGCAGGAGGAGCGTGCCCTCACGTATCTCTTCATCTCGCACGACCTTGCACTCGTCGAGGTGATCGCTGATCGCGTGGCGGTGATGCGCGCCGGCAAAATCGTGGAGATAGGTGAGGCCAGGGCGCTGTATCGACAGCCGCAACACGAGTACACGAAGGAACTGTTATCTGCCATCCCGGTGCCACTGCCGCCCTCGGCTCGGCGACCCGGATGGGCTGAGGCGATGCGGGCAGCGAGCGAACCGCCCGACTGATCCGGCCTCGTCGTCTTTCAGCAGGCCGATTTCGTAAGGACGCCGGCCCATCACCGGCATAATCCCTCAATCGATAGCGAAGGAAAGGGGTAGTAATTTCACTGAATAGACGTCGATTCGTCATGCTGTGTGATGTTAATAGCGTACACTTGTTCGATTGGTAACGAATTCCGATTCCTAATCGAAACCGCCGTGAACGGTCTCGAACTCGGCCTTGACGGCCCTCAACTCACCCTCGCCGTAGGCCTGCCTCAATCGCCTCACCGCCAAGATCACCGCCGCCGTCGCGGCGTTCGATGCCGACGGGCTGTGGGCGTCGGCACACGCCACCAACATGGCGTCGTGGCTCGTGGCCCGCACCCTCGATGCAACGCAAAACCGCCAGCGCGATATGCAAACAAGGGCGCCGGCTACGCCAACTACCAGTAACCACCAAGCGTGGATTACCGGGTAACTCGCCCACGGACAAGTGCAAGCCATCCTCGCCAACCTGCGCTCTGAGAACGTCGAACTATTCGCAGCCCACGAACCCGAACTTATCCCGGTACTGGCTCCGTTGACTGTCCGCGAAACCGGCATCGCCATGACCCAATGGGCTGCCAACGCCGCCGCCGTTGTCGACGGCCCCGAACCAGTCGAACCCGAACAACACGTCGCCTCAACACCACACTCAACGGCCGCTGGCAGCTCACCGGGACCCTGAACGCCGACACCGGGTCCATCGTAGAAGCGGGCGTTACGTTTGGCTCGGCCCGACACGAGCGTTCTCACTGCCCTTTCTGCAAATACTACCACCACCACCAATGAGTTCACGGCACCGGCTGGACCATGAACATCGACCCCGACGGCACCCTC